>NZ_JAQJIO010000001.1:0-488883 GCF_027947415.1 Cobetia sp. MMG027
GCCCCCCCCCCCCCCCCCCCCCCCCCCCCCACGGGTGGCCTCATCAGTCGAGCATCGCCTGATGCTCGGCGTTCGCCTCTGCCGGATGCCATCTTCCCTGTCCGCAAGCCCTCTCTGTCGTGAGCCTGTCCGATGACGCCGCAACCGGCCTTCCTGCTGCATCGCAAGCCGTATCGTGAAACCAGTGCCATCATCGAGTTGTTGACCCTCGAGCATGGTCGGGTGCGCGCGGTGGCACGCGGTGTCCAGCGTCCGGGCAGCAAGTCGCGGGCGCGACTGCAGCCGTTCACTCCCCTGCACGTCACCTGGCGCGGGGAAAGCGATCTCAAGACGCTCAACCTGATGGAGACCGGCGGCAGCGCCAGTCTGCTGGCGGGGGAGGGGCTTCTGTGTGGCTTCTATGCCAATGAGCTATTGACGCGCACCTTGCCGGTGGAAATGCCGGTACCGGAGCTGTTCGCGCTCTATTCGCTGACCCTGGATGACGTGGCGCTGCCTGCTCGTCGCGCCCCGGCGCTCAGGCGACTGGAATACACCCTGCTGGAAGCCCTTGAGCAATTGCCGCAGTTTCGTACGCTGGAGGATGCCCCTCTGATGCCCGACGTGCGCTACGACTATGTCGCCAGCGAGCGGCGTTTTCGCGCCCAACCCGAGGGGGCAGCAGGTATCGAGGGGCGTGCCTTGAAGCTGCTGGCCAGTGAGGACTGGGGGCACGCCGGCCTGTCGCGCGAGAGTCTATGGCTGGCGCGGCGCGCCCTGGCGCCATTGTTGGGAGAGCGTCCGCTGCGCTCGCGTGAACTGATGCGTCAGCTGACCGCCCGGCGACGTGAAAGTCGTCAGACGGGATGATGCGGGCCTTGCCTGCAGATCGTATCCTGTCGTCATGCAAGCTGTCTTCGTCATGGCACCTGTTGCCATGCCTATTTTCCATCTCCATCGCTAGGAGCTGATCATGCACCCGCTGCGTATCCTGCTCGGGGTCAATATTGACCACATCGCCACTCTGCGCCAGGCGCGTGGCACCCGTTATCCGGACCCGGTCCAGGCCGCGCTGGTCGCGGAGGAAGCCGGTGCCGATGGCATCACCGTGCACCTGCGTGAAGACCGTCGCCATATCCAGGAGCGCGACGTGCGTCTTCTGGCCGAGGTGCTCAATACGCGCATGAATCTCGAGATGGCCGTCAGTGACGAGATGCTGGCGCTGGCCGAGGAAGTGCGTCCGGCCAATGTCTGCCTGGTGCCGGAGAAGCGCGAGGAACTGACCACCGAGGGTGGTCTGGATGTCGCCGGGGATCTGGAACGCATTCGCGCGGCCTGTGAGCGTCTCGCGACGGCGGGCTGTGAAGTCTCGCTGTTCATCGACCCGGAGCCTGAGCAGATTCGGGCCGCCTTCGAGGCCGGGGCGCCAGTCGTCGAGCTTCACACCGGTGCCTACGCGGATGCCAGCGGTGAAGCGGCGCGTGTCGAATTCGAGCGCATCGCGGCTGCAGCCGAGCTCGCCAACGAGCTGGGCCTGATCGTCAATGCCGGGCATGGTCTCAACTATCACAACGTCGAGGCCATCGCGGGCATCTCGGGGCTGAACGAGTTGAACATCGGCCATGCGATCATCGCGCGTGCCATGTTCGTCGGCCTCAAGGAGGCCGTCATCGAGATGAAGCGCCTGTGCATCGCCGGACAGGAAGCGGGGCTGATGGCAGCGCTGGATGCACACGACCATGACCATGAGCACGATGAGGATCATGAGCACGTGCAAGGGTCAGGCTGCTGCGGATGATCGTCGGGATAGGCACGGACATCGCGCGAATCGAGCGTTTCGAGGCCGGCATGGCACGTCACGGAGAGCGCTTCGCTCGGCGTCTGCTCGGAGCGCAGGAGCTGGCACGCTTCGCGGATCACCCCCAGCCGGCGGCTTTTCTGGCCAAGCGTTTCGCGGCCAAGGAAGCCTTCGTCAAGGCGCTGGGCACCGGGCTGCGCCAGGGCATGCGTTTCACCCAGATCCAGGTGGTGAACGATGCGTTGGGCAAGCCGTCCTTCGTGCTGTCAGATGAGGCGGAAGCGCTGACTGCACGTGCCGGGATTCGTCATCTGCATCTGTCGATCAGTGATGAGCGTGATCAGGCCATCGCCTTCGTGGTGCTGGAGCGCTGAGCATCCGCTGACCGCTGACAAGTGCTGGACATGACAACGCCACCCTCGCCTTGCGGCCAGGGTGGCGTTGTCGTTGTCGGCAAAGGGATGGTGAGGAGGGGGCGGAAAAGGGAAGAGAAAAAGGGGTGGCGAAGAGCGGGTGCCGTCATCAGTGCTCTCGACCAGCGCTCTCGCTCAGCGCTCGCGGTCCGAGGCGTCGGGGCGCGACTCTGCCAGGAGCAAGGTGGCTTCCTCGCTCTGCGCCCACTGGGCAAGGCTTGCGATGGCATCGAACAGCGCGGCGACGTCGTCCTCCAGCTGATCCAGGCCACTGACCCGCAGGCGTGTCTCCAGCGCCTCGACCAGCAGTGCCAGGCGCGGCACGCCACAGTAGCGGCAGGCGCCATTCAGATAGTGCACCCCATCGAGCATGGCCTCGCCATCCTGTACCGCCCAGGCCCTGCGGATGGTGACCTCACTCTCCGGCAGGCTCTTGATCAGCAGTCCCAGCATCTCCAGGGCCAGCGCCTTGCGCCCGCCGGCCATCTCGATGCCCAGTGCCATGTCGACGATGGGCAGTTCGCCATCCTGCTCGCTCAGTCCCTCGAATGCGGCGGGCATGGGAGGTGCACCCTCGGGGCGCTTGCCACGCTCGATACTGCCCGCGTCAGTGGCACTGGAGAGGGGGGAGAAGGCGGGGGCCGTGTCGTGTGGCGGGGTCTTCGGCACGCTGAGCGTGATGCCAAGGTGACGGCTCAGCATGTTGGCCAGCAGGTGCTCGTCGACCGGCTTGATGAGGTAGTCATCCATGCCCTCGGCCAGCAGCTCCCGGCGCTCGTGTGCCAGGGCGTGCGCGGTCAACGCGATGACGGGAAGGTGCTCATGGCGCATGCGCTGTTGATGGCGCAGAGCCTTGGTGGCTTCCAGGCCGTTCATGCCCGGCATCTGGATATCCATCAGTACCGCATCCACCGGCTGCTGCTGTGCCAGGGCCAACGCTTCCTCGCCACTCTGGGCGGCCAGGGTATCCAGTCCCATGTCGGTGAGAAGTTCCTCGGCCAGCAGGCGATTGGAGGGGTTGTCATCGACGACCATCACGCACTTGCGCGTCATGTTCGGCGTCTCCGCAGGCGTGGCAGCCTGAGGCAGCCCGTCAGGCATGGGGGAGGCAGGCGGCGCCTCGGGGGCCCGCGGCGATGCCGGCGAGCGCTCCGGGAGCGGAGCGGAAAGATCAGGCGTCAGCCGCCCGGCCGTGGTGCCATCCTCCAGCGGCGTGAAGGCCGGCAGCTCCTGGAGGCGTGGTGTGTCACGCCGCGGTGAATGCAGCAGGTTGGCCAGCTTGTGGCGCATCTGCAGGCGTGTGACCGGCTTGCTGAGCAGTTCGTCGATCCCGTATTGCTGCAGGTCCTCGATATTGGCCGGCAGTGGCGCATTCAGCAGACACAGCACGCGACACGGCAGGTGCTTGAGGCGCTGACTCCATTCCTCCAGCCGCTTCAGGTCACGGCTTTCCAGGGCGACTACCACGAGATCAGGCTGCTCCTCGATGCCGACGAGGTCCAGCGACCAGCGCGAGAGCAGGTAGCTCAGGGCGCGGCGCGTGGCCGGGTGTGGCTCGATGAGGCAGATGCGCTGATGATCGAAGACGATCTCGCGCGGGCGCTCCTCGATGCTGCTGACGGCCACCGGCACGCTGAACAGGAAGGTGGAGCCATGACCGGGCAGGCTTTCGACCTGGATCTCGCCACCCATCTGCTCCACCAGGCGCTTCGAGATCATCAAGCCCAGGCCGGTGCCGCCGAACTGGCGGGCGCGGGACGGGTCACCCTGGGAGAAGGCCTGGAACAGGCGGTTGCGTTGCGCACTGTCCATGCCGATGCCGGTATCGGCCACGGCAATCTTCAGGCGGGTGCTGCTGCCGGAAAGGTCATCCACCATCACGCGGACGATGACTTCGCCCTGCTCGGTGAACTTGACCGCATTGGCCACCAGATTGGTGACTACCTGCTTGATGCGCAGCGGGTCACCCTCGAAGCGTTGTGGCACGTCATCGTAGACCAGCCCCAGCAGGTGCAGATGCTTGCGATGCGCTTCCGGGGCGTGCATCGCCAGCACTTCCTCGATGAGCGGCTCGATGTCCATCTGGACCTTCTCGAGCTCGAGCTTGCCGGCCTCGATCTTGGAGAAGTCCAGGATGTCATTGATCAATGACATCAGCGAGGAGGAGGCGTTCTGCATGTGGCCCAGCCAGTCGCGCTGGCGGTTGTCCAGGTCACTGCGCCCCAGCAGGTTGCTGAAGCCGATGATGCCATTGAGCGGCGTGCGGATCTCATGGCTCATGTTGGCGAGGAATTCCGACTTGATGCGGTTGGCTTCCAGCGCCTTGCGGCGGGCCATGTCCAGTTCGATGTTCTTGATCTCGACGGTTTCCATCGATTCGTGCAGGTCACGCGTCGTCTGGTCGATCTGGTCCTGCATGTCTTCCCGCGCGCGCTTGAGCTGCTCGACGCTGAGATTGTAGTGCTCGGCCAGCTCGCTCATGTCGTCATTCCCCTGCACCGGCAGACGCTGGTGAGTCTCGCCGCGCGCGAGGCGGGTCATGGCTTCGCCAAGGTCATGGAAGGGCTGCAGCATGCGACGTGAGGCATGGTAGGCGAACAGCAGCAGTGCCAGTCCGAAGACCAGATTGGCCAGCCCATAGCCGACCAGCAGCTGATAGCGGTGCAGCACGATACGGGTATCGGAGGCCTCGAGAATCAGCCAGGAGATGCGGTCTCCGCGTCGTGCCTCCCGCCATGGGTCGATCACCGGTGTCACCAGCACCAGCGCGTCGGGGGCTTGCGGATAGGCGTCGCTTTCCAGCAGCGAGCTTGTCTGTGGACGTTGGCTCGGCCCCATGTGAAGCAGGGTGCCACCCTCGGGGGTGCGCAGCGTCAACCCTCGCACGTCGCGTTGATCGATGAGCATCTGTGCCAGTTCATGCAGACGCTGGTCGTCGGCTTCCAGGGCGGCATTGGCAAGCCCGGGCATGATCGCCTGCACACTGGCCTGCAGACGCTGCATCATGGCGGTGCGTTCACGACTGATCTCACGATCCACCACATAGAGGCTGAACAGCAGGCTCGTGGCAAGCGGCAGCAGAAGCAACGCGAGCTGAAAGCGGGTTCTAAGCAGCATGGCAGTCCATCGCGACGGGGCAGCGAGCCAGAGACTCGGATGCCGCAGGAAGAGGAAAACAGGGTTGCAGCGCCGCACCTTCCGGAGGTGACGTGTCCGAGGGCCTGCGTGCAAGGCCCGCACAGCCGCCAGCGACGAGCGGCGTGCGAAAGCCAGGCTCAAGCATACCTTCCAGACTGCAGTGATGCGATGGTTCGCGCCCTGACAGGGAGGTGGCGGGAGCGATATACTGCGCACATCTTCTACACCCCCGACGTGGCCCCGATTGTCTCAGGTCTCGATGCTGCCTCCTGACGGTCAGCATCGGAGTATCCGGGCGCGTCCTTGGAGTCTGCCCCTCATGTCTCATGTCAGTGACCCCGCGGATCTTGCCGCGACTGAATTCCCCAGTCTTGCCGATGTCGTCGGCAATACGCCGTTGGTACGCCTGACGCGTATCACCGCCGGTCGCAACAACGTCTTGCTGGCCAAGCTGGAAGGCCACAATCCCGCGGGTTCCGTGAAGGATCGTCCGGCGCTTTCGATGTTCAATGAAGCCGAGGCCCGTGGCGAGATCCAGCCCGGTGACACCCTGGTGGAAGCCACCTCCGGCAACACCGGCATCGCGCTGGCGATGGTCGCGGCCATCAAGGGCTACCGCATGGTGCTGGTGATGCCCTCCACTGCCTCCAGCGAGCGCAAGCAGGCCATGGGCGCGTATGGCGCGACGCTGATCGAGGCAGACAACATGGAGCACGCGCGGGACATCGCCGATGGGATGATCGCGCGTGGCGAGGGCAAGGCCCTTGATCAGTTCGCCAATCAGGACAATCCCCTGGCGCACTACCGCACCACCGGACCGGAACTCTGGCAACAGACTCAGGGACGCATCACGCATTTCGTCTCCTCCATGGGCACGACCGGCACCATCATGGGTACCTCGCGCTATCTCAAGGAGCAGAATCCCGCCATCGAGATCGTGGGACTGCAACCGGCGGACGGCGCCAGCATCGCCGGCATCCGTCGTTGGCCCGAGGCCTATCTGCCGCGCATCTTCGATGCCTCGCGCATCGACCGCACCCTGGATATCGCTCAGCGGGACGCCGAAGTCTGCATGCGCCGTCTGGCGCGTGAGGAAGGCATTCTGGCGGGCGTGTCCTCCGGCGGCGCCCTGGCAGGGGCGCTCACGGTGGCGGAGCAGGTCGAGAACGCGGTGATCGTATTCATCGTCTGTGACCGTGGCGACCGCTATCTGTCGACCGGCCTCTACACCCACGGAGATGACCTCTGATGGCACTGCTCGGACAGAAACGCCCAGCGCGCAAACCGACGCGTCGTGAGAAGGAAGTGGCCAGTCGCGAGACGCGCAACGTCAGTGATGCCGACAGCCAATGGCTGACGGTGGAACGTCTGGCGCATGATGGGCGAGGCGTCGCGCATGACGAGAACGGCAAGACCCAGTTCATCGACCAGGCCTTGCCCGGTGAGCGGGTCACGCTGGCCATCCACCGAACCCACAAGCGCTTCAACGAGGCGCATGTGCGCTCGCGGGACAATGCTGCCGAGAGTCGCGTGACGCCGCCGTGTGCGCACTTCGGCACCTGTGGTGGTTGTGATCTCCAGCACATGGCATTGCCGGCCCAGCGCACCCACAAGGTGCAGGTGCTCAGTGAGCATGCACAGCGCAATGGCGTGGCGCTGGCGGATATCCAGCCACTGGGCGAGGACGAGCATCGTTATCGTCGGCGTGCACGCCTCGGGGTGCGCGTCACGGACAGCGGCGAGATCCAGCTGGGCTTCCGCGGCCGTGGCAGCAATCAGCTGGTGGATATCCAGAGCTGCAGCGTGCTGGTGCCGGCGCTGGATCGACTGATCACGCCGCTGCGCGAGCTGATCAATACGCTGGAAGCGCCCAAGCGTCTGGGGCATCTGGAGCTGACGGCCGCGGATGACCAGGTCATCCTGGTGATTCGACAGCTCAAGGCCGTGCCGCGTGATGCCGAGCGCTGGCAGGCCTTTGCCGAACAGCATGGGCTGGTGGTCGGCTGGCGAGTCGGGCGTGATCCGGTGGTGCTGGAATGGCTGGCCGGCACGCCGGACGCCGCCTACTCCGTGCGCGTCGGCGAGCGGACACTGCGTCTCGCCTTCTCGCCGGGTGACTTCGTGCAGGTCAATGCCGCGCTCAATCAGCGCCTGGTGGATACGGCGCTGGACTGGCTGGGCGACGTCAGTGGCCTTGCGGTCATGGACCTCTATGCCGGAGTCGGCAATCTCACGCTGGCCGTGGCGGCAGCGGGGGCCGCGAAGGTAACCGGCATCGAAGGCAGCCAGGGCATGGTGGATCAGCTGATCGCCAATGCCGAGCACAACGCGCTGCCTCAGGTGAGTGCTCGACGCGCCGACCTCAGTCGCGCGCTGCCATCACTCGAGGGTATCGACCTTCTGGTACTGGACCCGCCGCGCGATGGCGCTCAGCCTCTATGCGATGAGCTGGCACGTCACCTGCATGCCGGGAAGGTCTCCCATGCACCCGCACGGGTGCTGTACATCGCCTGTGACCCGACCACGTTGATGCGTGACGTGAAGATGCTCACCGACGCCGGCTATCGTGTCACGCGTGCGCTGATGGCGGACATGTTCGTTCACACGGCACATCTGGAATCGATGCTGCTGCTGGAGCGGATGGAAGACTGAGACGGCGCCCCCGGGCGCTGTCATCAAGATGGCAAGATATTCAAGGACATAGGGTCATGGTCAAGGTGCGCGAAGATCAGCCGCTGACCGATAGCGGTGGTGTGGACATCCCGGTGTGGGTCGCGCGACTGCGCGAGGAAGTCCCGTCGGTGAATGCCGAGGTCATGGTGCGAGCCTGTGAAGTCGCATTGAAGGTGGCGCGTGAGGCGGATGCGCGTGGCGACAAGCCCTGGCGTGAGCCGCTGGTCAGTTTCCGCTTCAGTCTCGAGATGGCGGATATCCTCTCGGAGCTGAAACTCGACCAGCCTGCGCTGGTGGCGGCAGTGCTCTATCGCGCGGTGCGTGAGGGGCACCTGGGGCTTGAGGCCATCGACAAGCACTTCGGTGCCGAGGTGGCACGCCTGATCGAGGGCGTGCTCAACATGGCCGCCATCAGTCAGTTGCAGGCGCCCAGTCATGGCATGGCGCAGCACGATCAACAGGACAACCTGCGCAAGATGCTGGTGTCGATGATCGATGACGTGCGCATCGCGCTGATCAAGATCGCCGAGCGCACCGTCGCCCTGCGTCACGTCAAGGATGCGCCGCGCGAGAAGCGCATGCGGGTCGCCAATGAGGTCTTCGACATCTATGGCCCGCTGGCTCACCGTCTTGGCATCGGTCAGCTCAAGTGGGAGCTGGAGGATCTGTCCTTCCGCTACCGCGAGGAGACCGAGTACAAGAACATCGCCAAGCAGCTGGCCGAGAAGCGTCTGGAGCGTGAGCATTACATCGCCGATCTGCTGGTCGAGATGCGCAGTCTGATGCGCGATCAGGGCATCAAGCACTTCGATGTCGCCGGCCGCGCCAAGCACATCTACTCCATCTGGCGGAAGATGAAGATCAAGCGCATCGCCTTCTCGCAGGTGTATGACGTGCGTGCGGTGCGGATTCTCGTCGGCACCGTCAGTGACTGCTATACGGCATTGGGCATCGTCCACTCGCGCTGGCACCACGTGCCTCACGAGTTCGATGACTACATCGCCAATCCGAAGAAGAATGGCTATCAGTCGCTGCACACCGCAGTGGTCGGGCCCAGCAACAAGGTCATCGAGATCCAGATCCGCACCTTCGACATGCACGAGGAGGCGGAGCTGGGCGTGTGTGCCCACTGGCGTTACAAGGGCCACGACGTCGGCCACAAGAGTCGCAGCTACGAGGACAAGATCGCCTGGTTGCGTCAGGTGCTCGAATGGCAGGACGAGGTCGGCGAGAGCGGGGGACAGGAGTCCATCCGTCAGGGCCTGAGTTCCGACGTGGCGCCTGATCGCATCTATGTCTTCACGCCGGAAGGGCACGTCATCGACCTGCCCAAGATCGCCACGCCCATCGACTTCGCCTATCGCGTGCACACCGAGGTGGGGCATCGCTGTCGTGGTGCGAAGGTTGACGGCCGTATCGTGCCGCTGACCTACAAGCTCAAGACCGGCCAGCAGGTCGAGATCCTGACGGCCACCAAGGGCGGGCCGAGTCGTGACTGGCTCAACCCCAACCTGGGCTATGTGCGCACCTCGCGCGCTCGCGCCAAGATCCAGACCTGGTTCAAGCTCCAGGCGCGGGATCAGAACGTCGACGAGGGCAAGGCGCTGCTCGAGAAGGAATTCTCGCGTCTGGCGCTGGAGAACCTTGATCGCGACAAGCTGGCCAACGCCGTCAACTATCCGACGCGTGATGACATGTACGCCGCCATCGGCGCGGGGGACCTGCGGGTCGGCCAGGTGCTGCATCAGGCGCAGCAGCTGTTCGGCGACACCGATGATCAGGAGCAGCTCGAGCGCCTGCTGCGTCAGCGCAAGCCGCAGGGCAAGGAGAAGCCGGACGCCGTCATGGTGCTGGGGGTCGGCAACCTGAAGACCACCATGGCCAACTGCTGCCATCCGGTGCCGGGGGATCAGATCGCCGGCTTCATCACCCAGGGGCGTGGCGTGACGGTGCATCGTCAGGACTGCCCTAACCTGATCCAGCTGCGCTCGGACGAGCCGCGGCGCATCGTCGATGTCGACTGGGGCCAGCGGTCACGCAGCCAGTATCCGGTGGATATCGAGATCCAGGCCTGGGACCGCTCGGGGCTCCTGCGCGATGTCACCAATGTGCTCAGTGGCGACAAGGTCAATGTGCTGTCGGTCAATACGCGCACCGACCAGCTCGACAACATCGCCACGCTCAGGATCACGCTGGAGGTCGAGAACCTCGATGTGCTGGGACGCGTGTTCGCACGTATCCAGCAGCTGCCCAACATCATCGACGTCAAGCGCCTGCGGGTCGGTGGCAACAAGTCATGAGTGCCGCAACTCCCCCCGGACGCCATGGCCTTGAGGACCTGCTGACTCTGATGGCCGTGCTGCGTGACCCGCAGTACGGCTGTCCGTGGGATCTGAAGCAGGACTACGCGAGCCTGGTGCCGCACACCCTGGAGGAGGCCTATGAAGTCGCCGACGTGATCGAGCGGGCCGCGGCAGATGCCGAGGTACTCGACGAGCTGCCGGCGGAGCTGGGCGACCTGCTCTTCCAGGGCGTGTTCTACGCCCAGATCGCCAGCGAGCAGCAGCGTTTCGACTTCCATGACGTCATTCATGTGCTCACCGAGAAGATGCTGCGCCGCCATCCGCATGTCTTCCCGGATGGCACCCTGGCTTCGCGCCGTGAGGGCATCGCCACGCATGAGGTGGACGCAGGGTCGCTGAATGCCCAGTGGGAGACCCTCAAGCAGCAGGAGTCCGGCGAGCCATCTGCCAGCCAGGCCGCTGACGTCAGCGTGCTGGATGGCGTGCCGCTGGGCCTGCCGGCGCTGACGCGGGCGGCCAAGCTCTCGAAGAAGGCCTCACGTTCGGGCTTTGACTGGCCGGACACTGCCGGTGTGCTGGACAAGATCCGCGAGGAACTCGGCGAGGTCGAGGAAGCGCTGGCCGAGGGCGATGAGGCCCATGCGCGTGAGGAGGTGGGGGATCTGCTGTTCGCGGTGGTCAATCTGGCGCGGACGCTCAAGGCGGACCCGGAGCAGCAGCTGCGGGCGACCAATGCCCGTTTCGCGTCCCGGTTCCGTCATGTGGAAGCCGCGATTGCGGCAGAGGGGCGTTCGCTGAAGGAGGCCAGTCTCGCCGAGATGGATGCGCACTGGGATGAGGCCAAGCGCCGGGAGCGGGCGGCCAGTCAGTCCGAGAGCCTCGAGGATGGCTCGTCGAACGCGCGTGCGGTGACTCCGCTTGTCAGGTGATGTGATGCCGTCGTCAGGCGGCAGAAAGAAAATGTAGTAAGTTTACGCGATAGTCGGATTGTGGAGCCAAGGCCCGCGGTCGTATGCTGATGGTAAGCGATCAGGGCAAGTGCCTTGTCCTGCTTTCCGGTCTGCTGCGCCGCGGGCCTTTCGTTTGGGGCATGCGTCAGATCTCTGTGCCAGTCTCCGTGTCAGATGGCGCACGGCTTGCGACGGGCCGCGAGCCCGTCATGGATCTGTCAATTGAATGCCCCTGATGACAGGGGATGATTCCCGCGGCGGCACCGTCACTCCCAAGGAGGGTTGCATGAGTCACGACCTGCATGAATCGTTGCGCGACAATGTGCGCATTCTCGGGGACAACCTCGGCCAGACCATCGCGGCCGATCTCGGCGATGACTTCGTCGAGCGTATCGAACGCATCCGCGCCCTGGCCAAGAAAGGCCAGCAAGGCGACCTCGCGGCCCGTCGCGAGTTGATCGATTACCTGCGCGACCTTCCCGACAGCGATCTGCTGCCGGTCACCCGCGCCTTCAATCAGTTTCTGAATCTTTCCAACATCGCCGAGCAGCACTACCGCGGCCGCTTCAAGCGTGTCGAGGATTATCGTCCCGGCAGTCAGCCGGATCTGGGCGAGCTGATCACGCGTATCCGTGAGCGTGGCTTCAGTGCCCAGAAGATCGTCGAGGAGCTGTCGGCGATGCGCGTCGAGCTGGTGCTGACGGCCCACCCGACGGAAGTCATCCGCCGTACCCTGATCCAGAAGTACGATGCCATCGAAGGCTGCCTGACCCAGATGGAAGGTGCCTGTGATCGCCCGGAACAGGCGACGCTCGCGCGTGCACGCCTCTCTGAGCTGATCAGCCAGGCCTGGCATACCGACGAGATCCGTCACGAGCGCCCGACCCCGGTGGACGAGGCCAAGTGGGGCTTTGCCACCATCGAGAATTCGCTGTGGCAGGCGGTGCCTGACTTCCATCGTCAGCTGGACGAGATGACGCTGGAGGCGGCCGGCGAGCGTCTGCCGCTGGACGCCGCGCCCCTGCGCTTCGCCTCCTGGATGGGGGGCGACCGCGATGGCAACCCGAATGTCACCGCGCGGGTCACCCGCACCGTGCTGCTGCTGGGTCGCTGGATGGCGGCGGATCTCTACCTGCGGGATCTCGAGCAGCTCAAGTCCGAGCTCTCCATGTGGAAGTGCTCCGCGGCGCTGCGTGCCGAGGCCGGCGATGTGGCGGAACCTTACCGCGAGATCCTGCGGCGTCTGATCCTGCGCATGGAAAGCACCCGTGACTGGGCCAAGGCTGGCCTGGACGGCAAGCGTCACGAGGGGCTCGACATCATCGAGACGCGTGAGCAGCTCTATGCACCGCTGCTGGCCTGCTACCGCTCGCTGTGTGACGTGGGACTGGACACCATCGCCAATGGCGCCTTGCTCGACACGCTGCGCCGCGTGGCCTGTTTCGGCGTGACTCTCACCAAGCTCGACATCCGTCAGGAAAGTACGCGCCACGCCCAGGTGCTCGACGAGCTGACCCAGTCGCTGGGCATGGGCAGCTACTTCGAGTGGGATGAGCAGAAGCGCTGTGAATTCCTCGCCAGGGAGCTGGGCGGTCAGCGCCCCTTGATCCCGCGTCATTGGGAATGCTCCACCGATACCCGCGAAGTGCTGGATACCTTCAAGGTCATCGCGCGTGAACACCGTGAGGCGCTGGGCACCTACATCATCTCGATGGCGGGCCAGGCCTCCGATGTACTGGCGGTGGCGCTGCTGATGAAGGAGGTGGGCGGTGATGTGCGCCTGCCCATCGCGCCGCTGTTCGAGACCCTGGACGACCTGGATCGCTCCGGCCCGGTCATCGACACGCTGCTGGGCATGCCGATCTATCGCAAGCACGCCGGCAATCGTCAGGAAGTGATGATCGGCTATTCCGACTCCGCCAAGGATGCCGGCCAGCTGGCGGCGGCCTGGGCACAGTATCGTGCCCAGGAGACGCTGGTGGATGTCACCAAGCGGCACGGCGTCGAACTGACACTGTTCCATGGTCGTGGCGGCACGGTGGGTCGCGGGGGCGGTCCGGCACATGCGGCGATCCTCTCGCAGCCGCCGGGCTCGGTGACCGGTTCCCTGCGCGTGACCGAGCAGGGCGAGATGATCCGCTTCAAGTTCGGCCTGCCGGACATCGCCAGCCGCTCGATGGAGATCTATGTCTGTGCGGTGCTCGAGGCCAGCCTGCTGCCGCCGCCCGCCCCGCGTCAGGAATGGCGCGACGAGATGAATCGTCTCGCGGACGTCGCGCACAAGGCCTATGTCGGAGTGGTGCGCGAGGACCCGAACTTCGTGCCTTACTTCCGCTCGGTCACGCCGGAGACGGCACTGGCGCGCCTGCCGCTGGGGTCACGCCCGGCCAAGCGTCGTCAGGACGGAGGCGTCGAGACGCTGCGGGCGATCCCGTGGATCTTCGCCTGGACCCAGATTCGTCTGATGCTGCCGGCGTGGCTTGGCAGTGGCGAAGCCTTCGCCAATCGGCTCGAGGAAGAGGGTGGGCTGGAAATCCTGCGCGAGATGATGAACGACTGGCCGTTCTTCTCCACCTATGTCGACATGCTGGAGATGCTGCTGTCCAAGGCGGATCTCTCGACGGCGGCCTACTACGAGCAACGTCTGGTGGATGAGCCGGCGCTCAAGGAGCTGGGGCAGTCGCTGCGTGATCGTCTCGAGCGTCTGGAGAAGGTGGTGCTGGAGATCCGCGATCAACAGACGCTGCTGGAGCACATGCCGTTGATCCGTCAGGCCATCGATGTGCGCAACCCCTACATCGACCCGCTGCATGGCCTGCAGGCCGAGCTTCTGCAGCGCAACCGGGACGCCGATGGCGCCATCTCCGCCGAGCTGTCGCGCGCCCTGATGGTGACCATGGCCGGTATCTCGGCCGGTCTGCGCAACACCGGCTGAGGCGGCGGCTGACGATATCGCGTCGGCCAGTCTTGAGTCACTGCATGAAAAAGCCCCGACAGGCATGCCTGTCGGGGCTTTTCGTTGTCATGAAGCTAACGGCGGTATCTGATTACAGCAGGCCGCTGGCGCGCTCTCCTACCCATGGCATCAGGAAGCGTTCCCGCTGCCAGTCCTCATCCTGATTGAGCGCGACCAGATGCAGCAGCTTGGTGAAGGCGGCCTCCAGCGTCATGTCATCACCGGACAGTACCCCGATGGTGGCAAGGCCCGCGCCTGCCGCATAGTGGCCGATGCTGACCGGGCCATGCGGACACTGGCTGATGCCGGCCAGCAGCTTGCCTTCGCCGCGCGCATCGGCCAGCACGCCCAGAAGCTCGGCATCCGCCGGCAGATTGCCGCTGCCCCACAGTTCCAGCACCGCGCCCTTCACTTCGCTGCGCAGCAACTGCACTCGTACGCTCTCGGCGCTGATGCCGGGGTAAAGCGGCAGGCGGATGATGGCATCCTGGCCGAGGCAGGCGTAATCCGGCAATTCGAAGGCCGGCCCCTGGTCATCCATCAGACGACCCGGATAGACCACCACACGGTCATCGACCCACTCGCCCAGCAGGGGCGCATTGGGAGTGGTGAAGCCGCGGTGATCCTGGGTATACCACTTGCGGGTGCACACGCCGCGCAGCAGCTGACCGCCGAAGGCGACCACCACCTCATTGAGGGTCGGTTGGGCGGCGGCGGTGAGGGCCAGTTCGACATTGGCAAGAGCATCGCTGCCGTCGGCCTCCAGTGGCAGCTGGGCACCACTGACGATCACCGGGCGGGCGGTGCCCTTGAGCTGGAAGGCGAGGCTTGACGCCGTCCAGGCGAGGGTGTCGGTGCCCTGCAGCACCACGAAGCCATCGAAACTGTCATAGGCATCGGCGATCTCGCCCGCGATCTGCTGCCAGTCAGCGGGCGTCGCCGAGGAGGAGTCGATCAGTTGCGGGAATTCGCGCAGGGTGAAGGCGGGCAGACGGCCACGACGGCTGGGCGGCAGATCCTCCAGCGCTGCTCGCAGACGCGCATCGAAGTCTCCGGCCGGCACCAGGCCCTGCTCGCTTTCGACCATGCCCAGCGTACCGCCGGTATACAGCACCAGGATGTGTGTCTCGGGAGTCATCGTATCCACCTGCCAGAAATGGGAAAGCCGGCATTGTAACGCATGCCGGCTGGCGGGTGAGACGTGCTGCCAAGGGGATGACCAGGTCAGCAGCGAGTGCGGTGGCGGCGGAAGGGCTAGCTGATGTTGCCACCGCCGATGCGCACATCCTGCTGATGGGTCATGGCGCTGATGCAGAGGACGCGCACGCCTTCCAGCAGGCTCTCCAGGCTCATGGTCGGCAGTCGGCCATCGAGGCTCTGCTCGGGGAGCGCCGGAATATGCACGAAGCCGGAGCGGATCGGACTGTCCGCCAGATGGCGTTGCACGCCGTAGAACAGGTGGTTGCAGACGAAGGTGCCGGCGGTATAGGAGACGCTGGCCGGCAGACCCGCTGCCTGAAGATCATTGACCATCGCCTTGATGGGCAGGGTGGTGAAGCAGGCATCGGGCCCTGCGACCTCGATGGGTTCATCCACCGGCTGGTGTCCGCCATTGTCCTTGATGCGGTAGTCATCCAGATTGATGGCGGCGCGCTCCGGCGTGATGGCGCTGCGACCACTCGCCTGGCCCAGCATGATCACGGTATCGGGGGCGTGACGCTCGATGGCCTCCACCACGCTCTCGATCGCGGCGTAGCGCGTCACCGGCACGCGGCAGGTGCGTATCTCGACACTGTCCGATGAGCCATTCGGCAGGGCCAGGGTCTGACCCTCCAGCTGCTCGATGATCTTGAGTGCCGGATTGACGCTGTCGTGGCCGAAGGGCTCGAAACCACAGAGAAGCAGACGGGACATGGGAGACTCCTTGACTGGCATCGATCACCGCAGGCCACTGCTGGCGGTGATCGATGCGCGGGTAAGCATGAGAACGAATCAGAATGCCAGCAGCAGCATCAGGCTGATGTTGGCCATCAGCATCACCAGCGCCGGAATGATCTGGGCGCGGATGATGTGATAGCGATCATCCAGCTCCAGCAGCGCCGCCGGCACGATGTTGAAATTGGCGGCCATGGGCGTCATCAGCGTGCCGCAATAGCCCGACAGCATCCCCAGCACGCCGACGATGGCGGGATTGCCACCATGCAGGGCGATGACCAGCGGATAGCCGATCCCGGAGGTGATGACGGCGAAGGCGGCGAAGCCGTTGCCCATCAGCATGGTGAACACGGCCATGCCGACACAGTAGGCGATCACGCAGGCGATGAGACTGGTATCGGGAACCACGCTTGAGACCAGCCCCGCGATGGTCTGGCCGACACCGGCCTGATCGAACAGCAGACCGAGCGCGGCCAGGAACTGCGGCAGGATGGCGGCCCAGCCGATGGCATCCGCCAGGCGACGACCTTCCTGCATGCCGGTGCCGGGGCGCTCACGCAGCAGCAGCAGGGCAACGGCAAACGCCAGCACGGTCGCAAGCCCCAGCCCGACCAGTGCGCTCTGCCCGGTGGTGAGGGTGTAGAGGAAGGTGCCGATGGGAATCACCAGTGCCGGAATGAACAGCCGAGACCCCAGACGTTGGCGGCGCTGCTGGCGGGCTTCATCGCTGAGCTGTCCGTAATTGCCGAAGCCGAGCTGACCGGTGGCGGCCAGCAGCGCCATGGCGAGCATGGCGAGGCCGACCACGACATTGGGCAGCCACTGGCCGAAGGCCAGGCTGATCCCGAAGATCATCCAGAAGGCGCTGGTGCCAAGGCGACGCGGATGGTCGCGGTCGGTCAGGGTCAGAAGGGCAAACACCATGACGGCGAAGCCGGTGATCAGGTAAAGGGCATCGATACCGCTCATGAGTGGCTCTCCGTCACGGGAGTGGTGTAGCTGTCAGGGGCTGACGCGGGGGTTGCCTGCAAAGGGGAGGCGGGATACTCCTCGCGCAGCAGTCGATGCTCCTGCTGGATGCGCTTGTCCAGCCGGCGACACAGGATGAAGACCACGACCAGCGAGACGAGTGCGGTAGGAATGGCATAGAGCGCCATGTCCGCGAGACTGACGCTGGTGCCGCTCTTGTCCAGCACGCTCTTGATCAGCAGCAGGCCGCCCGAGGCGACAAAGATCAGCTGACTGAAGAAGTTGCCGAAGTTCTCGCTGACGGCATTGAGTACCCGGATGCGCTGGCTCAGGGTCTTGAAGCGGGGGGAGGCCACGGCTTCCTCGGAGAGGTCGCGCTCGGCGGCACCGACCGACATCGGCGCGACCAGCGGACGGATCATCGCCGGGTGCCCACCCAGCTGCAGCCCGAAGGCGTTGGTCACCTTGCGCAGCAGCAGGTAGCTCAGGGTGATGCGGCCGGCACTGGCGGCACGCAGCTTCTGCACGAGATGCTCGGCCTGGTCACGCAGGCCATTGCGCTCCAGCAGGCCAATGACCGGCAGGGTGATGATGAAAAGTGACACGGCGCGGTTGTCGGTAAAGGCCTGGCCGAGGGCGCCGAGGATCTCGGTGGGCGTCATGCCGGCCACGAGTCCCGAGGCAAAGCCTGCCACCAGGACCACCAGCAGAGCGTTCAAGCGCAGTGCCAGACCGACCACGATGATGGCGACGCCGATCAATGACAACATGTGATATCTCCCGAGCCTGAGGAGGACAGTCTGTTGCGGGGGCAGGACATGGGCTTTCACCTCTGAGTGTGAGCTTGTTGTTGTGAAGTACGTGCCGCGAAGTAGGTACCGTGAAGTACGTTGTTTTACTACGCGAGTTCAGAGGGTAGGGTCAGGCAGGAATAATCCAAATGAGACATTCGGAATATATAAATTAATCGTAATTGTTGAATCGATAGAATCTATCACTTGGAGGTGCATGACAGGTCTGGTCGATATCAGGCAGGCTGACATCAGCACGTCAGCGTGTGAATGCCGGAGCGGGACGCTCGCGTCAACAGGCCTCGCCGGGCGCACGCTCGAACATCACGTCAGCGCGTGCAACCGCTTGGGCAAAAGGGCGGGGCAGGGAAGAGATGAAGAATGCGCAGCAGAGGACTCAGCCGTCGATGACCTCGGGGCTGCCATCATCGCGCAGACAGATGCGCTGACGTCTCCCGACCTTGAGACCCAGCGCTGCGGCGGCGATGAGAATCAGCGCGAACAGCGAGGCGATCACGTCAAGGTCATTGGTGAATTCAAGCAGTATGCCCACCGCCAGCGGGCCGAGCGCCGCCAGCATGTAGCCGGTGCCTTGCGCCATTCCCGACAGCGCCCCGGCCAGGCGAGCGTCGTTGCTGCGCAGTACCAGCAAGGTCAGCGCCATCGAGAAGCTGCCTCCTTGACCAAAGCCCAGCAGTACGGCGAACAGCCAGCGCAGTGACAGCGGGCCGACCATCAGGCCGAGCAAGCCGACCGCCGAACAGGCAAGCAGCAGCAGGATGGCGGGACGCTGATCCCGTCCCATGCGCCCGATCACCGGCGCCAGCAGGGCAGTGAGTACCTGGGCCATCACCGAGGCGGCCATCAGCCAGCCGGCCTCGACATCGCTCAAGCCACGTTGTTGCAACAGAAACGGAAGCCAGCCGAAGACGATATACGCCAGTGATGACTGGCAGCCCATGAAGAAGGTGATCTGTCGTGCCAGTGGCAGGTGCCACAGGCGTGGCGCGTCATGTTGACCGGCCGGCAGGCGCCGAGGCCAGGGGTGCGGCATGCTCAGACGCCAGACCGGTAGGGCGATCACCACCAGCAATGCCCAGCAGCTCAAAGAGGCCTGCCAGCTGTCCAGCCAGTTGGCCAGCGGCACACTGAGCCCTGCGGCAAGGGCGGCGCCAAGGCATAGCGCCATGGTGTAGACACCGGTGAACAGGTCAGCGCGCTCGGGATGTTCGCGCTTGACGATGGCGGGCAACAGGGTGCCCGCGATACCGATACTGCCACCGCACAGCAAGGTCCCCAGATAGAGAAGGAGGGTCAGGTCGCTGGCGCGCAGCCACAAGGCGATTCCCAGGATGACAAGCGCCAGACTCAAGGTACGCTCCGCCCCCAGTCGCCCCGCCAGGCGGGGTGCCAGTGGCGCGAACAGTCCCAGGCATATCACCGGCAGAGTCGTCAGCAGGCCGGCGGCCAGTGTGCTCAGGCCAAGATCCTGCGTGATGCGATCCAGCAGGGGGGCCAGCGAGGACAGCGCCGGTCGTAGATTGAGGGCGACCAGTATCAGGATGAGCAGAAACAGCGGGACGGACATTCGGCGCATGAGGCAGGCCTATCCTGAAGTGAAGGAGAGTCATGAAACGCGGGCGGACAGGGGCAGTGAACCTCCTGAACGCTTGGACAGTTCTGCGAGAATACCGTCATCCTCCCGCACTGTCTTGCGGGTTCCGACCAATATGCAATACCCATGATGCAAGGCACGCCGTGCAATGAACGACCTGCCATTCACGATCTGGCATCCACAACGCAAGACGCCCAGCAGAGGCTGGGCGTCTTGTGAGATAAGGCGGGTTGCAGAGAGGGGCTCAGTATTTCGGCTCGAGCTCCAGCTCGCGAGCCCCGGGGTAGAGCTCAAGCGGAGTCTTGCGTGGCGTGGTGCCAGTTCCCTGCCCTTGCTGCCCGGTACGTGACCTGGTGTCACCGTTGCGCCATGAGGAAAGCGACGACGTGCGATCAGGCGAGACGCTGCTGGTCGACGAGGCAGCGGGACGACGCAGCGCCTTGGCACGAATCAGGGACATGTCCTCGGTACTCAGCAGCAGGCCCTGCTGGGTACGCTCGATCTTCAACAGGCCCTTGAAGTGCCAGCAACGCATCGGGGTATGGGCGACGCGGTAGCGGTGGCCCTCCACCTCCAGCGATACGGCTTCCCTGGGACGGCAGCCCCGGGGGTGAAGCTGTACCTCTTCCAGCAACACCAGACGATTGAAGTCCTGGGGTTGAAGGACCTGGTTGCCTTCATGCATGCGCACCGGGAAGGCGTGGTTGTCGCGGGACAGTTCACGTCGCTTGTGGTTGACGCTGCCAGACCCTTCCAGGACACCCACGCCACAGACGTGCAACAGTTCGCCGTCGATCTGCTTGATGACAAGCACCTCGACGTGGCGTTGCTTGAACAGTTGATTACGCAATGAGCTCAAGGGCATGGCGGGAATCCTCTCTGGCAGCTTCTGGCCTCTTTTCAGTGGCGGGTCGCCAGACGGGTTGGATGGCGTTGAAGCGATATCTGTCGACTATATCATACGCCGTCCTGTCGAGGATTTCCTGAATCCAGCGCCTTGGCGCAGTGATCTATGCAACCTGTCGCTGGATTCATGGGCGTCTTTGATGACAAGGGCTGAGGCGTCTGGTGCCAAGTGCTCATGTCACTCGTACTTGCCAAGTACCGCCCGGCAGATGTCGGCAAAGCTGCGGGCTTCCGGGGGATGCTCAAGGTGGAGTCCGAGGGCCTGCCCGACACGAGATGCCGCGATCAAACCACGGATGCAGGGGTGGCCATCGCTGTCCTCTTCCGTGACCAGCAGGTGGGATTCTCCGCTCTGACGCAGGGTCTCGACCAGATCGCCCACCCTGGCGCGCTTGAGCACTGACAGGGCAATGCCGTGCAGCTCGGCGCGTGGCACCTGCACCATGTCGACGGTGACTTCATCACGCTGCACATCGAAGCGTGTCATGGCCCGCATCACCACGCGCCCGCCTTGTAGCTCGCGGGAGGTGACGACGCCGGTGAAGGTGCCGTCGTGATCATGCACCAGCAGAAGACGCACGCCTGCCTGTTTCATGGTCGCCAGCGCCTGACCGATGGAGGCGCTCCCCTGGATGCTGCGACCCGCGGTCACCGAGAAATCGGTCAGCAGTTCGCTGGCGGGGCTGTCCATGTTGATGTCGCCCAGAGGCTGGAGAGGCAGGCGTGAGGTGGTGACCTGTTCAAGCGGTTTCACTTCGAGGGTGTGATAGGCAGATGGGGCGATGGCATTCATGGAATGACTCCGATACTTGATGAACGATGAGCGTCTGCAAGATGAGAGTCACGCTGATCAAGGGAGTTTCCTGCACCGGGAGTAACGACTTGTTGCTGTTGTCGCAACCACTGATGCAAGGCCCCGATCGAGAGGCGGGCGTGTGACTGGCGCGCGGAAAGACGCCTGTCTGGCAGCAGGCGGGCAGGATGGGACAGAGGCGAAGTGACTGGCAAGAAAGCCGGATGGGGCGGGGGGGTGAAAGATCCTGCGCTGAATGATGGCGGGATGTGACAAGGCACGGCGTCCTCCCGGATCAGGAATCACGTCGTGCCTTGTTCATCCAGGGGGCAGTGAGCTCATCACCGCATCAGCAGGCCCAGCTGTTGTTCCGGATTGGCAACAATGCGCCGCCGGCTCCGTTTCAGAGCCCTCATGTCGAAGTCCTCATGTCGAAGCCCTTATGCCAGGGCCCTTATGCCAAGCCCTCATGTCAGAGCCCTGATGCCAGCATGCTCACGGCATCACAGCCACTCTTTCAGGTCGCCGCGCACCGAGTCCAGGAAGGTGATGAAGTCCGTCTGACCCTCGCCATCGCAGCGATCGACCTTGCAGGCGAGCTTCATGCGAGTCCCGGCCACGATCTCGTCATAGACCTCCAGCGTCAGCTTCTCCACCTCGGCATCGGCAGGCTCCCGCTCGCCATCTGCCAGACTGAAGGTGGTGATCAGCGTGCCACGCAGACGGGTAGTGCCGCCTTCGGCGACGATCCGGCGGACTTTCAGCCAACCTTCGCGCACCAGGACATCCCCCTGGGCATCCTTGTGCTTGTAGATCGTGCGGTAGCAGGCGTTTTCCGAGGCACCCTTGGCCGCCATGCTCTGGTAGGCCTGAATCATGCGGGTCGCCATGGTGCCGGCTTCGGCAATCTTGCGACGGGCAGCACGGTGTTCGCGCTCGAGACGATCCTGCTTGGAGAAACGCTGCCACAGGTGGAAATCGCGCGTCAGAGTGGTCGCGTCCATTGAATACTCTCTTGTTGCATGAAGGCCGTTGCCCCCTGGCGGGGGAAACGGGCAAGGATGGTGGCGGGAGGCAGAACCTTGTGGTCGTGCTGCTCCGGCCCGGCAGTCAGGCGTATCACTGATGGCCCTCATCATCCCTAATCCGAAGGGCGCTGCCAAGGCAAGCGTCGCCGCGCATGAGCGTCGAGCATTGCGCGGCCCCGTGGCATCCACCGTGGTTGATGCGCCATGCAGCCTCACCGGATAATGGGCCGCATTCAATGCGCGGCCAGGTCATGTCGAGGGGGATGGACATCGTGCGGAAGGGGGATGGACATCGTGCGGAAGAGGGATGGCATTTGAGGTGGGCGGCATCGGATTGCGGCGCCTGTCGGCGAGACGTGATCAGGCTGGCTGTCATGCAGGAGTATCAGGCTGCCATTTGCAGGTGATGGCACCTCACTCACACTCTTGCCTGAAATCTTCTACGAGATGTGGCCCCTGGCGCAAACGCCAACAACGAAGACTTGGCACGTCCATATGCCTTTCCCGCGTCAAACGGCGACGTTATGTCACGTTATGCCCCCTTTCCTGCATGCCTTGAATGACGCGCATGGACTGTCGCCATCACGTTTCACTCTCGAACGTGAGGTAGACTGGGAGCATTCAGACGGTATGAGATTCTCACACGGGACACATGGAAGGTGTCAGTTCAAAGAGGAAGGAATCATGGCGAAACCTGATCGCCGTCGGGCCGGGGAGAGGACCGGTCTGGCTGGGGTGAAGTGGCGTTGGCCGGCTCCAGGAGGGCTGGCTGAGCGGCATGCCGGGCTCTATCAATTGTTCATGTGGTGCTACATCAGTGCGCTGGGTTGCCACATCGGCTATTTCGCCCTGCTCAGCATGCAGCCCTACCCGCAGCCCGTCGTCGCCCAGGTGGTCGGGACCTTGCTCACCGTGGCTTCCATCATCCTGCATCGCAGGGGACATCTGCAGACCGCGTTGCTGCTGCTGGTCGTGCCGGTATCGCTCAAGGCGTCATGGTGGGAGCACCAGTTCGGCGTGGGTGCGGGATTCGAGTACTACCACATCCTGTCGATCTTCTTCATCTGCATCGCGCCGATGGCGCGGATCACGCGTCTCTTGACCAGTGGCGGCCTGCTGATCTTCTATCTGATCGCCCAATCCCTGCCGGGGCCTGTCTACATCGGCTCCTATGAGTTCATGGCCACGGCCAGCATCGTCAATCTCGTGATCTGTGTCACCTTCATCGGCCTGGTGGCCATCGAGATGGGGTGGGAATCCGAGCGGCGCGAGAAGCGCTATCTGCGGGAGTTGCGCCATGATCAGCTGACGGGGGCCCTCTCGCGGCTTGCGCTCAGGGAGGAGGGCGCACGCATGCTTCAGGAGGACGGGCTGGGGGTGTTGATGATCGACGTGGATCACTTCAAGACGATCAATGACACGCATGGGCACGCCAGCGGTGACGATGTGCTGGTGGAGCTGACACGCCGTCTGAGTCATCACCTGCGCGGCAGTGATCTGCTCTGTCGCCAGGGGGGCGAGGAGTTCGTGGCATTGTGCCCCAGCAATGATCGCCAGGGGTTGCGACACGCGGCCGACCGGCTGCTGCAGTCCATCAACGGACGCGCCTTCGTATTGAACAATGGCAAGCTGCTGCGGGTCACGGTCAGTATCGGCGTGGCCCAGGGAGGGCCGGCCACGGCAGCCGAGTCCTTGCTGCCGGAGCTGATCCGTCGTGCGGACCAGGCGATGTATCGCGCCAAGCGTACCGGTCGCAATCGGGTGGTGACGGCCTGGGACATGCTGGATGAACCCCGCAGCCAGACCGACGCGGCCGATATCCCGGCGACAGCACAAGCCACCGCCCCGATGCCGAGTCCTGCGTCATCCTCGTCAGAGATGCGTCTCTGTGTGGAGGGCTCCCAGCGCGAGACGCGACAGCAGGACACTCACGGCGAAGGTAGCTCCCATGTCGCCGGGGCTGGATGCTATGGCTACAAACGTCCTTGAATCGCACCGCTCCCGATGACGGTCGCGCCACTTCCATGGCCGTACCCGGGCAGCCCGGTGGCAAGACCCTTTCTGCGTATTCCGGAGATTGAGATTGATGATCGATACGAGTGGTGGACGCGCGGGGCGTCTCTGGCAGTGCCTGTTCATGACCGCAGCCTTGTTGACGGCAGAGATGACACTGGCGGCTCCTGCAACGACGCAGGACGGTGATGTGAAGGCCGGCCAGGCCAGTGCCGCCGCGCCAGCTGTGGCGCCGGCCCTGCCAACGGCTGCCAAGGCCGGCAACAGCATCTATCGCTGCATGCTCGACGGTGTCCCCACCTGGCAGCAGCAGCCCTGTCATCAAGGGGATGCGCCGGTGGCGCTGGATGACTCCCTGACGGTGGTACCCGCTGCGCAACGCGGGCCGGCAGATCTGGAGGAAGACGCCACCGCGGAGCGTCTCGAGCGCGAAAAGCAGCGGACTCTGGCGGCCCGTCAGGAGAGCCAGCGCCAATACCGGATTCGCTCGGCCATCGATGATGGCTATCTGGTGGAAGGCATGAGTGAGTCTCAGGCGGTGTCCCTGCTGGGCAAGCCCAGTGATGTCAGCGAGACCATCGCCGACAACCAGTCATGCCGCCTGCTCAGCTGGTGGGGAGATGTTCGTGTCCAGTTCTGCAATGACGAGGCTGTCTCCATCACCGCGACGCAGCGGGACTGACGACCTGAACCCCTGCTGGAAGGGGGCCGAGCATGCCTGGCTGCTTGAGTCTTTCGAATCGAGGCCCGGATATTCAAATGTTTAGAATATTTGCATAATAGCGGCATCTTCTAGCGTCGATATGCCATTATCGGGCTGGTTGTTGCTTTCTTGAGACAGCCGGGTGGTGAAGTTGCCACATTACCGAGTTTATCGAACAGTGTTAGATTACTCTCCTAACGCAGCGGCACGCCCCTCAAGTGTTATCCAGGGGCATGGCTGACTGGCCGACGAGCCAGGCTGCAACACTATTCGGTGAGGAGAACACGCATGAACAAGTCCATCCTGATTGGCGCGATCGTTGCTGCACTGGGCATTGGTGGTGGAGTGGCGATCGGCAGCTATACGGCCAGCAACTCAGGCCCTGAATACGCCGATATCGTGGCGGTGGATGCGGTGACGGAAACCGTGACCACCCCGCGTCAGGTATGCCACAACGAGATCGTGACCCATCAGGCGCCCAGCAAGGATACCCACAATGTCGTCGGCACTGCCGTCGGTGCGATCGTCGGAGGCGTGGTGGGCAATCAATTCGGCGGTGGCAACGGCAAGAAGGTATTGACCGCCGCGGGTGCCGTGGGTGGCGGCTATGCCGGCAATCAGATCCAGGGACAGATGAAGAAGGGCGATACCTACACCACGACCGAGCAGCGCTGCGAGACAGTGCAGGATGCCAGCGACAAGGTGGTGGGTTATGACGTCAAGGTCGACATGGGCGACGAGACTCGCACCGTGCATCTTGAAGACAAGCCGGATGTGAAGCGCTTCGAGATTCGTGACGGTGAGCTGGTACTGCCACAGCAGGGCTGAGGCCAGATAGCCGAGCGGTCAGGCGGAGACGAAGAGCGTCGACAGGCGCGGCTCGATGAGTTCTCTCAAACGTTTCCCTCGATCGCTCTGCGCAATAGTCGCCAGACCAGAAGACCCCCGACGGAATCCGTCGGGGGTCTTCTGGTTTCTGGACATCCAGCTCTCTGGGCATCCAGCCGTACCCTGTTTAGTCAGTCTGTCAGACAGTCAGGTTCTCTGGTCGTCAGCTGGCATCCGCTGTGGAGGGCAATGCCTTGGCGATCTCACGTGCCAACTGCTCGCCGGTCACACGCCAGCCTTCGCCCAGGCTGTTGACCAGTGCCGGATAGCCGTCATCCGTCAGTGGAGTCAGCGTCTGGATGTCGCCTTCCTCCAGCACGCTGCCATCCACGCCGCGCAGGCGCCAGCGACCGGTGATGACGGACTGGCCATCATGGCGACCGATGAAGCGATCCAGGCTGACGCTCAGGCGGGCACCCTTCAATCCGCTCAGGCTGGTATCCGCGATACGGTACTGGCTCAGCGGCTGGGCGGGGCTGGCTTTCAGCTGGTTCAGCAGCTGGCGGGTCAGCATGTCCTGCAGGTCATCGGCCCACAGGTTCTGGCTGGCCTGTACCAGGGTGATGTCGTCCGTCTGATAGACCAGACTGCCGCCTTCCAGATAGCTGGCCAGTTGCACCGGCATCACTTCCAGCAGGGGTGCATCGGCGGCAACGCTGCGCTGGGCAGCGGTCTGTGTCGTCTGTGGCAGCAGGTAAGCGCCACCAGTGGCGGCGGTCGTGCAACCCGCCAGTGTGCCGAGCATCAGCAAACCTGCCATCAGGCCGCCGAAGCGGCCCTTGCGCGACGTTGAAGTGCGCGGTGAGGCAGACGCGCTGCACGCTTGCGGCATGGCTGCCGTGCGGGTCGAGAGACTCATGGCTGTTGTCATCATTGGGCCCTCGGAATCGGATCACGGGTCGTCGGTTTGTCGAAGATCAGGCTTGAGGGATTCTTCTCCAGCGTGTCGAGCAGCGGCTCGGCCTTCTTGAGCACGCGGTCCAGGCGCTCGAGGTCTCCCTCCAGCTTGCGATAGGCAGAAGACTCCGGTGTCAGGCCATCCAGGGTGCGATTGAGGTTGTCGAGGCTGGTGCTGATGTCGCTCGGCAGCTTCTGTACCTCATCGGAACCCAACAGGGCATCGACATGGCCGGCGGTCTTGTCGAGACGCTTCACCAGGCTCTCGGAGGCCGACAGGGTCTTGTTGAGATTGCCCAGCACCGGCTCGATGTCCAGGCCATTGAGCTTGTCGAGCAGCGCATTGAGCTTGGCTTCCATCTGCGCGAGGCCGCCTGACACGCTGGGCATGACCTCGATGTCATCGAAGGTATCGGTCTTGTACGGCGGTGGATTGTCATAGAAGTCCAGGTCGACGAACAAGGCGCCGGTCAGCAGGTTGCCGGACTTGAGCGTCGCGCGCAGACCACGCTTGAACAGTCGCTCCAGTCGCTTCTCCCACTGCTTGACGCCTTCATCATCGACCTGCCCCTCGAGGCGTTCTGGTTCGATGCGAATCAGCACGGGAATCTCGAAGCTGGAGAGCGTGCGTACCCGCTGATGGGTCAGGCGGTAGGGCACGCTGACCACCGTGCCCAGTCGCACGCCGCGGAATTCCACCGGTGCGCCACGCGACAGGCCGCGCACGGTGTCGTCGACCATGATCACGTAGTCGATGGCCTGATGGAAGCTGCCTTCACGGGCCTCTTCCTGATCGGAATACAGGGTGAAGGAGGTGTTCTCCACCACCGGACGCCCACGTGGCAGGTCTTCGGGGATGCCGAAGGCGACGCCACCGCTCAGTACGCTTTCCAGTGATCCGACATCGACCTGCAAGCCCTGGGAGTCCAGGCGCAGGCTGACCCCGCTGGTGGACCAGAAGCGCGTGGTCGAGGTCACCAGCTCGTTGTAGGGCGAGTCGATGTACAGGGTGTAATGCATTTCCTTCTCGCTGGGGCGGAACTCGCTGGATTCCACGCGCCCCACGACGAAGCCCTCGTAGGTCACGGGGTCGCCATCGGACAGCACGCTGCCATCATTGCTGGTCAGGTCGATGCGCAGCCCCTTGGCGTCCTGGGTCGTGACCGGAGGTTGCTCCAGCGCCACGAAGTGGTCGGCTTCCTCGCGACTGTCGCCGGGCTGCAGCTGGATGTAGGCGCCTGACAGCACGGTATTCAGACCACTGATGCCTTCGCGTCCGATACGCGGCTTGACCACCCACAGACGCGTGTCCTCATTGAGCATGCGCTCGCTGTCCTTGGACATGCGTGCCGTGACGATGGTCTTGTCGAGGTTGTCCGACAGGCGTACGGTTTCGACCTTGCCGACCTCGACGTTACGGGTCTTGATCAAGGTCTTGCCGGCCTCGATACCTTCTGCCGTCTCCATCTCGATGGTGATCTGCGGGCCACGGCTGGCGATGTTGTGCCACACCATCCAGGCACCGATCAGCAATGCCACGATCGGGACGATCCAGATCGGCGAAAGACGGCGTCGGCTTTCACGACGCGCACGAGAGTCATCACTCATAGGTCATCCTGTGACGGTGAATCGATAGGGGAGGAAGCGGGGGAGACCTCACGTTCCTTGCTTGCCTGGAGAAGGCCGCTGGTCGCGACTCGCGCCTCCTGTGGCGTATCCCAGACAAGACGTGGATCAAAGCTCTGGGCGGACAGCATCGTGAGCACCACCACGCTGGCAAAGGACAGCGCTGCCGGCCCCGGGTGCACGGACATCAGGGCGCCCAGCTGGATCAATGCCGCCAGCAGCGCCACCACGAAGACGTCGACCATCGACCAGCGGCCGATGTACTCGGTGATGCGATAGAGCGTGACGCGCGCGCGGGCATGCTGGACCTGCGGGCGTTGCGCACTGAGACACAGCCAGGCGATGGCGATCATCTTGGAGGCCGGCACCAGGATGCTGGCAATGAAGATGACCATCGCGATGGGCCAGTCTCCGTGGGACCACAGCACCACGATACCGCCGGCGATGGTCTGCGGGTCGCTCTCGCCCAGACTCACGGTACTCATGATCGGGAAGAGGTTGGCCGGCAGATACAGTATCAGCGCCGCGATCAACCACGCCCAGGTGCGTTGCAGACTATGTGTCTTGCGCTGATGGACCGGGTCGCCGCAGCGCCGGCAGTTGACGTGCTGGTCCTGCGTGCATTCATTGATCAACCCGCAGCTGTGACAGCTGCCGAGCCCCTGCAGCGCGGCCCCCAGCCCCGGTCTGGCTGTCTCCGGGGCCGGCGGCTCGCCCGCCAGGGCGAACCACATGCGATCACCGTCGATGCTGGCCAGGGTCTTGGTCATCAGCAGGGCGAAGGCACAGAAGGCCCAGAACGACGGGCCGAAGCTGATATCGGCCATGCCGGCGATCTTGACCAGACTCACCATCACGCCCACAAGGAAGACATCGGCCATCATCCAGGGGCGCAGATGGCTGAGCGTTCTGGCAATGCCGCGAATGCCGGGCAACGCCACCTTCAAGCCGATGGCCGTGTGGGTGTAGATCACCCCGATCAGGTAGAGCGCCGGCAGCAGCACGATGGTCAGAATCAGCAGCACCGCCAGCGACGGATACGACTCTGCCGTCAGCGCCGCTGGCGTGTCCACCAGACTGAGGCTGGCGGAGATGCCGCGGGTGGCAAAGGCGATGAACTCGAAGGGCAGCGTCAGCCCCAGCATCAACAGGCACGCCGTCGCCAGTGCCAGGGTGCGCTGGACGGAATGGGCGTGGCGTTGGGCGAAGAGATGATCACAGCGTGGGCAACGCGCCCGCTCGCCGGTCTTGAGCGCCGGAAGGGCCACGACCAGGTCACAGCATTCGCATGCGCGAAGTCGCCGCCGTGAGACGCTGCGCGTGACAGGCGCGAACAGTGTCGGCGGGTCACGTCTTTCCAGGGTATGGCGCGCAAGACGACGCAAGGCAGCTAGAGGACGAGGCATGTCTCTCCTGAATGAAGGGGCGCGTTGGCGCCATGCCGGATGAAGGCGAGTGGCGAGAATGACGAGGGCGAAGTCCGGGTGACTGGCGCCTGCCCCGGCGGCAGGCAAACACTGTTCGATACCTGCATGATGCCGCAAAACTCGCCTCGCACTCAATGCCCGCCAATGCGAAGCATCGCTCACGAGACATCACGGGCACCCGTGCCGTCATCGATCCACCAGACGCATGAACCGACACGCCGCCCGGAGAGGGCGGCGTGCAGGGCCATCACGCGAGGTGACGGCAATGAGGAAGCGTGCGATCAATGCTCAGACAAGATCGTCTTCCTGGCTTGCGGCTTCATGGGCCCGCTTGAGCTCTTTCGGCTCCCCGAACACGCGGCGAACCACCACATAGCAGACCGGCACCAGGAAGATCGCCAGTACCGTGGCCGAGATCATCCCGCCGATCACGCCGTTGCCGATGGCATGACGGCTGGCCGCACCGGCACCGGTCGAGATGGCCAGTGGCACGGCCCCCAGGGTGAAGGCCATGGAGGTCATCAGGATCGGGCGCAGACGCATGCGTACCGCTTCCATGGTGGCGTCGATCAGTGAGCGGCCCTGGACCTCGAGGTCCTTGGCGAATTCGACGATCAGGATCGCATTCTTCGCCGAGAGCCCGATGGTGGTCACCAGGCCGACCTGGAAGTAGACGTCATTGTCCAGGCCACGCAGCCAGGTGGCGAGCAGGGCGCCGAGCACCCCCAGCGGGACGACCAGCATGACGGAGAACGGAATGCTCCAGCTCTCGTAGAGCGCGGCCAGACACAGGAAGACGAAGACCAGCGAGATGGCATACAGGTAAGGTGCCATGCCACTGCTCTGGGATTCCTGCAGCGAGATGCCGGTCCACTCCAGCGCCACGCCACCGCCCAGCTCATCGACCATGCTCTGCATCGCTGCCATGGCTTCCCCGGTGGAGTAACCTTCCGCTGCGGTGCCCAGCAGTTCCATCGCGGAGACCCCGTTGTAACGTTGCAGCTGGGGTGAGCCGAAGGTCCAGCTACCGGTGGCGATGCTCGACAGCGGGATCATCTCGCCCGCGCTGTTATTGACGTACCATTTGTTCAGGTCATCGGGTTGCATGCGGGCCTCTGCCTGCCCCTGCACGTAGACCTTCTTGGTGCGGCCATTGTCTAGGTAGTCATTGACGTAGCTGGAGCCCCAGGCCGTGGAGAGCGTGGTGTAGACATCGGAAAGATCAATGCCCATGGCGGTGGCCTTGAGTTCATTGATCTTGACGTTGTACTGGGGTCTGTCTTCCAGTCCATTGGGGCGCAGGCCGGTGACGGCCGGGTTCTGAGCGGCCATGCCCATCAACTTGTTGCGCGCCTGTGTCAGTGCCTCATGTCCGATGCCGCCTCGGTCCACCAGCATCATGTCAAAGCCGGTGGCATTCCCCAGCTCGCGAATGGAGGGCGGGTTGACGGCGAAGGCGAGAGCGCCTTTCAAGGTATTGAAATAGGCCTGAGCCTTGCCCACGACATCGAATGCCGAGCGCTCGCGCTCATCCCAGGGCTTCATGTTGACGAAGGCCAGACCCATGTTCTGGCCGCTGCCGGCGAAACTGAAGCCTGCCACGCTGAAGACCTGGATGACGGCATCGGACTGGTCGACCAGGAAGTGATGCTCAAGCTTCTTCATCACCTCGACGGTTTCCTGCTGGGTCGAACCGGCCGGCAGCACCACCTGGTTGAAAATGTTGCCCTGGTCTTCATCCGGCAGGAAGCCGGAGGAAATCTGGGTAAAGAGTGCGCCGCAGCCGAAGACGACCAGCACATAGACGATCATCGAGCGCCCGGTGCGCTTGAGCATCCCTTGGACACCCTTCTGATAGCGCGCGTTGGAGCGGTCAAAGGCACGGTTGAACAAGCCGAAGAAACCGGTGGTCTTCTCCTTGGTCGGCCTGAGCAGCGTGGCGCACAGGGCCGGTGTCAAGATCAACGCGACCAGCACGGACAGCACCATCGCGGCCACGATGGTCACCGAGAACTGTCGATAGATCGCACCCGTGGTACCGGGGAAGAAGGCCATCGGGATGAACACGGAAGACAGCACGAGCCCGATACCGACCAGGGCGCCGGTGATCTGCCCCATGGACTTGCGTGTCGCCTCGAGCGGCGAGAGCTTTTCCTCATGCATCACGCGCTCGACGTTCTCTACCACCACGATGGCGTCATCTACCAGTAGCCCGATCGCCAACACCATGGCGAACATCGTCAGGGTGTTGATGGAATAGCCGAACAGCTCAAGGATGCCGAAGGTGCCAAGCAGCACGACGGGTACGGCGATGGTGGGGATGAGGGTGGCCCGGAAGTTCTGCAGGAACAGCAGCATCACCAGGAAGACGAGGCCGATGGCCTCCAGCAGCGTCATCACCACTTCTTCGATGGACAGCTTGATGAAGGGGGAGGTGTCATAGGGCACCTTGTAGGAGACCCCTTCCGGGAAATAGGGCGCCAGTTCGTCAAGACGCTGCTTCACTGCTTCCACGGTATCCAGCGCATTGGCCCCTGAAGACAGCATGACCCCCATGCCGGCGGCAGGCTTGCCGTTGTAACGTGTGATGACACTGTAGCTTTCCGCGCCCTTTTCCACGCGTGCGACGTCTTTCAGGTAAACCTGTGAGCCGTCTGCCTGTGTCTTGAGCAGAATGTTGCCGAACTCCTCCGGTGTCTGCAGCAGAGTTCGTGCCACGATGGTGGCGTTGAGCTGTTGTCCTGCCTCTGCCGGCAGGTTGCCGAGCTGACCGGATGTGGTCTGGCTGTTCTGTGTGTCGATGGCTGCCGTGATGTCACTGGGCGTCAGGGAATAGTTGTTGAGCTTGGCCGGATCAAGCCAGATGCGCATGGCACCGGGGGCTCCCAGCAGGCGGGTCTCACCGACCCCATTGACACGCGCAATCTCGTCCTGGACGTTGGATGATACGTAATCGGCAAGCTCCTGGTTGGTCATGCTGTCGTCGTCCGAGACGAAGGCCATGGCCATCAGGAAGCTCGAGGAGGATTTGGTGACTTCGATACCTGCCGTCTGCACGCTGGTGGGCAGTCTCGCCTCAGCCAGTGACAGCTTGTTCTGCACCTGCACCTGGGCGATGTCGGAGTCCGTCCCGCTGGCGAAGGTCAGCGTGATGGCGGCACTGCCCGTGGAGTCCGAGGTCGAGGACATGTAAAGCAGGTTGTCGATCCCGGTCATCTGCTGCTCGATGACCTGGGTGACGGTGTTCTGAACCGTCTCGGCAGAGGCACCGGTGTAGGTGGCCTGAATCTTGATGCTGGGCGGGGCCAGTGACGGATACTGCTCGATAGGCAGCTTCAGAATGCTCAGCGTACCGCCTAGCATCACGATGATGGCGAGCACCCAGGCAAAGATGGGGCGATCGATGAAGAATCTGACCATGACGTTTGGGGCTCCTGAAACGTCGTTCGGGACATGCGACAGGTCCTGACCTTGCGGTCAGCATCATCAAGATGACCTGTCGCCCTGGTGTGCGACGAGGATCAGGCGGCCGGACTTTCGTTGCCGCCGTTCGAGCCCGTTGTCTCATCTTCCGCCACCGTGACGGTGGCACCTTCCTGGATCTTCTGCAGGCCACTGGTGATGACCCTGTCTCCCGTCTTCAGGCCTTGGAGGACGATCCACTGGTGATCGATGGCCTGGCCGGTCACCAGTTCACGGCTTTCCACCTTGTTCTCATCGTTGATCACCAGCGCTGTGGCCTTGCCGCCACTGTCGCGGCTGACCGCCTTCTGCGGTACCAGGATGGCATTTCTGGCCACTGACTCGACCAGACGTGCCTTCACGAACATACCGGGCAGCAGGAGTTCATCCGGATTCGGGAACAGTGCCCGCAATGTCACCATGCCGGTGCTTTGATCGACGCTGACATCGGTGAACTGGAGCTTGCCCTGATGCTCGTAGCGGCTGCCATCGTCGAAGATCAGTTCCACCATGGCCATGTCGGGAGCGGACGCGGCCTTGCCGTTGCTGGCCAGCTCACGCTTGATTCTGAGGATGTCATTGGCCGATTGGGTCACGTCGACATAGATCGGGTCCAGTTGCTGAATCGTCGCCAGAGCGGTGTCCTGGCTGGCAGTGACCAAGGCCCCCTTGGTGACGCTGGATTTGCCGATTCGCCCACTGATGGCGGCTTTCACGGTGGTGTAGTCGAGGTTGATCTGGGCACTCTTGAGAGCTGCCTTGGCGGAGGTGACATCCGCCGTGTCTTCACCGACGGTGGCGATGGCGTCATCGTAATCCTGCTGACTGACCATCTTGCGTGCCACCAGCGTCTTGTAGCGTTTCGCCTGCAGCTGCGAGGTATGCAGCGTAGCCTGGGCACGCTCAAGACTGGCCTTGGCACTATCCACGTCCGCCTGATAGGTGCGCGGATCGATGTGATAGAGCACCTGACCTTCCTCGACCACGCTGCCTTCAGTGAAATCACGCGACTGGATGACACCACCGACCTGTGGGCGAACCTCGGAGGACTGGTAGGCGCTGGTGCGGCCTGCCAGTTCATTGGTGATCGGGATGTCCTGAGCAGTGACCGTGAGAGCTTCGACTTCCGTGGCACGTGGGGCGCTCTGGACCTGAGCGGAGGACGGGTCAGCATCCCCGCTCTCATTGCAGCCCGTCAGCAAGGCGCCCATCAACAGCAGGCCTGCAGACCACAAGGCCGGGCGGCGCTGAATGCGGAGTTTCGGCAAGCGCCTCGATGGGCGGAGGTGACTCGGAGAAGTCGAGACCATGGAGAATCCTCAATGATGTTCTGCTGCACGAATACGTGACCACCGCCCTGAAGGCCAGTTGCCGACAGTGGGAGGCGAAGCGAATAAAGTGTTTAGCCAGCTATTCTATCGGAAGGGCATGACATATGTATGCACTTATTGTGCAACCCTCGGGGCGTGTCCTGTCAGGCAGGCTGAAAACGGCTTGCGGAGCTGGCACCGGCAGGTTCTCTGGTCAGCTGCGGGCCGTGATGGGGACGGTCCAGCCCTGAGGGTGAGCAGAGGCGGAGATGATTCACCTCTGGTGCTGCGGGCGATGTGCCGAAGTGCACGTCGTGGGATGGGGAGACCTGGCTTGACAGCATGAGCTGGCGTGGCGCCACGGGCGGAACGTCGAGAGTGCCGTGATCAGGGGGGCGAGGCTCCTCCTGTCTTCCGGCAGGCGTGACTGACGTGACAGGCGCAGGCAGGGGCGATCAACGAAGGCGTCCTCCAATCTGGCCGCCCAGTGTTGCTGCTGTTCTCTCCAGCTCGCGACCCAGTCAGCCTGTGCTTCCCCGGAGGAGGGCGAGCTTGCGCCCAACACCTCTGACGAGGCGTCCGGCAGGCACTGATTGATGATCAGGCCGCCGACGGCCAGACCATGTGCTTCCAGCGCGTCTCGTGTTCGAGTTGTCTCCAGGCACGGCAGCTTCTCTGGCGTACTGACCAGAATGACGCGCGCCCGGCTGGCATCCGTCAGGCACCGACGCAGCGCTTTGTAGCGGGTACGACGTTGCTCCAGCGCTTCGCTGATCGGGTCTTCGGGGGCAGAGGATCCGGTCTCGCTGGCGGTGGCTGTCTGCTGGCTGTCCAGCCACAGGCTGCGCTCCGCGACGGCTCGCCGGCGCTGGCCCAGCATGCCTTCCAGCCAGCCGCCCAGCACCTCCGGCAAGCTCAGCAGTCGGATGGTGTGCCCGCTGGGAGCCGTATCGAACAGGATGTGTCGATACGATGAGCTGTCCGGTGCCAGTGGGGCCGGCGGGGTAAGGATGATCTCGACCAGCGCATCGAAGAGCGCCGCTTCACTGGTGCCCGGCGCATGGCGTGCGAGTGCCAGCTGGCGCATCACCGTGGCGCTGCGCTCCCCGCTGACCAGTGGCGCGATGCGTTGGCGTACCTCCTCGAGATAGCGCTCGCACTCCTGTTCGGGGTCCAGCTCCATCACATCCAGGCACGCCGCGATGGCGCGCGGTCTGCCTCCCAGATCCCCGAACAGATCGCCCAGATTGTGCGCCGGGTCCGTCGACACCAGCAGTGTCGGCTCGCCTTTCTCTGCCAGCGCCAATGCCTGCGCCGCCGCGCAGCTGGTCTTGCCGACACCGCCCTTGCCGCCGAAGAACCAGATCTCGGGGCGGGGGATGGCGCCTTCCTCTTGGGTCTCACGCACCCTGCCGAGGTCGGAGCGGCCTTCGGCTGCATGCGTGCGTCGAGTCCCATCCTGTCGGCGACGCCGCCTGAGCCAGTTCAGCAGCATTTGATCCCTTCCAGCGGTGAATGCTCAAGTCCCTGGCGCAGGTGCCAGTCGTGCATGCGCTCCAGCATCAGCGGCAGCATCTCCAGTGAGACGGCGGGTGCCGGATTGGGGATGCCCATCAGCTCGGCGAAGCTCATCATCATGAAGATGTCTTCCTCCTCGCGGGCGAGCTGCGCCAGGTCACGCTGCTGATTGACGCGCAGCATGGCCTCCCAGCCATCCCGCAGCCCTGCGGCACCTGTCAGCAGGCGCCTCGTCAGTCCGGGGTGTCGTGGCGAGCGCGTCACGCGGGAGTCGTCATCAGCTCTCATGGGCGCTCACCTGAGCGGGTGCCTTCAGGCTGCGGCTGGCCTCCAGCAGAATCCACAGCGCGAACACCATGATCAGGCTGCCGAAGGTGAACAGCAGCCATTGCGGGTCGTTGCTGCCCATGCCGGACCAGTCCAGGACTACCTGCTGCACCATCGCCCACAGGGTCATGATCATCAGGAAGACCATCGGAGCCAGGGTGTAGATCACCGGGCGTCCCTGACGCTTGAGCCAGACCGAGATCAGCATCAGCGAGATCCCTGCCAGCAGCTGGTTGCTGGTCCCGAACAGCGGCCACAGCAGATAGCCGCCGGAACCGAAGCCCTTGGGCCCCTGCGGCAGGATGACCAGCGCGGCGCTGGAGATGACCGCGATGCTGGTCGCGACGTGCTTGTGGCTGAGTGCCGGCATGCCGTACTCGCTGCCCAGCTCCGCGATGATGTAGCGCATCAGACGTACCGCGGAATCCAGTGTGGTGGCCGCGAAACTCACCACGATGACCGCCACCAGGGTACTGCCGATGCTGGCCGGCAGGCCAAGGTGCGAGATCAGCTGTCCTGCACCCTCCACGAAGCTGGAGAGCCCGTTGGCACCGGCGGCGGCGAAGCTTGAATAGGTGGCGGTGAAATCGGCCTGGGTCCCGAAGAGGGTCGCTACCGCGATGATGGAAATCAGCGCCAGCATGCCTTCGCCCAGTGCGCCGGTGTAGCCGATCATGCGTGCATCCGGCTCATGGGCAAGCTGCTTGGAGGTGGTCCCCGAGGCGACCAGTCCATGGAAGCCCGAGATCGCGCCGCAGGCGATGGTGATGAACAGCAGCGGATAGAAGGACATCTCGGCTTCGGTGTTGTAGGCCGGCGCCGTGAGATGTGGGCCGCCCACGGCGAGCCCCAGATACAGCAGCACCAGCCCGACCACCAGCTGATGGGAATTGATGGTGTCGCGCGGTTGCAGCAGCTTCCACACCGGCAGCACCGAGGCGATGTAGACATAGGCCATCAGCACGACGATCCACACCAGGAAGGCACTGGAGATCGGTGAGAGGCCGAACAGCAAGGTGCCATCCTCGCCGCCTGCCATGGCGGTGAAGGTGCCGGCAAGATCAATCTGCAAGAATTCGTACTGGCCGGCCAGCAGGGCAGCGGCATACATCACCAGCAGCGCCAGTATCGAGGGCAACAGCATCTTGCCGCCACGCCGATAGACACGATGGCCGATCCAGACCGCCAGCGGAATCTGGATGAGCACCGACAGCACGCTGGCCGGGAAGTTGATGAACAGGTTGGCGATCACCCAGGCGAACACCGCGTTCAGCATCAGCACCAGAATCAGGATGATGAACAGGAACAACAGCTTGGCGCGCTTGCCGATCAGCTTGTCCGCCAGCGTGCCGATGGACTGGCCACGATGACGCGCCGAGAGCGTCAAGGTACCGAAGTCATGGACTCCCGCGGCAAACAGGCTGCCCAGCACGACCCACAGCACCGCCGGCAGCCAGCCCCAGTAGACGGCGATCGCCGGCCCGACGATGGGCGCTGCACCGGCGACCGAGGTGAAGTGGTGGCCCCAGAGTATCCAGCGATTGGTCGGCAGGTAGTCGGTGTCATCGCGCAGCGCATGGGCGGGAGTCACGTAATCGGGGTCGAGACGGAAGATGCGTTCCGCCAGAAAGCGCGAGTAGAAGCGATAACCGATGGCAAAGGCGAGACAGCCGAACAGGGCGAGCCAGATGGCGTTCATGGGGCGTTCCAGTAGGCGTGTGAGTGGGGCGACGGCAGTGCATGGCGTGTCATCGGCGTGACGCTAACATCTATATTTGCGCATATAACTTCGCCATTGGTCGCCCCGGGCTGACCCGACGTGGACCCTGTCTGCAAGCGCAGGCAAGCAGTTGGAATACACGCGGTGCGTGGAGACATCGCGGAAGTCGCCCGGGGCCCTGCCGGCGCTTGTCTGGTGGAACCGCGTAGCCGCTGTTGCACTTCCTCGCCTTGCGACCAAGGAGTATCAGTGGGTTGATCCACGCGACCTTGTGTTCCGCCCAGCTCTTCTATACTTCAAGCAAGTCGGAGCACAGGGAGTCGCTCATTGCCGTCATCCGGATGAGGCTCTCGATAACAATGACAAGGAGGCGCCGATGTCGTGGATCGCGGAATGCCTTTCCCGTGTCACCGCACTCCGGTGGCGGCGATCGTGGCGCCCGTTGGCGGCGGTGTCACTGATGGGGCTCGTTCCCGCGGCATGGGGAGTCGAATACAACATGCCGGTCGGCGTCACGGCCGTCAGTCGCGAGATCCACTCCCTGCACATGATCATCTTCTGGATCTGTGTGGTCATCGGGATCGTGGTGTTCGGTGTGATGGGGTACGCGATGGTCAAGCATCGCAAGTCGCGTGGTGCGGTCGCGGCCAGCTTCCACGAGAACACCCGCATCGAGATTCTATGGACCGCCATCCCGTTGCTGATCCTGGTGGTGATGGCAGTTCCCGCCACCGCCACCCTCAAGGACATGTACGACGCCTCCGAATCGGCGCTTGACGTGAAGATCACCGGGCACCAATGGCGCTGGCAATATGAGTATCTGGGCGAGGATGTCGCCTTCACCTCAAGTCTCGCGACCCCGCGCGAGCAGATCAACAACACCGCCGCCAAGGGCGAGCATTACCTGCTGGAAGTCGACAATCCGCTGGTGCTGCCCATCAATCGCAAGGTGCGCTTCCTGACGACGTCCTCCGATGTCATCCACTCCTGGTGGGTGCCGGACTTCGGCGTCAAGAAGGACGCCATCCCCGGCTTCATCAACGAGGCCTGGACCCGCATCGAGACACCCGGCACCTATCGCGGCCAATGCACCGAGCTGTGCGGCAAGGACCACGGTTTCATGCCGGTGGTGGTCGAGGCGCTGCCGGAGGCCGAATTCGACGAGTGGCTGATCGCACGCAAGGCCGAGGCCGAAGCGTCACGCAATGATGCCGGACGCGACTGGAGTCTCGAGGAGTTGATGGAGAAGGGCGAGAAGACCTACGCCACCATCTGCTCCGCCTGCCACCAGCCGGATGGACAGGGCATGCCCCCGGCATTCCCCTCATTGGTGGGGAGTGCCATCGTCACGCAGGACATGCAGGCGCACATCGATATCGTGGTGAACGGCAAGGCAGGCACGCCCATGGCGGCCTTCGCCGATGTGCTCAGTCCGGTCGAGCTTGCGGCTGTCATCACCTATGAGCGCAATGCCTGGGGCAACGATACCGGCGAGCTGGTACAGCCAGCCGTCATCAAGGAACAGCTGTCTCAATAGCGTGCAAGCGACGCATTCAGGAGGCGTGTCATGGCCAGTGAACAGCCACGCAAGGCGGTACTTCAGGCCAGCGAGAGCGAGGGGACCGCCGGCGGCTCCCGTGCGGGAGGAGGCCATGGCACCGCGCCGCGCGGCATGCTGCGCTGGCTATTGACCACCAACCACAAGGATATCGGCACGCTCTATCTGATCTTCTCGCTGAGCATGCTGTTCATCGGCGGCATCATGGCACTGGTGATCCGTACCGAGCTCTTTCAGCCCGGCCTGCAGATGGTGCAGCCGGAGTTCTTCAACCAGATGACCACCATGCATGGGCTGATCATGGTGTTCGGTGCCATCATGCCGGCCTTCACGGGACTGGCCAACTGGATGATTCCGTTGCAGATCGGCGCCCCTGACATGGCGCTGCCGCGTCTCAACAACTTCAGCTTCTGGCTGTTGCCGGTCGCCTTCCTGCTGTTGCTTTCCACCCTGTTGATGGAGGGCGGGGGCCCCAACTTCGGCTGGACCTTCTACGCACCGCTTTCCACCACCTATGCGCCGCCTTCGACCAGCTTCTTCATCTTCTCGCTGCACATCGCCGGCATCAGCTCGATTCTCGGCGCCATCAACATCATCGCCACCATCCTCAATCTGCGTGCGCCGGGCATGCGCCTGATGGACATGCCGCTGTTCGTCTGGACCTGGTTGATCACCGCTTTCCTGCTGATCGCGGTGATGCCGGTGCTGGCGGGTGCCATCACCATGATGCTGTTCGACATCAATTTCGGCACCAGTTACTTCAATGCCGCAGGCGGGGGAGACCCGGTGCTGTTCCAGCATCTGTTCTGGTTCTTCGGCCATCCCGAGGTCTACATCATGATCCTGCCGGCCTTTGGCATCGTGTCCGCCATCGTGCCGACCTTCTCGCGCAAGCGATTGTTCGGCTACGCCTCGATGGTCTACGCCACCGGCTCCATCGCCATCATGTCCTTCCTGGTCTGGGCGCATCACATGTTCGCCGTCGGCCTGCCATTGGTGGCGGAACTGTTCTTCATGTACACGACGATGCTGATCGCGGTGCCGACCGGCGTGAAGGTCTTCAACTGGATCGCCACCATGTTCCGCGGCTCATTAAGCTTCGAGCCCCCGATGCTGTTTGCCATCGCCTTCATCGTCCAGTTCACCATCGGCGGCTTCTCGGGGTTGATGCTGGCCATCGCGCCAGCGGATTTCCAGTATCACGACACCTATTTCGTGGTGGCCCATTTCCATTACGTGCTGGTGCCTGGCGCGTTGTTCGCGATTCTCGCCGGGGCCTATTACTGGCTACCCAAGTGGACTGGCTTCTATCCCCACGAGGGGCTCTCGAAATGGCATTTCTGGATGTCGGTCATCGGCGTCAATCTCACCTTCTTCCCGATGCACTTCTCGGGGCTGGCCGGCATGCCACGGCGCATTCCGGATTACGCGCTGCAATTCGCCGACTTCAACATGCTGTCCAGTATCGGGGCCTTCCTGTTCGGTATCTCGCAGCTGCTGTTCCTGGTCGTGATCATCAAGTGCGCGCGCGGCGGTGTCAGGGCGCCAGCCAAGGCCTGGGAAGGGGCGGTGGATCTTGAGTGGAGCGTGCCAAGCCCGGCACCGCTGCATACCTTCGAGATACCGCCGCAGACCCGCGATGGTCAGATCATCCGCTGAGCGATAGCCAGTGGCCAGGAGAGTGACATGTCCTCACGCGATCACGCAGCACAGCAACAGGCGGTGGCACGTACCGTGCGGCGCACGCTGCTGGCGCTGGTCGGGATGCTGGGCTTCGCCTTCGCGCTGGTGCCGCTCTATGACGTCTTCTGCAATCTCACGGGCCTCAATGGCAAGGCCGCCAGTCAGGCCAGGGCTGCGGTGGCCATGGAGATCGACGAGAGCCGTTGGGTCTCGGTGCGCTTCATCACCCAGCAGGGACAGGGTCTGCCCTGGACACTCGAGGCGCTGGATGAGCAGTTCCGCATCCACCCCGGTGGCCAGTACCGCGCACGCTTCGTGTTCACCAATCACGCCGATCATCCGGTGCGTGGTCGTGCGGTCCCCAGCGTCAGTCCTGCCGAGGGCTCGCTGCATCTGCGCAAGATCATGTGTTTCTGCTTTCAGGAACAGACGCTGGCGGCGGGAGAGCGGCGTGAGTTGCCGCTGGTCTTCCAGGTGGACCCGGATCTCCCCGAGGGCATTCGCGACCTGACGCTGGCCTATACCCTTTACCCGGTCACGATGCCGTCGATGCCGGCGGGCGACCTGGCAGAGAACTCTGCAGGAGGTGAACGATGAGCGGTGGCAGCTATTACGTTCCGGCACACAGTGCCTGGCCCATCCTCGGTGTGCTGGCCGTGGGTGGGATGATGATCGGCACGGGAATCTGGATGGTGCATGGCAGCGCCGCCTGGTTGTCAGGCATCGGCATGCTGGCCGTGGTGCTGGTGATGGCAGGATGGTTTCGCGATGTCGTTCGCGAGTCGATGGGCGGCCTTTACGACGATCAGATGGACCGCTCGTTTCGTTGGGGCATGGCGTGGTTCATCTTCTCTGAACTGATGTTCTTCGCAGCCTTCTTCGGCGCGTTGTTCTACGTACGAACTTTCGCGTTGCCATGGCTGGATGGCGAGGGTGCCAAGGGCGTGACGGCCCTGTTGTGGCCTGATTTCACGGCCAGCTGGCCCTTGATGAATCCGCCGGATGCCAGCATTGCCGGACCGAAGGAAGTGCTGTCCCCCTGGCAGTTGCCGCTGGCCAATACGCTGCTGCTGGTCAGTTCCAGTGTCACCCTGACGGTGGCCCATGAGGCGCTGAAGATGGGATATCGCCGCACGGCGCGCAACTGGCTGGCGGGTACCGTGACGCTTGGGGTGTGCTTCCTGCTGTTGCAGGGGCTCGAATATTACGAGGCCTGGCATCATCTGGGGCTGACGCTTCAAGCCGGTGTCTATGGCGGTACCTTCTTCCTGCTGACCGGCTTTCATGGCCTGCATGTCACCATCGGCACCGTGATCCTGATCGTGATGCTGGTTCGGGTGATTCGCGGTCATTTTTCCCGCGAGCGCCATTTCGCCTTCGAGGCGGCTGCCTGGTATTGGCACTTCGTCGATGCGGTGTGGATCGGCCTGTTTCTGTTCGTCTACGTGTTCTGAGGCAGGCCGAAGAGCGTCGAGCGCGAGTCAGTTCAGCATTCCGGTGGAGAAGCCCATGACCAGCAGAATCACCAGACAGACCGCCAGGCCCACTCGCCACTTGAGAGACGTCAGCAGGCGTCGACTGCGGCTGCCGTCGTGTAACAGAAAGCCGGCTCCGGCGATGAGACTTGCCAGCATGCCGACGAAGACCAGCGCGATCAGCGATTTGAGCAGCATGTCACCTCCCGGGGCGCAGACGTTGTCAGGCGAGGGCAAGGCTCTCGCTCGCCCCGTATCTGACAGTCGAGCCCATCCGACGGACAAGCGCAAGTCGGCGATGACAGCGCTGGCGTCACCGGAGGCGCCGCAGGAGCGATGTGTCGGGCGAGGCTGGTGGCTGTTCTGGGGATGTCTGATCGTGCTGGGCCTGTGTCTGTGCAGTTGGCAGGTGATGCGTGGCCAGGCGCGAGCCCAGCATCTGGAAGATACGGCCAGTGCGCCGGAACTGGTGATGCCGACGGCACCGCCAGCGAGTGCCAGCCTGATCGAGCTGCAGGGCGAGTGGCTCGCGAAGCACAGCCTGTTGCTGGATAACCGGACGTTGGACAAGCGCCATGGCGTGGCGGTGCTCACGCCTTTCAGGTCCCGGGATGGCCGCTGGTGGCTGGTGGAGCGGGGCTTCGTGGCATCGCCAGCGCCACGTGCGGACCCGGAGTTCACCACCCCTGAAGGCTCTCTGGTGATCAGGGGTCGCTGGCAGTGGTTGAACGGCCAGGGGACCAGCGGTGGGCCACTGTTCGGCCCCAACCGGGAGGGGCAGCGGTTGCAGCAGGTGGATCTGAGTGCCTGGAAGGCGCTTGGTGCTCCGGCGTTTGCCGGCATCGTGCATCAGACCGGCGGTGCGGGAAGGTTCTTGCCCTGGTGGCAGCCGAGCAACATGACGCCTGAGCGCCATTACGCCTATGCCCTGCAGTGGCTGGGGCTCAGTCTCGGTGCGGCGGTGGTGATGATCGTGGGCGCGCGCCGCCAACGACAGGCCGCGCTGCGTCAGCGCCAGGTCTAGCGAGTCAAGGGACGTCTTGCTCTGGAGGAGGTGGTATGACACACGTGATGCGACAGCGTCTGAAACTCGTGGCATTGCTGGGGCTGCTGTCTGCCCCGTTGCCATTGGCGTGGGCCATGCTGAGTGTGCAGGTGGGGATACCCGAAGGGCGGGTGGCGAACGGCGCCTTGCTGCCGGACGTGATGCCGCTGCAGGACTGGTCACTGGAGTATCTCGTGAGTGCATCAGCCCCGCGACAGCCCGAGGATGACAGTGGCATGCCGCCCAGAGCCGCTCGGGGCGCGGATGAGCAGCGTTTCTGGCTCAGCTGGCCGGAGCCGGGGCGGTCGGAGCTGGCCACGGCGCAGGCCGAACGTTGGTGGCGTCTGCACCGCGCCCTTGGCAAGGAGGCGCCGCGGCTGGGGCGTCTGGTGGTGGCCGAGCAGTCCTTTCAGCATCCCCAAGTACCGGGGGAGCAGCGTGCGCTGGGCCATTGGCCCTCGGCGAATGGCGCCGGGGCCTCGCCACAGCCGTTGCGCTTGATCGACCCACAGGGGCGAGTCGTGGTGGCATATGGCCCCGAGATCACACCGCAGGCCGTCATGAAGGATGTGCGCCGATTGCTCAAGCGCAATCCGGCTGCGCCGCGCTGAGCTGAGCGTGTGATGCGTCGATCACTCGCTCGCCCCTAGCTCTCCAGCAGGGAGATACGCCATGTCTCGCCTTGTCTCGCACCCGCGCTACCCTCTGCGTCCCCGTGTCAGCGCGCGCGCCCGTCAGCGCGGTGCCGCGCTGATACCCCCGCCGCCGTTCCTGCGTCACTCAACCTCTGCCACTTCGCTGACAGGGCATCCTTTGCCTGGGAGTGTGCCGGGAATCACACCGCTGGCCGCTGCTGATGACTCGATGGCCCGGCAGGCAGGCAGTCAGACAGACCTCCTGCGTGTGTGGCGGATGGCTCGGCAGCTGGTCGCCGGCATGCTGGGACTGGTCATTCTCGTGATCGGCCTCGGGGCCTGGACGCGCCTGGTGGATGCCGGCCTGGGATGCCCCGATTGGCCTGGCTGTTATGGCGCCCTGGTGGTGCCGGATGCGCACACGGCAAGCTTGCATAGTCCTCACCACCCGCTGGAGGGCTACAAGGCATGGGCTGAGATGATTCACCGCTATGCGGCGAGCCTGCTCGGGCTGGCGTCACTGGCATTACTCGTGCTGGGCTGGCGTGTCCGGCGGCGTGAGCGCCGCCTGCGGCTCGCCCGGTCGGCGGCAGGCATGCGTCATCGGGCGCTGGACATGGCTACCTGTTTCCCGCTGGCAGGGTGCTGGCTGTTGCTGGCGGCATTGCTGATACAAGGTGCCTTCGGCGCCTTTACCGTCACGCTGAAGCTCTGGCCACAGGTGGTGACGTTGCATCTGTTGGGCGGCCTGGGCGTGGCGAGTCTGCTGCTGTTGCTGTGGTTGTCACTGACGCGACGACTGGCGGCGCGTGACGCGAGAGCAACGCTGCCCAAGGCGGCGGACGATCACGGGCATCGTGTCTTGCGTCAGCCGTGGCTGGCCACGCTGGCAGCGGCACTGTTGCTTGGACAGCTGGCATTGGGAGGCTGGACCTCGAGCAATTATGCCGGACTCGCCTGCGAGGGTTTCCCCACCTGCAATGGCTCGCTATGGCCGGCGATGGATTGGGGAGAGGGCTTCCATCTGTCTCAGGATGTCGGCCCGAGCTATCTGCACGGACAGCTGCATGGGGAGGCGCGTACCGCCATCCATCTGGCGCATCGCGGTGGAGCGGTGTTGCTGGGCGCAGTGCTGCTGATGCTCTACTGGCGCCAGCGGCGTCATGTGCAATCCGGGCATCCCGAGGCCGTCCTTCCATCGCGACCTTCCTCTTCACTGGCACGCCCGCTGGCGAGGCTGGCGGGCAATAGGCGCTTCATGTCCACGGGGACGCTCAATCCCTGGGGCTGGGCGCTGGCAGCCTGGGGGCTGCAGGCTGGGCTGGGGATCGCCAATGTGCTGTGGTGGCTGCCACTGGATCTGGCGCTGGCGCACACCCTGGGGGCCGTCATGCTGACATTGGCGATGGTGTGGGCGATGGATCAGATGCGCCAGGCGGCTCGCCACAAGCGGGCATCCGTCTCGCAGGCGCTGGCCTGATGAGAGGCAGAATGTGGGCAAGACGGTAAGCAGAAGAGAGACACCCAAGCGCGCGTGATCGCGCTCACCAGACCGCAAGAGGCCGCTCATGAGAGCGGCCTCTTGCGGTCTGCGTCGTATCAGCCTTTGTATTGTCAGGCCGCGCTACCGAAGCGCTCCTGCAGGTAGGCATTGATGGTGTCGGATTCGTACATCCACTCTTCGCGACCATCGTCATGGGTGATCAGCAGGCACGGCACCTTGACGCGACCGCCACCCTGTTCGAGGGCCTGGCGGTGAGTGGCGTTGTGCTGGGTGTCGCGCTGCTCGATGTTCAGGTTCAGCTGATGCATGCGTTTGCGCACCTTGATGCAGAACGGGCAGGTCGAGAACTGATACAGCGCCAGCTTGGCCGTCTCGGCGTCCACCTCGGCCTGCTGGGCGGGGCTGCGCTCGAGCGCGCTGCCGCGGGTCAGCTTCTCGCTGAGCAGCATGAAGGGGGCCAGTACCAGTCGCAGAGTGCGGAAGAACAGGCGGATGATGGGGCGCATGGAAATACCTCGTGTACAGGCGGATGGTGATATGAGGTGAGTGCTTGCGCGTCGGGTCAAGCCCTGGTGACGGGCTTGACGACGCTTGCACTGCGCTTGCGATCAGTGCTCTTGATCAGCACCCTCGGTCAGCGCTCGCAAAAGCGGTGGGTTGCAGAGTGTGCGGCCATTCTAGTGTTCGTCGGCGGCTGCGTCTGCCCCATGGGCGTTGCGAATGTGGGTCATCAGCGATTGACGCAGCCAGCGATGGCCCGGGTCCTGCTCGTGGCTGGCATGCCAGATGAGGCGATAACTCAGGGCCGGCAGTTTCAGCGGCAGTTCGCGAATGACCAGTCCGTGTTGCTGGCGGCTGGCCTGGGCGAAGCTTCTGGGTGCGCAGAAGATGAGCTCACTGTGCGCGACGATGCTCAAGGCATCCCGGAAGTCCGGCACCAGTACCTTGATGCGACGCGGAGCACCATGCCGTTCGAGCCGCTCATCCAGCGACCAGCGAGAGCGGCCCTCGCAGGTGGCCTGGACATGATCGAGCGTGGCGAACTCCTCGAGAGTCAGCGGCACCGAACGCTCGAGCAGTGGATGGCCGTCGCGCAGCAACATCACGTGATCATCGCGCCACAGGGTGTGCGAGTGGAAGCCTCTCGGTAGCGCCGGGGGCTCGCTCGGCGTGTCGGTCGGATGGTCGTGTGCCCCGAGGCCGATATCCAGCAGGCCTCTTTCCATCAGATTGAGACAGTCGGCCTGCCAGCGACTGATCTCGAGACTGCCGAGCGGGAGGGCCTGGGTGAGGGCGCGGGTACAGGAGGGCATCAGCGTCGCCCAGGCGCTCTCCAGCACGGCCAGCTGGAAGCGTCGGCGACTGGTGGCGGGCGTGAAGGTCGGCGGTGCGCTGAGATGCTCGAGACGCGAGAGCAGCTCGGCAAGCTCACCCCTGAGCCCGAGCGCACGTGGCGTGGGCCGCAGGCCATGACGCTCTCGAATGAAGAGGGGGTCATCGAACATCGCTCTCAGGCGAGCCAGGCTCTTGCTGACGGCCGACTGGGAAAGGTGCAGTCGGCCCGCGGCCCGCGTGACGCTGCATTCTTCCAGAAGCACCTGCAACACCTGCAGGAGATTGAGGTCCAGGCGCGGATTGAGGGGGCCGGGTGACCGGAGGCCAGCATTGGAGGGAGCATGGCGGGAAGTCGAGGTCATGAATTTCGCCAGTGGAATATCAGGGCTGAAATAATATCATTTTGCAGCATAAGTCACAGGCGCTAGTCTCTGCAGCTTCCGACTCGCTCGCCATTCGCCGCTGAGCTGCCTTCCGACTCCATGAGAGACTCCATGTCCGCGTCTTCCTCCGCTACCGCACGGCCCCTGCCGAGTGCCCGACAACTGCTGCTGCTATTGGTCGGCTGCGTGATGTTCTCGCCGCTGGCGATCGATATCTATCTCCCATCGCTGCCGGCGATGGCGCGCGAGTTTGCGCAGCCCACCGACGTGATGCAGATGACGGTGACCCTGTTTCTCGGTGCGGTGGGGGTCGGCCAGATTCTGGTCGGGCCGCTGACGGACCTCTATGGTCGTCGTCCCGCCTTGCTGGGCGGCGCGCTGGTCTATCTGGCAGGTGCCGTGGTCGCGACGCTGGCCCAGGACATCGGCATGTTGTATGTCGGGCGCATCCTGCAGGGGTTGGGGGCCTGTGCTACCGTCACGGTGGCCTTCGCGGCGGTGCGTGACTGCTATACGCCGGAGCAGGGTGCCAGGATGTACAGCTACCTCAATGGTGCGTTGTGCATCATTCCGGCATTGGCGCCGGTTCTGGGCGGCCTGCTGGCGGTGCAGTTCGGGTGGCGATCCAACTTCCTGTTCATGGGGTTCTTCGCGCTGTGCGTCGGGTCAGCCGCCTGGCGGTTGTTCGCCGAGACGCGCCCCGCCAACACGGTGGTGGAGCGTCCGCTCTACAATTGGGCGCGGTATCGCCCGGTGCTGACCAGCTGGCGCTTCCTGTATCAGGCGCTGGTGGCCATGTCGGCGATGAGTGCGATCCTGCTGTATGTCTCCTCCTCTTCCGAGTTGCTGGTGGAAACGCTGGGCCATTCCGAGCTTGCCTTCAGCGCGATGTTTGGGGGCAACGCCGTGATCAATATCCTGACGTTCTTCTTCGCACCGCGCGTGATCACCCGGCTGGGACGCCAGCCGACGGTTCGGCTGGGACTGGCGATCATCCTGGTCTCCGGGCTGATGCAAGGGGCCGCCATGGCCTGGTTGCCGTTGTCGGCGGCAGCCTTCATGGTGCCGGTGGGAGTGCTGTCAGTCGGTTTCTCGCTGGCCCTGGGCGCCGCTTCCAGTCTGGCGCTGGAAGCCTTCGGTGAGCGTGCCGGTACGGCGGCGGCGCTGTTGGGCAGCATTCAGCTGGGGGGCTCGGCCATCGTGGCCACCGCGCTGCTCAGTACCCCGCTGGCGCCGCAGCAGGGATTGCTCCTGATCAGCGTGGTGATGATTCTTCCCTTGCTGTTGCTGGGCGCGCGCCGTCAGCCGGGGCTTGGCGTCGATGAGACACCTCAGGGCAGCTAACCGATGTGGGCTCGCGTGGGTGGTTCATTCCTGAGGCCTGACGGGAGTATGCTTGTCGCTCGATCCGCATGTCGCCAAGGAGACACCACATGGAATCAGCGGCGCGTGTGCGCGTGATACTCAACGGTGAGAAGGCACAGCAGCCTGAGCTGCGTGATGCCTTGTTCGCCCAGCGTGAGCGCACCCAGGGGTTGGAGATACGTCTGACCTTCGAAGCACAGGATGTCGCGAGGTTGGTGGATGAAGCGATCGCGGAAGGCGTCACACGCCTGATTGCCGGGGGCGGGGATGGCACGCTCAACCTGCTGGCCAATGCGCTGATGACGCATCCACGGGCTCAACGTCCGGAACTGGCCATTCTTCCGCTGGGGACGGCCAATGACCTGGCGACCTCGCTCGGGATACCGCCCGGTATCTCCGAGGCTCTGGCACTGGCCTGTGAAGGGCAATCACGAGCGGTGGATCTGGTGCAGCTCGATGATGCCTACTTCCTCAATGTTGCCTCGGCCGGTTTCGGAGCGGAGGTGACCCGCTCGACCCCGGCCGGACTCAAGAAGCTGTTCGGGGGTGGGGCCTATTCGCTGATGGGCGTGCTCAAGGCGTGGGATTTCCGTCCCTATCGAGGACGTCTCACGCTCGATGGGGTCGAGGAAGAGCTTGCGCTGTTCGTGCTGGCCATCGGTAATGGTCGGCAGGCCGGTGGCGGGCAGGAGCTGGCGCCACGGGCCTTGCTCGATGATGCCGGTTTCGATGTGCTGGTGATTCGTGATTTCCCCATCGCGCGCATCGGTGAGGTGGTGGAAGAGTTGGAATCCCTGCCTGAGAACGGTCATTTCGTGCGTTATGTGCGTACCGATACGCTGCGCTATCGAGGGGAGCCGCTGCCGGTCAATCTGGACGGCGAGAGTCATCTGATCGAGGACAGCGAGTTCAGTATCGCGCCACAGGCACTGCAACTGGTGGCGCCGGCGGATACCGAGCTGTTGCAGGCGAATCGCTAGCGCTCCTCTCATCATCGATGCCAGTCTGGTACACGAGCGCAGTCTGAGGTTTACTCGGGCTGCGCTCGTGGCATTTTCAGCACGAGATTTCTTCAGTCTCTTGACCGCAATGGACGAGAGAAACGCTTGGGAGAACGATGGCATGACAGGTGTGGCAGCGTGGCATCTCTGGGTCATTCTCGGGTTGATTCTGGCGGGGCTTGAGTTGCTGGGAGCGCAATTCGTGCTGCTGGCGTTGGGGGTCAGTGCGCTGAGTGGCGCTCTGGCATCCGTTCTCGGGGCGGGGCTCAACGTCCAGCTGATCAGCGTGGCGATCACGGCGCTGGTGGTCGTGCCGTTGTTCGTCCGCAAGATCCATCCCTATCTGTTGCCCAAGACGCCCTACGGTACCCTGGGCAGTGGCGCGGAGACCGGCCAGCTGGTCAAGGTGATCATCGGCAACGGCGGCAAACTTGCCGTGCGCGTGTCAGGCAATGAGTATCCGCTACGCTGGGAGGGGGAGACGAAGCCGGCAGCGGGGGACACGGTCAGGATCCTCAGCGTCGAAGGCATCACGCTCTGCGTGGAGCGCGTCGAGTAATCTGTCTCAAGGTCCGCCTCGCCGTCCTGGCGGTCGGGCAAGTGGTGATATCACCATTCATTCGGGCGGCAGGAAGCTGCCCAGTTCAAGGGAGTTGAGCAACATGATCATCAGTCCGGGTCTCATCATCATTCTCTTCATCGTGGCGCTTGTCGTCATTCTGCTGGCCAAGGGATTGATGATCGTCCAGCAGTCCGAAGCCGTCGTGATCGAACGGCTCGGCAGCTACAGCCGTACTCTGGAATCCGGTATCAATCTGGTCGTGCCTTTCATCGACAAGCCGCGCTCGATTACCATTCGCCGCTATCGCCAGATCAAGGGCGACAACCTGCCGCTTGTGGTCGAGGAGACGCGCATCGACCGTCGTGAGACGGTGATGGACTTTCCGGGACAAAGCGTGGTGACGACGGACAACGTGACGGTGACCGTCAATGGCGCTCTCTATTTCCAGATCGTCGACCCCAAGCGCGCGGTCTATGAAGTGGAGAACTTCACCCAGGCCATCGAGGTGCTCGCCAAGACCAGCCTGCGTTCCGAGATCGGACGAATGGAGCTCGACAAGCTGTTCGAGAGTCGCAAGGAAGTGAATGATGCCTTGCAGGTCACCATGGATGAGGTCGGTGACAAGTGGGGCGTCAAGGTCACCCGAGTCGAGATCCAGGACATCAGCATGCCCGATGAAGTCGAGGATGCGATGCGTCTGCAGATGGCGGCCGAGCGCCGGCGTCGTGCCACCGTCACCGAGGCCAATGGTCAGCGCGAGGCGGCCATCGCCACGGCGGAAGGTGAGAAGCAGTCCGCGGTGTTGCGCGCCGAGGGCGACAAGCAGGCCTCCATCCTGCGTGCCGAGGGTGAGCGCCAGGCCATCTACCAGCTGCGTGATGCCATCGGGGCGGAAGATCCGCAACTGGTGGTGGGCTACATGCTGGGACAGAAATACCTGCAGATGCTGCCGGACATGGCCCGTGACGGTGATCGAGTCTTCATCCCCTATGAAGCCTCGGCGCTGCTCGGTGCGATGGGCAGCTTCCGCGAGCTTGCCAATGAAGTCGGTGAGCCCACCAATGCCGGCAATGAAGGGCTGAGACGAGCCCGTCAGATGATGACAGGGGAAGCGGGACTCGGGTGATGCTCGCCGTTCACGCCAGGTTCGCTCACAGGGGCGTGCCTGCAGGGTGGCCTCCCCATGTCGTCATCGCCGATGTTTCATGACTGAACCCCCTTACTGAATATTCAGGAGCAAGACCATGTCAGCGCAGACTCAGGATCACCAAGGTTTCCTGCAAGCGGCCATCGAGGAGGCCGAGAAGGGCCATGCCACAGGTGGCGTACCGATCGGCTCGGTACTGGTCCACGATGGCAAGATCATCGGGCGTGGCCACAACCAGCGTCAGCAGAAGGGCAGCACGGTACTGCACGGTGAGATGGATGCGCTGGAGAATGCCGGACGTCTGCCGGCGAAGGTCTATCGCGAGTGCGTGCTCTACACTACCTTGTCCCCGTGCCCGATGTGCAGTGGCGCCATCCAGCTCTACGGGATTCCCCATGTCGTCGTGGGGGAGAACAGGACCTTCATGGGCGCGGAAGACCATCTGCGCGCTCAAGGCGTCAAGGTGGACGTCGTGGACAATGCGCGTTGTCGGGAGCTGATGGAGACATTCATCCGCGAACAGCCGGAAGTATGGAACGAAGATATCGGAGAGTGATCAGAGAGTCGTCAGAGAAAAGAAATGGTGTTCGTTAACATTTTCATGCTACTGAAAGGGCGATTTGCTTGAAAAGCTGCCAAGCGAGCACCATGTTGAAGTCATCCAAGCGTTTGAACACGCTTTCGCTTGCATGAATACTCGACCTTTGTTGCAATGCTTTGCGCAGGAAACAAGGGGCTGATGACTCCCCACCTATCAAGGAGAAGACGATGAAGCTCAAGCAATGGATGATTCCCGCACTGGCCGCTGGCCTGTCCCTGGCCATCGCCGGTTGTGACAATGGCGATACCGACAAGGCCGCCCAGCAAGCCGAGACGTCTGCAGAGCAAAGCGCAGAGCAGGCTGAGCAGAGTGCCGATCAGGCTGCTGAAGCCGCTGCTGCCGAGATGGACCAGGCTGCAGATGAAGCTGCTGCTGAAATGGACGACGCGGCTGACAAGGCTGACAACATGGCCGATGACGCAGCGCAGTCCGCTGACGCCATGGGTGACGAAGCTGCCGCCGAGAGCGATGATGCCCTCGATGCGACCAAGAACGCCGCCAGCGAGACTTACGAGTCCGCCAAGCAGGGTGTGAACGATGCCGCTGACGCCACCGCCGATGCTGCCAAGAACGCCTACGACTCCACCAAGGAGCAGGCTGCTGAACTGACCAACTCCGCTGAACAGCAGGGTGATGACGCTGCGGCGGAAGCCAACGCCGAGATCAATGAAGCTCAGAAGGCGGCCAACGAATCCGTTGATGACGCTCAGCAGTGATCGTTTGAGGCAATGCCATCACTCACGTGAGTGAATGTCCTGCCTGCAACGCCGCGGCCCCGTGCTGCGGCGTTGTGCGTCTTGCTCTCATGCCGTCCTGAAGCGATGTAGTGCCATCGCTCTGGCGGAGGCAGCGGACACAGAAACGCCCGCCAATAGGCGGGCGTTTCTGTGTCTTGCCATCATCAGGCCACCGATGAGGGTGGACTGACCGGAGTGATCAGATGATCAGACCGGCTTGATGTTTGCGGCCTGAAGGCCTTTCTTGCCCTGGGTGACGTCGAAGGAAACCTTCTGGCCATCCTGCAGGGACTTGAAGCCTTCTGCCTGAATTTCAGAGAAGTGCGCGAACAGGTCGTCGCCGCCGTCGTCCGGAGAAATGAAGCCGAAACCTTTGGTGTCGTTAAACCACTTGACTGTGCCAGTTGCCATGATTCTTTCCTTGCTTACGTGATGATGTTGGTGGTCTGCCCATCAGACCGGATTGCGTTGGTGCGGCTAGGGGGAATTCCACCAGAGAGACGCGTTACGTCCTGCGACGACATCCTTTCCTGCTTGACCTACGCCTGCAGTAGAAACTGCACATGTTCGCATCTTGACCGAATAGTCAGTCGTCGTATTGGCGACGTCTGCCTGCTCAAGTAGGATGCGTACACAGAGCCAACATAGATGGAAATGCCATGAAGGTCCAGAACGTAGATTACCGCTCGGCCGATGCTGCCGAAAAATTTGTCGAATCCCTGCGCACGACAGGCTTCGGCGTGATTCGCAATCATCCGATTTCTCATGAATTGGTCGAGAAGATCTACGCTGAATGGGCGGAATTCTTCGCGAGTGCCGACAAGCTGGAGTGGCGCTACGACCCGAAGACCCAGGATGGTCTCTTCCCGGCGGATGTCTCCGAGACCGCCAAGGGACATACGGCGCGGGACCTCAAGGAGTACTACCACATCTATCCGTGGGGAAAGATTCCGGACAGCCTGCGCGAGAATGCCATGGAGTACTACCGTCAGGCAGAAGCCTTCGCCGCGGAGCTCCTGAGCTGGGTGGAAGCGCATTCGCCCGCTGAAGTGGCCGAGCTCTATCGTGAGCCGCTCTCCAACATGATCAAGGACAGTGGGCAGACGCTCTTGCGCGTCCTGCACTATCCGCCGATGACCGGTTCGGAAGAGCCGGGTGCCGTGCGTGCCGCTGCCCATGAGGACATCAACCTGCTGACCGTGCTGCCTGCCGCCAATGAGCCGGGGCTGCAGGTGATGGATGTCGATGGTGAATGGATGGACGTGCCCTGTGATCCGGGTCAGCTGGTCATCAATGTCGGCGACATGCTCCAGGAAGCCAGTGGCGGCTATTTCCCGTCCACCACGCATCGCGTGATCAATCCGACGGGGGAAGGGTGCAGTCAGTCGCGTCTGTCCCTGCCGCTGTTCCTGCATCCGCGTCCACAAGTGGTGCTGTCTGACAAGCACACCGCGGATTCCTATCTCAAGGAACGTCTGCGCGAACTGGGCGTGATCTAGGCTTCGGTGACGACACGACAGGCTTCAACGCCACCCGCGCGGCTGCGTGGGTGGCGTTGTCGCGTCTGGACAGGGCTTGCGGGCACGAGAGGCTTGATTCCCGCCCGCCAAGACCGCATTGACTGTATTCGCAATCATGATCTGCCGTTTCACGGCTAAGGCTTTACAGATGACCGCATCGCCCGTCGTACAGGACACGCACTCCAAGACCATGGGCTATCTGCTGTGGATCTTCGGTTTCCTCGGCGCCCATCGTTTCTACTATGGCAAACCGGTCACCGGCACCATCTGGCTGTTCACCTTCGGCCTGCTGGGGATCGGCTGGCTGATCGACCTGTTCCTGATTCCCGCCATGGACCGCGAGGCGGATTTCCGCTTTCGTGAAGGGCCAATCAACTACTCGTTGAGCTGGATTCTGCTCACCTTCCTGGGCGTATTCGGCGTCCACCGCATGTACATGGGCAAGTGGCTGACCGGGCTGATCTATCTGTGTACCGGTGGGCTGTTCTTCATCGGCGTGCTCTATGATTTCTGGACGCTCAACGAGCAGATCTCCCAGGAACAGGCCCGCTGATCCACCTTCGGCAAGCGTCAGTGCCGTATCGGTCCCGGGAGGTGGCTCCGGGACTGTCCGGACGCCGCCGACCTTCAGTGCAGGCGGCCTCAATCACAAGGATGTTCACATGATCTGGCTCAAGGCTTTCGTGGCGGCTTTTCTGGCGACCCTGATCTTCCATCAGGGGCTGTTCGGGCTCTTCTATCTGGCCGATATCCTGCCCAAGGCGCCCTACAACATGACCCCTGCCGGGCCGCTGGGCGTTCCGTCAGTGCTCTCGCTGGCCTTCTGGGGCGGGCTATGGGGACTGCCGCTATGGGCGCTGGTACGCCGCAGCACCGGCATGAGCCACTGGCTGATCAGTCTGGCATTCGGTGCCGTCGGTCCGACGGCAGTGGCCATGCTGGTCGTCTTCCCGCTCAAGGGCATCGCCGTGGTGCCGATGATGATCATCGGCGGCCTGATTCTCAATGGTGCCTGGGGGCTCGGTACCAGCCTGCTGATGCGCGTGCTGGGTGAACGTCCGGCCCCTGGTGGCCGCCCGGCAGCATGATGGCAGACCTCCCCTGGGAAATGTTGGCGATGGCCTGGGCGGCCGGGTTGTGCATCCCGCTGGGCGGGGTGATCGCGCAACTGGAGCGTAGCCACGAAACCCACGTCAAGCGCAGCTGGTTGGCTGGCATCACGGCGCTGGGGGGAGGCATCCTGCTGGCAGCGGTCGCGTTGGTGCTGGTGCCTCGCGCCATGGAATCCCTGTCCGTCCTGCCTCTGCTCGGGCTGTTTCTGCTCGGGGCGCTCGTCTTCATGCAGCTGGATCGCTGGCTGGCCCGCAGCGGCGACGCCAGGGGACAGCTGCTGGCGATGTTGATGGACTTCATCCCCGAGGCGATCGCTCTCGGGGCCCTGGCATCCGCCTCACCTGCGGCGGCCATGCTGATGGCGCTGTTCATCGCCGTGCAGAACCTGCCAGAAGGTTTCAATGCCTATCGGGAGCTGGAAGGCGCTGGCCTCACCGCGCGACAGGGACTGGGCGCCTTCCTGCTGCTGTCATTGCTCGGTCCGCTGGCGGCCTTCTCCGGCCATCTGTGGTTGGCGGATGCCCCCCGGTTGCTGGGCGGGCTGATGGCCTTCGCGGCGGGAGGTATCCTATATCTGATCTTTCAGGACATCGCCCCCCAGGCGCGAGTGGTGCATCACTGGTCTCCACCGCTGGGGGCCACGCTGGGATTCATGATCGGCATGCTCGGTGAACGTCTGGTCGGCTGATGGCAGGCGATCCGCTTGCCGATAGCAGGACTGACCGACATCGGTATTGCCATGTGTCTGCTCTTTCTTCCCTGTCACGTCTCACCACGGATATCTCATGAGCGAACACGCCAAGGACAGCGGTCTCACCGCATTGCTGGAAGAGCTGGACCGCGAGATAGAAGGCGACATCTCGCTGGGTGCCATACTGGAACATTTCAATTCACGCGGCTTCGGCCCCTTGCTGGTGTTGCCGGCGCTGCTGGTTCTGCTGCCGACCGGGGCCATTCCGGGCGTGCCGACTACCTGTGCGCTGTTCATCGGGCTGATCGCCTTCCAGCTGTTGCTGGGCCATCGCACTCCCTGGTTGCCCAGACGGCTGGCCAGCTTCAGTTTCGAGCATGAGCGCCTCACCCATGGCGTGCAGCGAGCGCGTCCCTGGACACGGCGCATCGACCGATTGCTAAAGCCGCGGCTCGGTTTCATGACACGTGGCATCGCCTATCGTCTGATCGCTGCACTGGCCATTCTGCTGGCGGCCACCATGGTGCCGCTGGAGCTGGTGCCGTTTGCCTCGGCACTGCCCGCCGCGACGCTGTTGCTGCTCGGGCTGGGGCTGATCGGTGAGGATGGCGTCGTCATTCTGCTGGCATTGGCGGTGCTGCTTGCCGATGTGGTGGCGGGATTGTGGCTGGTCGGTTGAAGCCCTGCGGCGCCTCGGCGCCCGGGGCGCCTCCCTCGAAGGCATGAGCGAGTCTCAGTGGAAGGGATCACGCCGAGGTGGGGGCGAGGGCGGCAGTTGAGCGACGAGGATGGGCTGGCGGTCTGAAGGTTGTCAGCGATGACTTTTCAGGCTCGCATCCCTCGCTTAGACTGGACATCCGTTCATGCCGCAGGGCGTGGAGAAGTCCGTCACAAGGATATGCGGCATGTTTGACTTCATTCAGTTCGATACCGCGTTCTGGTCATTCGTGGTGGCCATCACGCTGCTCACCGTGACCCCCGGAGTGGACACCCTGCTGGTGATTCGCAACACCCTGCGTGGCGGCCTGCGCGACGGGGTGCTCACCAGTGTTGCCATCTGTGCCGGACTCTTCGTGCATGCCCTGGTGTCGTCGGCGGGGATCTCGCTGATTCTTCTGCAATCCGCCTGGGCCTTCTCGGCACTCAAGCTGGTCGGTGCTACCTATCTCGTATGGCTGGGGATCAAGAGTCTGCTCAGTGCGCGCCGCACTCGCGGGCTGGATATCCAGGCCGATGTCGCGCGTCAGCGAGTCTCTCTCTGGCAACCGTTGCGCGAAGGCTTCCTCTCCAACGTGCTCAACCCCAAGACCGTCGTCTTCTATATGGCGTTCCTGCCGCAGTTCATCGCACCGACCGACCCGGCCATTCTCAAGTCGCTGTGGCTGGCAGGTGTCCACTTCGTGATCGCCAACCTGTGGCAGATCGGTGTGGCGGTGATGGTGGGCGGTGCCGGGCGCTGGCTGGCTCGACCCCGTGTCGCCAGCTGGATGGAAGGCATCACCGGCACCGTGATGGTGGCACTCGGCGCGCGCCTGGCCCTGAGCCGCTGACGGCGGCGTCTGACATCTGCACGCGGCCCTTTGCGGGCACTAGAGCACTCATTGCGACGGAGAAGCCGGGGATGAACGCCTTATCCCTCACGCCACATGGATCCTGCTACGCTGACCCTTGCCTCCTTCCTCAAGATCGTGACCCATCTTGAGTCTCGTGATATCAGCGATGTCTACGATTCGCGTGTCCAGCAGGTACAGGTGCTCTATCACGGCTACACCGTCGACTTCCGTCATCAGTTGTGGCGTATCCAGGAGGAGTCGGTGTGTGCTCGGCTGAGCAAGACCGGCAGCGCGGCGGAGCAACGTGATTGCTCACGCATGGCCAGCCGTCTGTTCGTCGAGACCTGTCACGCCCTGCAGCAGAGGGGGCGTGCTGCCCATCTCGACACTCGCACCATGTATTGCAAGGCGGCCGCCACCTACAAGCCCCTGCGCGACCCCTATGCCGGGATGACACCTGCCCAGCGTGAGGCGCGCAAGGCGCTGGAAGCTGCCCAGAAACGTGCGGAACGCGCCTGCAATCGTTATGTGCTGGATGCGCTGTCGAGCAACTCACTTGAGGTGCTGCGTCTGCGTCAGCGTTACTGTCGTGAAAGTGAGCGTCTGTCCTCGCGACTCAAGGGCCCTTGAGTCCGGACGCTCACCGCTGTTGCGTGGCCGGCCGAGTGTGGAAAGGCCGCGTGAGTGGATGAGGTATGCTGTCGTGAAGATCACGATGGTTCGTGTCGTCATTACATCAAGACCGGCCGCACGTCAGGCTGGCAGAAGCAGGGAATGCTAACCAATGAGTCCTTCCTACACCTTGCGTCGCCGGCTGGCCGGGGCGGGTATCGTCGTCTTGCTGCTCGTGGGGCTGGCGGCCTGGCTGTTTGCCTTCGAAGAGGGGCGCTGGGTGGGCCGTGTCACGTCCCGGCCTGAGACCTTGAACCTGGAAGCCGTCGAACAGGGCAATCTTCCGGTCAATCAGTTCGTGTCGCTACGCGATCACTGGGCCGTCTATCGCGAACATGCCGAGACCTTTCGTCTGGATGCGGCTGCCGAAGGTGGGCAGCGAATCGAGACGCTCTATTACCCGGTGATCTCGGACATGAACCCCTATCTGCTGGAGCTGGCAGGATTGTCACGCGCCTTCGGTGGCATCGATGGCATTCCCTCGGACGAGTGGCCGCGCATCGAGCGCATGGGCGTGCTGGTGCGTACCGATTCCGTCCAGAGCCTGAAGAACGTCCCGCCGCTCATCGAGTTCCCGGATGGCCTGTTCGGTACCGTGCTGCATGCCGAGACCGACCTCCCCGGAGACGAGCGCGCCCTGTTGAGTGAACGCTGGCCGGACATCGACCTGTCGCGGGTGATCATCATCAATGCGGGCCATCGTCCCGGCAATGTCTGGAGCATGATCGCCTACGGGCTGCTGGGGAGCGTCAGCTGGGCAGGGGGGCTGATACTGGCCTGGCGCCTGTGGCGCCGCCCTCGCGTCAGCCATTCGGCTCGTCACTCGGATGGGGCTCGCCAGACACCCCATGAGACCCCGTCCTCGACATATCCCGCGAATCCCTCTCTCGCCCGCAAGGACGAGAACCGGAAGGGCAGTCAGCGCGACAGCGGTGATGGGCGTCCGCTGAGCTATGCCGAGGCGCTGAATCGCTACGCTCCCCAGCATGAGGAAGCTCCCCGACAGGGTGACGGCCAGACGCCACCGCTATCGGGAATCCATGCCCGACGCGATGATTGAGCCGTAGCGGAGACGCACGACGACAACGCCAGCCCTGAGGCTGGCGTTGTCGTGTGTGACGTCACGAGTGGTCTGTCAGCGCGTGCGCTGGACGTTCGGCATGATTCTCTTCAGCGGCGGTCCACCAGCGCGGTGGTGTAGGGCTGATTGACCTCGCGCTCACTGACCACTCTGACGCCGTCGCTCGTGCCCTTGGCCAGCGACTCGAAGATGACGCGATACGCCAGTACTGCCTTGACGTACTCACGGGTTTCCTTGAAGGGAATGCGCTCGACGAAGCGGTCATATTCGCGCGGGGTATCGGCCAGCCAGCGATCCACGCGGCCCGGGCCTGCGTTGTAGGCCGCCGCTGCCGCAAGGCGATTGCCGGAGTAGCGGTCCAGCATCTCGCGGATATAGGTGCTGCCGAGGCGGATGTTGGTGTCCGGGTCACCGAGCGCGGCATGGCTGGGCGTGGCAAGCCCCAGGTCACGACTGACCTTGGCCGCCGTGCCCGGCATCAGCTGCATCAGCCCACGGGCACCCACGGGCGAGGTGGCGGTAGGATTGAAGGCGCTCTCGCGACGCGCCAGTGCCATCAGCATCCAGGGGTCCACGCCGGCGTTGGCCCCATAGCGCTGGAAGTCCTGCTGCCAGGCGGGCGGGAAGCGCCAGGACAGGCCATCCCACAGCTTGCCGCGAATGGTCGCGAACACGGTCAGGTCATACCACTGCTGCTTGAGGGCGTAAGCCGCCAGGCGACGCGCGCCGGCGTCATCGGCCTGACTCACGGCATTGAACCATTCCGAACGCGCCAGACCGATCTCATCGATCTCCATCAGCGCCCTGACACGCCTGACGGCCGGGGTGCGGGCAATCTCTGCCAGTTGCGCATCATCGAAGGTCTGGTCATCGCGATTGAGCGAATAGGCCTTGCCGATCCGGTCCGAGGCGAGGAAACCATAGAAGTTGCGTTCGCCACTGGCGCGTGCCCAGGCGGCGCGTGCCTCATCCCGGCGTCCCAGGCTGTCATCCGCACGGCCCAGCCAGTACTGATAACGGGCTTCGCCACTGAAGCGTTCCGGCATCTTGAGGACCCATTCGCGTACCTCGCCCCAGGCGCCATCGCGAATGGCATTGCGCATGCGCAGGTCGAACAGCTCCTCATCATCGAGCATGGCCAGGCGCTCATCCACCCAGCCCTGGTTGTTGGGAATGTCACGCACCAGGGAATACCAGGCCAGATCACGCTCGACCTCATGACGCTGCTCATCGCTCAGCGGCATGTGCGGGCTGACCTTGCGCCAGGCCTCCAGGGCTGCCTCGGTATCCGCGCGCACGAAGCCATGCATGGCAGCGACACTGAGCGCGGCAAAGGCATGCCCACCGTGACCCAGATCGGTCGGAATCCGGGTAATGGCGGCAAAGTTGCCGTCCAGCTGCTCACGTGCGGCGATGGCCTGCTGCCAGTTGCCCGACAGCTGGCGTTCCAGGTAGCTGACCATGCTGCCCTGACCGGCGGCCCAGGCGAGCATCATGCGTTCCCAGACGGCCTGATCATCGATCACGTCACGTTCGCGCAGCGTCGAGAACAGCGGGTCACAGGCGGAATCCTGCGAGCCCGAGACATGCCAGAGTTTCAGGCCGCCTTGCGAGGCGCTGGCGAAATCATTGTTCAGCTGTGCCGTGTAGTAATGGCACTGACGGCTAGCGCCGGCCGGCACGCCATCGCTGACCTCGAGCAAAGCATCATGGCGTCCGGTGCGCCCGTAGGCCGAGATGGCCTGGCCGCGCATCCACTCCGCCAGGGGGGAATCGGCGTGACGCTCCATGAAGGACAGGACTTCCGCCGGCGTTGCGTAGGGCAGGCGTGCCTTGAGCTGGTGATATTCGATATAGCCTTCCAGCACATGGCCGTTGACGGCGACCTGCTGGATATCCTGGAAGCGCTTGGCTCGGGCATCCTCCAGCGCAGCGCGGAAGCTCTGATCACTGGGGGTGGCCGCTTGCAGCGGCAGGCTGAGGCCCAGCAGCAGACCCAGGCTTGTCAAATGGCGCAACGATGTGAGGCGGCGCATGGCGCGGGCGCCGCGGCCCGGTGGGGATACGAACTTGCCTAGTGTCACCTGGAGACTCCTGCGATGAACGAGGTGAAGAGGGCTGAGGCGTCGCCCGCATCTTGCGTAGACGCCCCAGTGCCCCGATGTCGTGTATCAGGGGTTGCAGAGATAGCACCCATTGAGGGCTATCGTGGCAGCCGATGACGAGGAATGACAGTGTCGATGGATGCTGACAGTCACAATACATGCAATACCTGCGATACAGGCAATGTACGAGGAGTGTTCCCATGGGCAAGGCAATGTGGTTGACCCGCCTGTTTGGTCGCCGACACGTATTGGGCAAGGCCGGCGCGGCATTGCGTACACTCGTTCCGCTGTGCCGTGACGTGATCAGTGGACGTTATCGTCCGGTGCCGTGGAAGGCGCTGGGACTGGCCGCAGGTGCGTTGCTCTATCTGGTCTCGCCGCTGGACCTGATCCCCGACATGCTGGTGGGGCTGGGGATTCTGGATGATCTGGTGATCGTGACCTGGTTGCTCGGCAAGCTCGATGATGCGCTGGCCGACTATCGCCTGTGGCGCGGCGAGGTCCCTGACCCCGAGCCTTCCGATCCCTCGGCACCCTGACGGCGCTGGCGGATCATGCGGTGGCAGGGCACTGCCCATTGGCCGCATGGCGGCGATGGGGATCACCTGTCATGCTCGTGAGGGATCATCAAACACCAGTTTGAACCGCGTCGTGCCGGTGACATGCACACGCGCCCTGGCGGACGATGCCTTTCATGACGAGTCTCGAGGAAATCCTGCATGCTGATCTATGCCTGTCTGCTGTTCGCGGCGCTGATGCTGGTGCTGACCAAGGCGCCCGTCGCCTGGGCCCAGCAACGTACCGGACGCTATGACAACCATGACCCCCGCGCGCAGCAGCGCGAACTCACGGGCTTCGGGGCGCGTGCGCTCGCCGCGCATCAGAACAGCAACGAGGCATTCCCGCTGTTTGCCGCCGGGGTGCTGGTGAGTGTCATCGTCGCACCCGGCGCGCCGATCGCCACCACTCTGGCGGTGATCTTCGTGCTGGCGCGTCTGGGGTACTGGGGCTGCTATCTGGCGAATATCGCGCTCTTGCGCTCCCTGCTGTGGGGCGTCGGCTATCTGGTCTCCCTCGCGCTGATCGCGATGCCGCTATGGATGTGACGGCGTCGGAGGCGACGGAAGACGGGCCGCACAGTCTGCTGGGGCTGGCCGTCAATCGCGCTGACGTGCCGGCGGCGGGAGGAGGGCTGGATGACGCCAGCTGGGTGAGGGCGCTGACGGGGTTCGTGAGCTTCATTCCGCATACCGCGAGATTGCAGGTCAGTGTCGATGAGGTCGCCGCGCCAGCCGTGCGCATGACGTTACCCTGGCAGGCGGCACTGGTGGGGGACCCGCATCGCCACCTGGTGCACGGCGGCGTGCTGACGATGTTCGCCGACACCCTGTGCGGCAGTGCCGTCCTGACGGGCCTTGAGCGTCCGGAAGTCTGCCCGACGCTGGATCTGCGCCTCGATCATTATCGTCCCGGGGTGGAAGGCATGGCGTTGATCGGCGAGGCACGCGTCCTGCGTGTCACCGAGTCGATGGTCTTCACCGAAGCGCAGATCTGGCAGCAACCGGGCAAGCTTCTGTGTCGCGCCATCGGCAACTTCGTTCGCCTGGGGGCGCGCAATACGCCTCCGGGATTTGGCGAGGCGCTGATGGCCGCCGCGCAGGGTCGCCCATCGACGGGGGCGGCCGGCTCTGTCATCGATGACCCGCAGAAGACCGCTGACGACGAGGCGCTCCCTGCTGTGTCGCAGCCGTTCGTCAGCCGTCCGGGGAACGGGCTGCAGCATGCCCGGCGTTTCGTCGAAGGCCAGCGCACCCGAGGGGATCTTGCCGACCTGCTGGCAAGCCTGCCCTACGCCAGAGCCATCGGGCTGGGCCTGTGCTCCCTGGCGCCCTCCTCGTTGGCAGAGGATGACCCGCTGCCGACCACCCCGCTTCGCTATGCGATGGCCGCCATGCCCGAGAACGTCGGCAACCCCATGTTGCCCGCCGTGCATGGAGGCGTGCTGGCGGCCGCGATGGAGACGGCCGCCACGCTCGAGGTGCTGCGCTTGAATGGCCGTGGAGGGCGTCAGGCGCGTCTGCCCAAGTTGATCGATTTCTCCATCGATTATCTGGCCACGGCGCGGGGTGACAGTGTCACGCGCATCGATTGTGAGGTGCTGCGCGAGGGACGGCGCATGGCCAACGTGCGCGTCAGTGCCTGGCAGCACTCCAGTCAACGGCCGGTCGCCAGTGCGCGCATGCATTTCGTGCTGGAACCTCTGGCAAGAGATGAAGAGGTCTGATCCTCAACCACCTTCGTCAGCGACACCTCAGGGCACCCCGCGCGGGTGCCCTGTCGTCTCACGCCTGGCCTGACGGAACCTGCTGGCAGAACCTGCTGAAGGAATCAGCGTGACGCCAAGCGCAATATGCTGCCTCTAGTGCCTTGAAATCGTTCATCCTTGCCCCATATCTGGTCCACGAGAGCGTGACTCGACCCGTCCCCGAGAATGACGGGCGAGCCTTCGCCACCACCTTGCAGCGGTGACGCAGGTTGCCGCCGGTTTCCACATCAGGCACAGACATAGAGGGGTCCTTCACGATGACCACCGCCACCCACACCGAAACGCATGGCTTCCAGACAGAAGTGAAGCAGCTGCTTCACCTCATGATCCACTCGCTGTACTCCAATCGCGAGATCTTCCTGCGCGAGCTGGTCTCCAACGCCGCGGATGCCTGCGACAAGCTGCGCTACCAGGCGCTGGACAACGATGCCCTCTACGGCAACGACAGCGAGCTGCGCATCGAGATCGAGCACGATGCCGACGCGAAGACCATTACCCTGCGTGACAATGGCATCGGCATGAGCCGCGATGACGTGGTGGCCAATCTGGGCACCATCGCGCGCTCCGGCACCGCCGAGTTCATGAAGAACCTGTCAGGTGACCAGCAGAAGGATTCGCGTCTGATCGGCCAGTTCGGTGTCGGCTTCTATTCCGGCTTCATCGTCGCCGACGAGATCACCGTGCGCACCCGTCGCGCCGACCTCGATGCCGACCAGGGTGTCGAGTGGAAGTCCCGTGGCGAGGGCGAGTTCAGCGTGGCGGACATCGCGCGCGCCGAGCGCGGTACCGAGATCGTGCTGCACCTCAAGGACGATGCCCTCGAGTTCGCCGATGAACATCGCCTGCGCAACCTGGTCACCAAGTACTCCGATCACATCGAACTGCCGGTGCGCATGCAGCGTGTCGAGAAGGACGAGGAAGGCAACGAGCAGATCCACTGGGAAACCGCCAACTCCGCCACTGCGCTGTGGGTGCGCTCCAAGTCCGAGGTCAGCGACGAGGAGTACAAGAACTTCTACAAGCACGTCTCTCACGACTTCTCCGACCCGCTCAGCTGGAGCCACAACAAGGTCGAGGGCAAGCTCGAGTACACCAGCCTGCTGTTCGTGCCGGGTCGTGCGCCGTTCGACCTCTACCAGCGTGATGCCGCGCGTGGCCTGAAACTCTACGTGCAGCGCGTCTTCATCATGGACGACGCCGAACAGTTCCTGCCGCTGTACCTGCGCTTCATCAAGGGCGTGCTGGACACCAATGACCTGTCCTTGAACGTCTCGCGTGAGCTGCTGCAGCAGGACCCGCAGGTCGACAAGCTCAAGTCCGCGCTGACCAAGCGTGGCCTGGACATGCTCAAGAAGCTGGCCAAGGACCCCGAGCAGTACCAGACCTTCTGGAACCAGTTCGGCTCCGTGCTCAAGGAAGGCCCGGCGGAAGACTACGCCAACCGCGAGAAGATCGCCGAGCTGCTGCGCTTCTCCACCACGCATACCGACAGTGCCACTCAGGATCAGTCGCTGGCCCAGTACGTCGAGCGCATGAAGGAAGGTCAGAGCAAGATCTACTATCTTGTCGCCGACAGCTTCAACGCCGCCAAGTCCAGCCCGCATCTCGAGATCTTCCGCAAGAAGGGCATCGAGGTTCTGCTGCTGACCGACCGTATCGATGAGTGGCTGATGAGCCACCTCACCGAGTTCGACGGCAAGTCCTTCGCCGACGTCGCCAAGGGCGATCTCGATCTCGGCGATGTCGAGAACGAGGAAGAGAAGAAGGCCCAGGAAGAGACTGCCAAGGCCAAGGAAGATCTGGTCAAGCGTGTCAAGGAAGCGCTGTCTGATAGCGTTCAGGAAGTGCGTATCACGCACCGCCTGACCGATTCCCCGGCCTGCGTGGTGCTGCCGGAGCACGAGATGGGCTACCAGATGCGCAAGATGATGGAAGCCGCCGGCCAGCCGCTGCCGGAAGTGAAGCCGATTCTCGAGCTGAACCCGGAGCACGCCCTGGTCTCGCGTCTGGAAGGCGGCGACGGCGACTACTTCACCGACCTCGCTCACGTGCTGCTCGATCAGGCCATCATCGCCGAAGGTGGCGCGCTGGAAGACCCGGCCGCCTACGTGCGTCGCCTGAACGGCATGCTCAGCGCCTGAGACGACTGACCGAACACGTCACGTGGAGGCTCGAGTGCCCGTCGTGACAGGTCGTTCGTGACCGGCCATGCTTGACGTGATGCCCCCGCAGCCCCGGCTGCGGGGGCATCGTGCGTTTCAGGCATCGTGTATTTCAGCAACCGTGCCTGTCAGCCTGTCAGTCTTTCGTGTCGCTGGCGATGAGATGGGCTTCTCCAGACGGCATTTTTGGGGTTTCATGCAGCCTCATGAGATACGCTGCCAGTGATTATGCGTCTTGGATGTGTCCATTCTCATCACATGTCTCATCACATGAGCGCCGCGCATGACCTACCTGCTTTCCTGTCGACTCCCGAACCGCCGTCAGTCCCTGCAGCCTCTCGCGATGGCTCGTGGCCTGCTGGCCGCCGGCGAGCGACTCCTGCGCCGTTTTGCCAGGTCACGCATGCAACGTCGATCCGGCCTCTGCCTTTTGATGGTGGTGATGGCCGTGTGCTCGGTCGCCGAGGCGGCACGCCTGGATGACGAGCTGCTGGTCAGGGACACCACCCATCAGATGCCGGACCTGCGTGTCCTTGCTGCCGGCAATCCACGCAAGGTCGCCTTCTTCGAGCTGATGATCCCGCTGGTGGTGGCCCAGAATCAGCGTCTTTCGGAGCAGCGTGACTGGCTGCAGGCGATGCGTCGGCGAGCAGGCGAGGCCGGCAGAGACTACAGCGAGCGTGAGCAGGAGCGATTGAATGCCCTGTGCGAGCAGGCGCAGCAGCGCTGCAGCGTCAGCGCCGCGGACATCGGCATTCCCTGGGACGACCTGCTGGCGAGCATCGATACCCTGCCACTGGACATGGTGATGGTACAGGCCATCGAGGAGTCCGGCTGGGGGACGTCCGGTCACGCCCGCAACGCCAACAATCTGTTCGGCATGCGCTGCTTCACCTCCGGCTGCGGTACCGGCCGGGCAGGGCGTGAATATCAGCGCTTCGAGAGTCTGGAGGCGGGGCTGGCGGCCTATTACCAGAACCTCAATGCCAACCCGCGTTATGCCAGGATGCGCCAGCTGCGGGCCCGCCTGCGCAATGCCGGCGAGCGGGTGCGCGCCGAGGATCTCATCCCGATGCTGGGCGCCTATTCGACCCGGGGCGAGGCCTACTTCGCGACGCTCAATGAGCTGTTGCGCTGGAATCGCGGCCTGATCCGTACCGTGCGTGAGCGCCTGGCGGCCAATGGTGTCTTGTCGTGAGCCCTGGTGCTGGATATCGTCCTGCGTGAATCGCTTGTCCCACGGTCTGACAGAAGGGATCATGCCCCGATGCATCTGAGCAATGATCAACGGCGGATTCTCGCCCACCCCTTTCCCTCGCGACTGCGCGATCGCACGCCGGCCACCAGTGCCGAGAACAGCGATTGCGTGGTGGTGCGAGCCTGTGCCGGCAGCGGCAAGACCGTCCTGATGGTGGAGCTGGCGCGGACCTATGCCGATGAGATCCTCATCTATACCTCACTCAACCCGGCGGTCGCGGGACGTACGGCCAGCCAGCTGCCGGCCAATGTCCAGTCCCTGTCGTTGCACCAGCTGGCGCGTCAGGCGCTGCAGGAAGAGTACGGCGACAAGCTCAAGCGGCAGCCGGACATCACGCGCCGACTGTCGCCCCAGAGCCTCAACTGGCTGGGCAGCCTGTCCAGTCAGTCGCGCAGCCTGATCGCCCAGGGACTCAATACCTTCTTCACGCTGAGTGATGCCGTGCCCATGCCGGAGCATCTGCCGGAGGGCTGCGCCGACCGCTTGAGCGCCAATGAGCTGCGCCAGCTGGTCGAGAGCATGCGACTGGTGTGGGAGTGCCTGCTGGACCCGGCGGACCATCAGCAGGCGCTGTCCTTCAATGCCTTGCTCAAGCTGTGGTCCCAGCATGGTCAGTCGCTCGATGCCGATCTGGTCATGCTGGATGAGGCCCAGGACGCCACGCCGGCGCTGCTGGCCATGCTGAGACGCCAGCGCTGTGATCTGCTGCTGATCGGCGACCCACACCAGAGTCTGGCACGCCAGGCCGAGGGACTGAGCTCGCTGGATTCGCCGCTGCTTGGCGATGCCACCGTCTATTCCCTGCCGGGGGCCTGGCGATTCGGGCCGTCACTGGCCGCGCTGGGAACGCGTCTGGCGGCCTGTTCCCCGACCTCGCGTGAGCAGGCCATGAGCGGTCTCGGGCCTGCCACGCGTCTGGCGGCACCGGGTGTGCGTGAGGCCTTGCTGACCGCCGGCGCGCGACATGCCGTGATCAGTGCCGGGCCCATCGCGGCGCTGGGTGAAGCGCTGGCACTGCATCAGCGTGGCATCGCGGTGGCATGGCTGGACGGCATCGAAGGCTATCCACTGGCGGGTCTGCTGGACCACTGGCGCCTGTGGCGCTGCCACCAGCTGGCGGAGCAGGGCGACAGGCACGAGCAGCAGCAATGGTGGCGTCAGTTGCCGCCAGCACTGACGCGGCTTGGCCAGACCCCGGCACAGGTGCTGGGGGCTCTCGCGCGCCTCGATGATCATCAGGCGCGCAGCCTGCACGAGCTGGCCTCCTGGTACGCGCAGGCGCCGCTGGACCAATGGATCGGTGAGCTGCGCAGGCAGGATGGTGATCTGCAGGCCGCCATCCTGGCCGACCAGACCGTCACGCTGCCTTGCGTCATGCTCGGGACCGTCTTCCGCGCCAAGGGCCTGGAGTTCGATTGCGTCGTGCTGGCGGATGACCTGATGTTGCCCGGTGAACGACAGCAGCTTGCCAATCAGGTGCTGGTCACCAATCTGACCTACACCGCTGCCACGCGGGCACGACAGCTGCTGGTGCTCAACGAACGGCTGAGCCACTGGTGGCAGGCGCAGGCCGAGAGTGAGCGCTTCCCTCTGATCCAGGAGTTGCCCGCCGAGATGCTGGCGATGTGGCGTCCGGCCGCGGGGGGGCAGGCGGCGGGGGCTGCCCATGGCAGCCGTGCCCCTCACCCCTGGTGGGGGCGCGCGCGGCTGGCCGAACTCGCCCTGACGCCCCGCAAGCGTCTGATGCTCAAGCGGACTCATCAGGCCGTCGACGAACCAGTGCGACCGACTCGGGCCGCCGCCGAGCACCGACAGACCGGTGCCGAGCTGGCCCCCGACGTGCAGACCCGGCCTCGTCACGACGACGGCCTCCAGGCGCTGGAGCGTCAGGCGCACAGGGACAGCACGGCGCGCAAGCTGTATGACATGGCCAGCCAGTTGCCGCCGGGGCGTCCGCCAGGGGGGCTGCGTAGCCTGTTGACCCCTGAAGCGCCTCCCGCGACAGCCCCTGGGATTGGCAGTGACGAGGAGCGTAGCTCCCGTGAATCCCCGGATGGTGCCGTCACGCCACCGCGTCCGCGCGACCCGCTTTCCGATGAATGAACCCAGCGAAGACAGCCCGGCTGTCGGAGATAACGTGCCTGATCTGATGTCATTGAGCTTCAACAACCGCTACGCCCGTCTGCCGGAGCACTTCTTCAGTCGTGTTGCGCCGCAGCCACGTCAAGGCACTCGCCTGGCCGATGTGAGTCCTGACTGCGCCCGCCTGCTGGGCCTGGACTCGCTGGTGGCGGAAATGGCGTCAAGCCGGGAGGATCGCGAGTCACTTCGCCTGCTGATGGCAGGGGAGCGCCTGCTGCCGGGCATGGACGCGCTGGCCCAGAAGTACACCGGGCACCAGTTCGGTCATTACAACCCGCAGCTGGGCGATGGGCGCGGCATGCTGCTCGGTGAGCTTCAGACCGAGAACGGCAGCGTCTTCGACCTGCATCTCAAGGGAGCCGGGCGTACGCCATATTCCCGCTTCGGTGATGGGCAGGCGGTGGTGCGCTCCAGCGTGCGCGAGTATCTGGCCAGTGAGTACATGGCGGCGCTGGGCATCCCGACCAGTCGCGCGCTGGCATTGGCGGTGAATGCCGAGCAGGTCCAGCGCGAGACGCTCGAGCCCGGTGCCACCGTGCTGCGGGTCTGCGAGAGTCATCTGCGCTTCGGACATTTCGAGTGGCTGGCGCACTCCGGCCGTCACGCCGACCTCAAGACGTTGATCGACCACGCCCTGCGGGAGCACTTCCCGGAGTGTCTGCCCGACACGGAGAAAGGGGCATCGCGCGCAGGTGAAGCGCCCAGCGCGCCGCTGGCGGATGAGACGCGCATCGCCGCCGCGCTTTTGATGTTCGAGACAGTGATCACTCGCACCGCGAAACTGATCGCGGCCTGGCAGGCGTATGGCTTCGTGCATGCCGTGATGAACACCGACAACATGTCGCTGTTGGGGCTGACCTTCGATTATGGCCCCTATGCCTTCCTCGATGGCTACGAAGAGAATCTGATCCCCAACCATACCGACCAGGCCGGGCGCTATGGGTTTGCCCAGCAGCCGGGCATCGGGCTCTGGAACCTGGAGCGCCTCGGGATTGCGCTGTCGCCGCTGATCGATGTGGAAGCGCTCTCCGCCGCGCTGGGCGCCTATGAAGGCGAGTTGCAGCGCGAATATGCTCGCCTGATGCGCGCGCGTCTCGGGCTGCCGGATTCCCGGGATGAGGACATGACACTGGTGCAGCAATGGCGTGAGCTGCTGGCGGCCGGCAAGGTGGATCACACCCACGCCTATCGTCTGCTCAGCCATTGGGATGTCACGCAGGCCGCGCCGGAAGCGCTGGTCGTGCGCCTGGCGGGCGAGCGTGGGCCGCACGGCAACTCGGCAGAGGCGCGCGATGAAGCCTCGGCCTGGCTTGCACGCTATCAGACACGTGTCATGGCCATCGGGCTCTCCGCCGATGATGAGCGCCAGCGGCGCCTCGCCATGCTGGGTATGAACCCGCTCTACGTGCCGCGCACGCATCTGTTGCTGGAAGTGATCGCGCGGGTCGAGCAGGGCGATGACACGACGCTCGAAGCGTTCCGTGAGCGCCTGGGTGCCCCGTTCCATCGTCCTGAAGAGGGCAGTCTCGAGGCGGCGCAGGTACTCGGTCAGGCGCAGGGTGTCGAGGCGGAACTCGTCGATGACTGGACACGCCCGCCGGCGGCGAATGCCGCGCCGATCTGCATGAGCTGCTCTTCCTGAGCCGCGCCTGGCGAGAGGGCTGGACCGCTTTCTGACAGTGCAAGCGCTGGCCGAGCATCCGCTGGGCGCAATGCCGGGATCATGCACTGGTACTCACGTCGGCACCATCACGAGGGGAGGCTGCTTCGGTGGCATCCCGTTTCCCGTGGCAATGGCGGCAACAGCCATAAGCTCGAGATTATGCGATGCATAACACAAAGCTGAGCTATTCTTGGAAGGGCCTGATTCACAAACTCATTGGAAATCAGTCGCTTGGCGAGATGTGGAGTGTCGTTCAGGCATAAGCTCACTGTTATGTCGCGCATAACGTTAGCTTTATGATTGATTTTATTGCCTTTTTTGCAATGCAGCGCTTGACCCTGATACACCGACGAGAAAAGACTGATACTGGACACTCATCGTGTCACAGGGGATGTCAGGCCTCTTGGCCGTGCGTGACCCGCGGCTTGCGATTCCGGCACGCCTCACCTGTGACAGACAATAATGTCGCTGAAAGCGCATCGGGCAGGCAGGGATGACGCGAATCAGCGCTCAACAGGAACGACGCCATGAACCTTTCAAGGCTGGCAGCCTCTGGCATGAACATGGATGTGAAACGAGGTGCGCGATGCTGAATATTCTTGTCGTGCGTGAAATGCGTGCGCCCGATACTGTCTCGCAGGCCGCAGACGGACAGCAGGGCAGCGCAGACCCCACCCTGGCGCGCGGAGAATGTCGTGTCGCGCTGGACCCGGTGACGGCCGGCAAGCTGGCGCGTCATCTGGACAGCGCCATCGCTGACTCCGGCGACGCCATCGTGCACGTGGAGAGCGGCGCCGGGCGCCATGCGCACTTCGATGATGCCGCCTATGCCGAGCAGGCCGGAGTCGCCATCGTCGCCGAGCAGGACATCCCGGCGGCACGTGCCGCGGCGGACCTCATCCTCTGCGTGCGTACGCCCAGCGAGTCCCAGATCAACGACTTCCGTGAGGGCGCGGTCATCGTGGCCCTGATGACGCCGTATCAGAATCCGCAATTGATCCAGACGCTTGCCCAGCGCGGGTTGACCAGCCTGTGCATGGAGTTCGTGCCGCGCATCTCGCGTGCCCAGAGCATGGATGCCCTGTCCTCCCAGGCCGCCGTGGCCGGCTATCATGCCGCACTGCTGGCGGCCAACGAGTCCTCGGTATTCTTCCCGATGCTGACCACCGCTGCCGGCACCGTGCGTCCGGCACGTGTCGTGGTGGTCGGGGCCGGTGTCGCGGGGCTGCAGGCCATCGCCACCGCCAAGCGTCTCGGCGCGCAGGTCTGGGCCTATGACATTCGCGCAGCCGCCCGTGAGCAGGTCGAGTCGCTGGGGGCCAAGATGATCGATACCGGTGTTGATGCCTCCGGTGAGGGCGGTTACGCCCGTGAGCTGACCGATGAGGAGCGCGCCCAGCAGGCCGAGGCACTGGCGCGTCACATGGGCGATGCCCATGTGGTGATCTCCACCGCGGCGATTCCGGGGCGTCCGTCGCCGCGCATCATCAGCCGCGAGATGGTCGAGGGCATGAAGCCCGGCGCCGTGCTGGTGGATCTGGCGGCGGAAGGGGGCGGCAACTGTGAGCTGACCCAGCCCGGTGCCCGGGTCGAACATGGCGGCGTCACGGTGCTCGGCCCGCTGGACATGGCCTCCAGCCTGTCGGTCAATGCCAGCGAGATGTACGCCAAGAATCTCTTCAACCTGCTGACACCCTTCATGAAGGATGGCGAACTGTCGCTGGACTTCGAGGATGCGGTACTCGGCCCGATGCGCCTGACCGAAGCGGGTCGCATCACCCACGATGACGTACGCGCTCGCGCGGAGGACGCCGCATGATCGAAGGACTCTCAGCCATATACATCCTGATGCTGGCGGCCTTCGTCGGCTACGAGGTCATCTCCCGGGTACCGGTGATCCTGCATACGCCGCTGATGTCCGGTTCCAACTTCATCCATGGCATCGTGCTGGTCGGGGCGATGATCGCCCTCGGCCAGGCCGAGACCGGCATGCAGCAGTTCATCGGCTTCATCGCCGTGCTGCTGGGTGCGGGGAATGCGGTGGGCGGCTACGTCGTCACCGAGCGCATGCTGGAAATGTTCAAGGCCAGTGATCGCAGCAAGGGCGCTGACGCGGCCAACGCCATCAACGACAAGGAGGCTCGCTGATGAACTGGCTGGTCGAAACAGGATATTTCGCCGCGGCGGTGGTCTTCATTCTGGGCCTCAAGCGCATGTCGCACCCCACCACGGCGCGCAGCGGCATCCACTGGGCCGGGATCGCGATGGTCGTGGCCACGCTGCTCACCTTCCTGCACCCGCAGATTGACGGGCGCTACGGGCTGATGCTGCTGGCCATCGTGATCGGTGGCGGCATTGCCTGGTACTCGGGCAAGAAGGTCGCGATGACCGACATGCCGCAGATGATCGCCATCTACAACGGCATGGGCGGCGGCGCGGCGGCGGCGATCGCCGCGGTCGAGCTGATGCGCATGAGCGACAACCCGGGGCTGATCGAGCAGCACGGCTCGCTGGCCCTGTGGCTGGGCGTGCTCGGTGCCTTGATCGGTGCGGTGGCCTTCTCCGGTTCCATCATCGCCTGGGCCAAGCTGGACGGGCGCATCAAGAAGGCTGTCCATTTCCAGAATCAGCAGCTGATCAACATGATCGTGCTGGGCCTGGCGATCTATCTCGGGGTGGTGATCGCGGCGGTGGAGCCGTCAAGCTCGCTGGTGATCGTGTTCTTCGTGCTGGCACTGCTGTTCGGCGCCATGCTGGCACTGCCCATCGGTGGCGCGGACATGCCGGTGATCATCTCGCTGTTCAATGCGCTGACGGGCCTTGCGGTGGCAATGGAAGGTTTCGTGCTGGGCAATGCCGCGATGATCATCGCCGGTACCGTGGTCGGGGCGGCGGGTACGCTGCTGACCCAGCTGATGGCCAAGGCGATGAACCGACCGATCCGCAACGTGCTGTTCAAGCAGTTCGGTGGCGCAAGCGGCGCGGAGCAGGGCGAGATCGAAGGCAGCATGAAGGCTTCTGATCCGATGGACGCTGCCGTGCAGCTGGCCTTCGCCGAGCGCGTCATCATCGTGCCGGGCTATGGTCTGGCGGTGGCCCAGGCGCAGCACAAGGTCTGGGAGATGGTCGAGCTGCTGGGCGAGCGTGGGGTGGAAGTGCGCTTCGCGATCCACCCGGTCGCCGGTCGCATGCCGGGCCACATGAACGTGCTGCTGGCGGAAGCCGGGGTGCCCTACGACATGATCGCGGACCTGGACGAGATCAACAACGACTTCGAGAACACCGACGTGACGCTGGTCATCGGCGCCAATGACGTGGTCAATCCGGTCGCCAAGAACGATCCCTCGAGCCCGCTGTACGGCATGCCGATCCTCAATGCCGATCAGTCACGCAACGTGCTGGTGATCAAGCGTGGCCAGGGAGCAGGCTTCTCGGGTGTCGAGAATCACCTGTTCTATCTGGACCACACGCGCATGGTCTATGGCGATGGTCAGAAGGTGGTGGGCGACATGATCACGGCGCTCAAGACTCTCTGAACTGACTGCCGGGCGGTGATCGCTGCCTGATGCAAGACGCGATGGCCATCGGCCTTCGTGACGACGCCGGCAACTTCCGGGGCTCCTGCCTTGAGAGTTGTCGGCGTTTTCGTGTTCGCCATCCCTCATCAAGGAGAGTTGAATATGACGTCATCGCCACCACTGTCAGGATGTCATCGCCCACGCAGGCTTTGGCTTGCGTGGGCAGCCCGACAGGTGCCGACGACAGGCACTGACTAGAGGTACAATGCGCGACAGTTGCCGAATCCGCGTTTCTTTCTCCTTCTTACGCCACTACCAGGAGTCTTCATGTCTGCCTCTTCACCCGCTCCTCGTCGCGCCATCCGTGATCGCGAGCTTTCGGAAAGTGCACCGCAGGCAGCCGGCTTGAATGTCTGTGTGCTGGGCGGCGGCAGCTTCGGCACCGCGATCGCCTCGATCGCCGCCGACAATGGTGCCAATGTCACCCAGTGGATGCGTGATGCAAGCCAGGCCGAAGAGGTCAACACCGAGCACCGCAATTCGGGCTATCTGCCGGATTTCGTCATCAACTCGGCCGTGCGGGCCACCACCGACATGGCAGAGGCCCTCAAGGAGGCGGAACTGGTGTGCGTGGCGATTCCCTCCAAGGCGTTTCGCAGTGTGGTGCGTCAAGCGCGCCCGCATCTGCGCGAGGAGCAGATTCTGGTCGCGACCACCAAGGGGATCGAGAGCGAAGGCTTCACCCTGATGAGCGAGGTGCTGGAAGAGGAAACCGGCTTCTCCCACATCGGCGTGCTCTCCGGCCCCAATCTGGCCAGTGAGATCGCTCAGCGTCAGCTGACCGCGACGGTGATCGCCTCGGATGACCCCTTCACCCGCGCACGCGTGCAGACGGCCTTCGGCTGTGATTACTTCCGGGTCTATGCCAGCAATGATCGCTACGGGGTGGAGCTGGGCGGGGCGCTGAAGAATATCTACGCCATCGCCGCGGGCATGGCGGCGGCCCTGGGCATGGGGGAGAACACCCGCGCCATGCTGATGACGCGGGCGCTGGCCGAGATGAGCCGTTTCGCCGTGGCCAAGGGTGCCAATCCGATGACCTTCCTCGGCCTGGCCGGCGTGGGGGATCTCATCGTCACCTGCTCGTCGCCATTGTCGCGCAACTACCGGGTCGGCTACGCCCTCGGGGAGGGGCGTACTCTGGATCAGGCCGTGGAGGTGCTGGGGCAGGTCGCGGAAGGTGTCAATACGGTGCGACTGGTGCAGGATGAGTCAGAGCGTCTGGAGATCTACATGCCGCTGGTGAATGGCATGGCCAAGGTGCTCTTCGAGGATGTCGATCCTCACCACATGGCCCGCGCCCTGATGGGCGGTGAGCAATCCACGGATGTGGAGTTCGTGCTGTCGCGCGAGTCCGTCAAGCAGGCGCGTCAATTGGAACCTGATGGCTCCTGAAGACTCTCAATTCCATGGGGTGGCATCGGCTGAGTGGTGCCATCCCGTTCCTCGCTCGGCGCTCCGGCCGTGCGAGCACTGTCATCGACCGCCGAGGGCGGATCTTCGTCCCGCGCGGTAGTCACTCTTCAGGAGAAAGCCATGAGTGTATTGATCATGCGTCACGGGGAGGCAAGCTCCGGCTCGCCGGACGCCAGCAGGGAATTGAGCGCCCGAGGGCGTGAAGAAGCCCGCCGCATGGGGCAATGGCTGGCGCATCAGTTGCCCGCGGAACGCCGTGCCCGTCTGACCCTCGTCGTCAGCCCCTTCACCCGTGCCCAGCAGACGGCGCAGGAAGTCTCCTCGGCGCTCAAGCTTGCCGGTGAGCAACAGACGACTCTGGAAATCATCACCCCGGATGACCCGCTCACGCCGGTGCTTGATTGGCTGCAGACCCACGTCCCGCCCTGCAGCGAGGCGCGTGAGCCGCGTGACTGGCTGATCATCAGCCACAACCCGCTGGTGTCGAGCCTGGCCAGTGCGCTGGTGGATGGCCCCGGCAGCACTCAGCTGGCCTTTGCCACCGCGAGTCTGGCGTGGCTGGATGCCGATATCTGGGCGGCAGGTCTGGCGGACCTGCACCACTTCGTCAGCCCGGCGGAGCTTGACTGAACACGCGCAGGCGCGTGCCCGGGACCGGGACCGGGACCGGGACATGAGCTTCAGACGCAAGCGCCCCCGTCAGCCATTCGCTGTCGGGGGCGCTTGCGTTGCGTCATCCGAAAGGTGCTAGACCAATCCGCTCAGCTTGAGGAGGAAGATGCCCAGGGTGATGGTGAGCGCGGCCATCAGGGTACTGATGGCGATGATGTTGGCGGCGAGGCGATCATTGCCGCCCATGGCCCGCACCATCACGAAGCTTGCCGCCGCCGTCGGTGAGGCGAAGAACAGGAACAGCACACCGAGTTCCGTGCCGCGAAAGCCCAGCAGCACGGCGAAGGCCGTGGCCACCAGTGGCACGCTGATCATCTTCATCAGGCTGGCACTCAGCGCCAGCTGGCGGCCTTCACGCAGTGAGCGCATCGAGAGGGTGCCGCCGATGCAGATCAGCGCCAGCGGCAACGTCATGCGCGCGAAGTAGTCGCCGGAGGTTTCCAGCCACTGGGGCAGCTGCCAGCTGAACGCCGCGAAGGGCAGCGCCGCCAGGACACCGAGAATCAGCGGGTTGGTGATGATGCCGCGCGCGATGGCACTCCAGCTGGTGCGGCCATCGCCCAGATAACTCGATAGCACCACCACTGACAGCATGTTGTAGGACAGGATGACGACGCCCATCAGGATGCCGCCCATCGACAGGCCGAGATCGCCATAGAGGTTGGCTGCCAGTGCCAGCCCGACGATGGCACAGTTGCCACGAAACGCCCCCTGGACGATCTCGCCGCGCTCCTTCAGCGGAATGCGCCAGATGGCCCAGCCCCACAGCAGCAGGAAGGTCCCAAGCGTGGCGCAGGCGAAGTAGAGCAGCATGCCGGGGCGCAGGGCGTGATCGAGGTCCGCTCGCACGATGGACAGAAACACCAGTGCGGGCATGGTGCCCTTGAAGACCAGGGAAGAGGCGGTGCCGATGAAGGTGTCATCGATCCAGCCGAGACGCTTGAGACCCAGTCCCAGAAATACCATCGCGAAGACCGGCACGGTGATGTTGAGTGTCGCGACGAACAGCGCCAGCATGTCGTTCATTCCAGTCTCTCGCTCATGTCAGTCTCTCGCTCATGTCAGTCCGCCCTCAGATCAGCCAGAAGCCGGTGATCAATGCTGCCGCCAGCAGTGCCCAGAACAGGCGATTGCGCAGGCGTGTGTCACGCTGCGGGCGCCTGGTCGAGCGCTCGTCCGTGGAAGACTCCAGGTCCTCGGGTGTCGGTGAGGCGTTCGAACGGGAGCCGGAAGAGGGCGAGTTGACGTGCGGATCGGGCATGGGAACTCCTGGAAGGGTGAGCGCGTGGTCCCGGCGCCTCACGGATGTCCGGCGCCTCGCCTTGCGGCAGAATAGCGCCAGCATATCAGGATTTTGCAGCGCAGCAGACTGGAAGGCGCGCGCCCGGCTTGGCGAGCGCAGGCTGTCCGCTTACCCTGTGCTGCAATCTTTCGGGCGCAGGCCCCACATCATCACAAGGAGCGGGTAACTTGCAGGACCCATACGCGACCTCTGCCGCATCGTCTTCCGTGCCCTTGCCCCATCAGCCTGCGCCTGTGCCACTGCTGGCAAGCCGGGGGCTGGGGCGTCAATTCGGCCTTCACCAGGCCGTGTCCGGACTTTCCTTCAAGGCCTTTCGCGGCGAAGTGATCGGTCTGCTGGGGCCCAATGGCGCCGGCAAGACCACCAGTCTGCGTATGCTGGCAGGCACCCTGGCGGCAACCGATGGCGAACTGACGCTCGAGGGAGAGGCCTTCGATGGGCGAGCCGGTCAGCGTCAGCTCAATCGCCTGAAGCGACGGATCGGCTATCTGCCGGAAGGGGCACCACTGTGGCCGCAGCTTACCGTGCGCGAGACGCTCGAGTGCGTCGCGGGTCTGCATGGTCTGTCGCGCAGGACTCGCAAGGAGCGCCTGCCTGCCTTGATGGATCGCCTCGACATCACGCCGTTCGCCAATCAATTGTGCGCCGTGTTATCCAAAGGCTATCGCCGGCGCGTGGCACTGGCGATGGCGCTGACCCATGACCCGGACATCCTGCTGCTGGATGAGCCCACCGATGGGTTGGACCCGCTGCAGAAGGACAGCGTGCGCGCCTTCATACGTGAGCTGGGGCGCGAGCGTCTGATCATCGTCTCCACTCATCTGCTGGAAGAGGTGCCGCGGATCTGTGATCGCGTGCTGGTCATGGCCAACGGCCAGCTGGGCTTCGATGACACGCCGGCGGCGCTGGCGGCCCTGTCCGTCAGCGAGGCGGTGCCCAGTGCCTATCGTGAGCGACTCGGTGCCGCTCATGGCGGCACGTCGCCCCTGCCGGTGTGGCGGGTGATCCTGAGCCGTGAACTCAGCGAGCTGGAACTGGCCAGCGTCTCGCGGCTGCCCGGTGTCGCGGCCATCACCGCCGTGTCGCCCGAGGGCGCCGAGCGAGTGTCCCGCTCAGGGCGACGCCTGATGGCGGACCCGGCCTATCGACTGGTGGGCAGGCCCGGGCAGGACCCGCGCTCCGCGCTGGCGCGGTGGTGCAGCTACATGCAGATACGGCTCGATGAGTGCGTGCATGAGCGGGGGGACATCGAGGTGGCATTCCGTCAGCTGGTGGCGCGCATGGCCGAGCAGCCCGCGCCATTGCCGCGCGTGAAGCGCCCCCTGGATGCGGATCAGGAGGTGTCGTCATGAGGGCGATGATGGCGCTGGTGCGGCGTGACCTGCATCAGGCAATGACCCAGGGGGCCAGCTGGTCTCTGCTGGTGGTGATGGCGGTGCTGGCCCCGCTGGGGGCCTTCGAGGTCGGTGATCTTCTGGCACGTGATCGTGCGGACCTGGGAGCGCTGTGGCAGGTATTGCCATGGCTGCTGGTGCTATGGACACCGTTGCTGGCCCTGCGTGGCTGGCCGGAAGAGCGCGCCAATGGCCTGCTTGAATGGCTGTCAGGGCTCGGGCTTGGTCCATGGCGGCTGGCGGGCGCCCGCCTGGCAAGCGCCTGTGTGCTGGGCTGGCTGGGCCTGGCGATGACGGCACCATTGCTGGTGCTGATCCACTGGCTGGGCGATCCCGATCTCGGCCTTGTGCTCAGCGGGTATCTTGGCATGGCGCTGTTGGTGATGGCACTGGCAAGTCTCGGTCAGGCGCTGGCGGTCCGTGCGCCCTCGGCGCTCTCGGCCTGGCTGGGGGCGCTGGTGCTGGGGCTGGCGTTGATGCTGCCGGGCACGCCGGCAGTGACCGCACAGCTGGCGCGTCATCTGGCGCCACACTGGGTGCAGCTGCTGGACCTGATCAGTCTGCCGGCCCATCTCACGCCCTTCAGCGAAGGGCGCCCCGCGCTGCTGGATGTCGGCTACTTCCTGTCGTTGACCCTGGCCGGTCTGGTGCTGCAGGTGCGTGGCCTCAAGCAGGAGCGCAACACGCGTCGGCAGGCGCCCCAGTGGCTGGTCGCCCTGGCCGTGGCATCAAGTGTCACGGCCGTGCTGCTGGCCGCCCAGCGTCTGCCCGCCATGGTATCCCCGAACGCGTCCAATCCGCTGATCACGGCGCATGATCTCACCGATACCCGCCAGCACAGCCTGAGCCCTGCCAGCCGGGAGCTGCTGTCGCGGCTGACATCCCCCGTGACGCTGACCTTCGCCTACAGCGAGCGCTTTGCCGCGGACCTCCCCCAGCTGCGGGAGCTGGCGACACGTATCGAGACGCGTCTGGGCGCCTTCGCGCGTGAGCCTCAGGTGCGCCTGAAGCGGGTGGACCCGCAGCCGGACAGTGCCGATTTCACGGATCTCGAGGCCCAGGGACTCACGGCGCTTTCGCTGCCTGGCGGTGAAAGAATGCTGTTCGGTCTGATCATCGATGGCCCCTATTCCGAGCGCCGTGCGATCCCGATGCTCAAGGCCTCCGATCTCGGCGGACTGGAAGCGCAGGTCGCGCGTCAGATCCAGGAAGTCTCGCGCACCCAGCCACCCCGTCTGGGCGTGATCTCCAGCCTGCCGGTGATGGGTCAGCCGAGCATGGAGCAGGGCCGGGCACTGGGCAGCTGGGGGCTGATGGAACGTCTCAATGCCCGCCTGCGCATCGACTGGCTGTCCGGCGGGGATGACCCGACGCGCCCGATCGCCGATCAGGATGCGCTGCTGGTGATCGCCCCGCGCCTGTTGCCGACGGCGACGCTGACGGCGATCCGTAACTATCTGGATCGTGGTGGGCGAGTGCTGATGATGCTGGACCCGCTCCCCGAGATGCTCGATCAGCCAGCCCCGGCTTCTGAGGCTCTGAGCGCCTTGCTGGCCCATGCAGGACTTGAGTCACGTTCGGGCGAGGTGGTGGCGGACACCCGACTTGCCTTGCCGATCGGTCTGCTGGACGGCACGCGCGCCCTGAGTCCGACGCTGCTTGGCATCGGCCCGGACCGTCTGTCGGATGCCTTGCTGAACCAGAATGTCGATCAGCTGGTGATGTCCAGCGCCGGTTGGCTGGCCCCGCGTGAGGAGATGGCGGAGACACCGTCAGCGACCTCGCGGCAGTGGCTGATCCGAGGGGCCGATACCACGCGCCTGCTGTCGGCCGACAAGGTGTACGCCAACCGCATGGACCCGCGGCCGTTGTCCGGCCTGTCTGGACAGGGCGTCGAGGAGGGTGGGCTGGCGGTGCTGACCCACTGGCCGGCGCCAGTGGGTCAGGGAGCGCGTGACGACGGGCATGAAGACGGGCGTGAGGGCCAGCTGCTGGTGGTCAGCGATGTCGACATGGCCAGTGATCGCCTGTGGCGGCGCAGTGCGGCGGACGGCAGTGAGCACGAGCTGAATGCCAATGCCCGTTGGCTGGAGAACGCGGTGGATGTGCTGGCGGGCAGCCCGGAGCTGGTGGCGCTGCGTGCCGGTGCCCATCAGGTGCGCGAGTTGACGCGACTGCATCAGCTGGCGGATCGCCAGGCGGCCGAGGAAACCCGTCTGCGCAATGACTGGCAGTCGCGCCTGAGTGCACTGGGGGCTGCCCCGGTGGCCGACAAGGCGGAGGCGGCACGCCAGCGAACGGCACTGGATGACATGCAACAGGCGTTCGAGAGCGCACTCGCGCGCCAGCAGCGCGCGGCGAATGCCGAGCGTGATGATCTGCGTCGCAGGCTTCGTCTCTGGACCTTGCTGGCGCTGCCGGTGTTGCTGGGCCTGTTGGGTGAGCTGATCTGCTGGCGGCGCTATCACGCGAGCCGTCGAGCGGGCTATCGCCCTGCCGGGCGACTGTCCGGCCATCGTCAGCCCGGTCGTCATCGCCTCGGTGGCGGGGGACTGTCCGCGTCCACCAGCGCCGAGACGGCGTCGGCATCCGACAGGCCGGCCTCATCCAGCACGTCTGACCGAGCCGCTGAGGATCATCGCGGCGAGCGCCGCAGGGGAGATGACGCATGAGTCGCTTCAATCGCGCCGGATGGGCGCTGACAGCACTGGCCTCGTTGCTGGCGATCGGGGCTCTGACGCTCGGCCCGCGTGAGTCGGGCTCGTTTCCGGATGCCGGGCCAGGCGCTCCGCTTCAGGAGGGCGAGGCCTCAAGCGCCATCCTGACACCGCTGCCGGCGTTGTCGCATGTCGCCGCGACGGCGCAGAGAATCGGCATTCGTCGCCATCCCGATGAGGCGCAGGACTGGCTGAGTCTGACGCGAGACCCGAAGGGGGATTGGCAGCTGGCATCACTGGGCAACTGGCCGGCGCGTCAGGACAAGGTGACCGGGCTGCTGCACCAGCTGAACGAGGCACGCCTGCGCACGCGCAAGCCCGCGACTGACCAGGCGCTTCAGGCGCTGGGGCTGGCGGGGCAGTCTCCGGTAGTGAATGTCACCGGCAGTGATGGTGAGGTGAGTCTGCAACTGGGCGGCACGCCGTCGGCTGCCCGCAGTGGTGCTGATGCCTTGCCGGGGCGTTACGTGCGCTGGCTTTCGCTGCCGGATTCGCCGGTGCTGGAACTGTCTCGCGACATCGGCTTGCCGGACTGGCGGGGCGGCCTGGCGGCAAGCGAGGTGCTGGATCTGTCCGCATTGCTGCACGAGAGGCAGGGGCCGCCCGCGCTGAGTCGTGTGGAGGTGCGTCTGGCGCCTCATCCGCAGGCATCCCATACCCCGCACACGCGGGGGCTTGCCCCCGACAGCGCGGCGGCCGAGGCCCTCATGGCGGCGCTCTCGCCCCTGAACCAGAACGATCTGCGCCTGCGTGTCGCGCAGGCGGACTGGCAGCCGGCGGTCACGCTGACCTTGAACTGGTCCCACGCCGCGCGGCAGTATCGCCAGCCGCCATCGCGGGATGATCACCTGCAGCTGACGCTGTCCATCGCTTCCGGCAGCAAGCCCTGGGCGCGTCTGACCCTGGAGGGTACGCGCTGGCCGGCGGCTCTGGTACGGCGTCTCGCGGCGGTGGAGATCCAGGTCAACGGTGCGCTGCGCGAGCGCTTGATCGGTCTGGGCAAGGTCATCGAGACCCATACCGGGCCTCATCCTGGCGTGTCCGCTGGCTCGGCAGAGGCGGGCGGTGGCCTCGAGGCGGGCAGACTGTCGCCAACGGCGATTCAGGCCGCTCTGCAGGCGGCTTCCCACGCGAGCGAAGAGGTGGCTTCGACGGCGGATGCCAGGTCTGCCGCGCAAGGTGAGACATTAGGCGAGTAGCGTGGTGGCGGTGGGGCTGGCATGCTGGGAGACTGGGTCAAACGACCGTTTGCTTTGTGGCATCCGGCGACACCGCCACGCAAGGTGAGGAGACTTCATGATGACAGTGCCATCCCGCAATGCCTCATCAGCATCCGCTGGGCAAGCCGCCGTGGCGGGGGCCGTAGAGGTCGTGCCGCAAGCGGAGCCTCGGGAGGTGTCCGAGCCGCGAGAGTCACGTCCGCTGCTGGCGTTTGCCCATGCCAATGGCTTCACCGGCGCCTGTTACAACAGCCTGCTGGCCCCGTTGGCCGAGTCGTTCGATCTGCTGCCGGTGGACAGGCTGGCGCATGATCCCGCCTATCCGGTGGGGCGCAATCTGATCGCGTTGCGGGACGAATGGCTGGCCTGTCTGGACACGGCGCTGGGGCCGGTAGGCACGCCGGACAGTCGCAAGGTCATCGGGGTGGGGCATTCGCTGGGAGGCGTGGTCAACTACATGGCCGCGCTCAAGCAGCCGGCGCGTTTCCACTGCGTCATCCTGCTTGACCCGCCCTTGATGCTGGGACGTGATGCCATCGGCCTCAAGATCGCCAAGCGCTTCGGTTTCATCGACCGTGTCACGCCGGCAGGGCGCACGCGTGGCCGGCGTGCCCGCTGGGATTCGCCTCAGGCGATGCATGATTACCTGCGTCGCCGCTCGCTGTTCGCCAACTTCACGCCCCGCGCACTTGCGGACTACATCGAGCATGCCACGCATCGCCACGGCGATGGCAGCCTGTCGCTGAGCTTCGATACGCGTCACGAGGTGGAGATCTTCCGGCATCTGAGTGATCACCTCACGGGGTCCGTGGCCAGGCTCAAGGTGCCGGTGAAGATACTGGCAGGTGAGCAGTCGGACCTCTTGACGCCACCGCGCATCGCCAGGCTCCAACGGGCCGGGCTTGAGGTCGCCACGGTGCCGGGCGGACACATGTATCCCTTTGAGCATCCTGATCTGACGCGTGAGGCGCTGTTGGCGACCCTCTCGCAATTGGCACCGGAGTTGATGGCATGAATTCCACGACGGGCACATCACGCCCATCCCCTCGTCCCTTGACGTTCACGCGTCGCTGCGGCGGCGAGATAGCGGCGCTGGAGTGGCGCTCCGAGCAGGCCAGCGCTGACGCCCCGGTATGGCTGGCGCTGCACGGCTGGCTCGACAATGCCGCCAGCTTCACGCGCCTGGCACCTCTGCTGTGTGAGCGACTGGGCATCCGGATCGTGGCCATCGACCTGGTCGGGCATGGTCGCTCGAGTCCCCAGGGGCCGGATGGCGACTATGCGGTGTGGGATTATTGTCACGATGTCATCGAAGCGCTGGAAGGGTTGCGAGGCGAGGGCATGCCGGAGGCGCCGGTCACCTTGCTGGCGCACTCGCTTGGCGCTGCCGTCGCCGGACAAGTCGCAGCGGCCCTGCCGGAGCATGTCGCCCGACTGGTGCTGATCGACGGTATCGGGGCGCTGGCGACACCGGCTGACGAGGTGGTGGGGCAGTTGCGCCGTGGCCTGCTGGCGCTTCATGCGCGTCCGCTCTCGCGAGAGGCCTCGGGGAGCCAGCCCTCGCGTCGTGCGCACTATCGTGGCATCGAGGAGGCGGTGGCGGCGCGTGTGGCCGGTGGCGTCACGCCCGTGGATGCCGAGACGATACGCCCGGTGGTCGAGCGCAACCTCGAACCCCTCGAAGAGGGCTGGCGGCTGTGCAGTGACCGTCGTCTGCTCAGACCCTCGGTGATGCGCTATACCCCGGAGCAGGTACTGGCGCTGCTGGCCGCCGTCAATCAGCCGGTGCTGCTGATCGAGGGGGAGCAGGGTATCCTGAGGGAGCGGCCCGAAGCGCAGCTGGCGCGAGCGGCCGTGCGCGGGCTGGAGCGTTGCGTCCTGCCCGGCGGCCATCACCTGCATTTGGAGCCGGGACATGTCGCGGCGGTCGCGGCACGGATCATCGACTGGATCGTCGCGGGCGAGTAGTCCGTCGCGCCAAGGTCATCCTTCATCATCGTCATCGGGAGACATGCCATGGCCAAGCGCAAGACCATCGCCCTGGCACTGGGGAGTGGCGGGGCACGCGGTTATGCCCATATCGGTGTCATCGAGGAAGTGCTGGCGCGGGGCTACGACATTCGCGCCATCTCCGGCTGTTCCATGGGCGCGCTGGTGGGCGGCATCTATGCCGCCGGTCAGCTCGACGCCTATCGGGACTGGGTGTGCAAGTTGGATTATTTCGATGTGCTGCGCCTGGTGGACGTGACCTGGAGCCCGATGGGCGCCATCCGCGCCCGTCGCATCATGGAAGAGCTGGAGGCCCTGATCGGGGATACGCGCATCGAGGACCTGCCGATACCGCTCACCACCGTCGCCACGGACCTGATCGCCCAGAAGGAGGTCTGGTTCCAGAGCGGCAATCTGCTCGAGGCGATCCGGGCCTCCATCGCCGTGCCGGGGGTGATCACGCCGGTGCAGCGCGATCGCAAGATGCTGGTGGATGGTGGCTTGATGAATCCGTTGCCCATCACGCCGCTGGTGGCCGCGCATGTGGATCTGGTGCTGGCGGTGAATGCCACCGCGCACTCGCCGCGCAACCAGACGCTGGAGCAGATGCTGCCCCCGGCGGAGGCGGCCGAAGAGGAAGCACGCGAGGCCGCGCTGCAGGCGCAGGAGGGCGGATTCGGTGACTGGCTGCGTGGCGTGCGCCGCAGTGCCGAGCGCATGTTCTCGGCCGAGCGTGAGGCGACACAGCCTCCTGAGCTCGCTGAGCCACCGCCATCCTCCACCTCGGCGGTGAGCCCCCTGGGCGGCGTGCCGCTGCCGCCGGGAGGCAGTCTCGCCCCGCCCTTCACGACCTTATCGGAGGCGCCGGAGACGGAGCCCGCCACCAGCACGGGCGCGACCCTGAACGATGTGCTGAATCAGGCCGTGAAGGAGGGCCGGGAAGATGCTGACCCGCGCGAGGCGCAGGGGCGTCAGAGCGAGAATCGGGAGTTGCGGCGCCTCGCGGAGATCGAGGAGGGAGTCGACGACGACAATTCGCCGGAGCAGGCCTGGGGCAAGCTCGACATGATGATGCGCTCCTTCGATATCACCCAGGCGACACTGGCCAAGTACAAGATCGCCGGGTATCCGCCGGACATTCTGGTCGAGATCCCCAAGACGGTGTGTGGCGCCTACGAATTCCACCGGGCCGAAGGCCTGATCAAGCTGGGCCGTCACCTGGCCGCCGAGGCGCTGGATCGTTACGAGAAGGGGCTGGATGGCTAGGAGGTCGATGAGCACGCGGCAATGACGCAAGCCCCCGCCAAACGAGATTGGCGGGGGCTTTTGGCATGTGGCTCAGGCTGACGCTGACGCGCTGGTTCAGCCCTTGATCCATTTCTCGAAGATGGCGGCCTGCTCGCCGGTGCCCTGCATCTGGGTCAGCCACTGATCCACATAGGCTTTCCAGAGGTTGTCACCCAGCGGCAGCAGATAGCCCTTCTGGGAGAAGGTGAATGGCGCATCAGGATGCACGCTGCACAGCGCCGGGTGACGGCTGGCCTGCAGCTGGGTCTCGATGGCATCCGTCACCATCACGTCGGCGCGGTCTTCGATGATGTTGTTGAAGATGGTGCGGTTGTCGTTATGCGCGACGCGCGTGGCATCGCTCAGGAATTCATTGGCGAAGCGCTCGTTGGTGCCGCCCGGATTGACGGTGATGCGCACGCTCGGCTGATTGATCTGGGCGACGGTCTGGTACTTGTCGACATCTTCACAGCGCACGATGGGCGTCTTGCCGCCGGTCTGGTAGGGCAGGCTGAAGTAGGCCTGTGCCTGACGATCCAGCTTGATCGAGATACCGGACATGGCGATGTCGCACTTGCCGGAGGTGAAGTCTTCCATCAGCGTCGGCCAGCTGGTCGGAACCGTCTCGACGCTTGCGCCCAGGCTTGCGGCCAGCGAGGCGGCCATGTCGAGGTCGATGCCCTCGAACTCGCCGTCGTCTTCACGATGGCTGAAGGGGGCATAGTCACCGGTGGTGCAGACCTTCAGCACCTGAGTCTCCTTCACGCGGGAAAGCGTGCTGTCGGCCAGGGAATCGCTGGCGGCAGCGGGCGTGGCAAGCGTCAGTGACAGGGTGGCTGCGGTCACGCCGCTGAAGATGGCGGTGGAGCGCGCGCGGCGTGAGGGCTGGCGTGTGGAGTGTTCAGCGTTGGGTGTCATCGGGGTGTTCCCTTGTCGTTATGATGGCAGGCTCGGCGTGAGGCCTGCTTCAGATGTTCAGTTGCTCAGGTGTTCAGTTGCTCAGGTGTTCAGTTGCTCAGATGTCCTGTGTCGCTACTCCGTGGCGTGGCGATGGAGGGGCTTGCTCAGTCCATCAGCGGATCACGGCCCTTGCTGCGCAACAATACATAAACTGCGCCGCTGCCGCCGTCCAGCTCCAGCGCCGAGGTGAAGGCCAGCACGTCCGGCCACTGGCGCAGCCAGGCGTTGACGTGGCTCTTGATGATCGGGTGATCCGCCATGCCGGTCCACGCCTTGCCATGTACGACCAGCACACAGCGTGAGCGCCGCGCGATGGCGTCATCGATGAAGGATTCCAGCTCGCTGCGCGCCTGCTCCAGTGTGTAGCCGTGCAGATCGAGACCGGCTTCCCAGGCGATCTCGCCGCGCTTGAGGCGCTGGCGCTGGCGGTAGGGGAGGTCCGGTACCGCGAAGTCGAGCAGCTGGCTGGGCGTGACCGGTTCGACCTGGCCGTCCGTGGTGCGCGATGGCGTGCCGAGAGAGTCGGTCGAGGCTTCGCTGGCGGCAGCGCGACGCGCGGCCAGTCGGGCCTGCTCGTCACGGCTGAGCGGCTTGCGGCCGGGGTCTGCCCGGTTGCTGGTGATCTTGCGCACGCCGGCCTGTTTGAGGGCGGCGCGGAAGGCGTTGAAATCGTCGCCGTCATCCGAGCTGTCGTCGTGTCGGGGGGGCATGGCTGGGGGCTCCGCAAGCGGTGAATGGCAAGGGGCGCAGTATAGCGTGGCTGTCGGTGCTGTGAAGCACCGCGCCGTGCCGTGCAAGGTCAGTGGCGTCCCATGATGTCGCGCACGTCACGCGCGGTGACCATGGCGCGTGCAAGGGTCGCCGCCACGCCTCGTGAACGCTACAATGCCTGCGCGAGACGCCACCGACGCTTCATGACTGGCGGCGCTCGTTGTCCATCTGTCCGCTTACAGGAATCACCGTGTCCACTACTTCCGCGTCCGACCTGCGCCATCCTTCCAGCCTCAGTGAGCCGGATTCCCGTCTCGTCGAGGAGCTGGTGACTCTGCGCGACCTGATTCGCTGGGCGACCAGCGAGTTCCACGCGCACCGTCTGCACTTCGCCCACGGCACCGACTCTGCCTGGGACGAGGCGGTGGCGCTGGTGCTGGGTGCGCTGCATCTGCCGTGGGACACGGACCCCGCCGTGATCGACGCCCGTCTGCTGACCATGGAGCGTGCGCGCATCGTGGCGCTGGTGCGTGAACGCATCACCACCCGCAAGCCGCTGCCCTATCTGCTCGGTGAAGCCTTCTTCACCGGCGTTCCCTTCGATGTCGATGAGCGCGTGCTGATTCCGCGCTCGCCGATCGCCGAACTGATCGAGAGCGGCTTCTCGGCCTGGTTCCCGGAACTGCCGCCGACTCGCGTGCTGGACATGTGCACCGGTTCCGGCTGCATCGGTATCGCCACCGCGCTGGTGATGCCGACCGCCGAGGTCGACCTGGTCGATATCAGCAGCGAGGCGCTGGAAGTCGCGCGTCGCAACATCGAACGTCACGACGTGGCAGGGCGGGTCATCGCCGTGCAGTCGGACCTGTTCGCGGGCGTGGCCGGCAAGCGCTATGACCTGATCGTCTCCAATCCGCCCTACGTGGATACCTTCGATCTCTCCAACATGCCGCAGGAATTCGGCCATGAGCCGGCGCTGGCGCTGGGCGCCGGTGATGATGGCCTGGATATCGTGCGCCGTATCCTGCGCGAGGCGCGTGACTACCTGACCGACGACGGCGTCTTGATCGTCGAGGTCGGCAACTCCGAGCGCCACCTGATGGACGCGTTCCCGGACGTGCCCTTCATGTGGCTGGAGTTCGAGCGCGGCGGCAACGGCGTCTTCGCCATCGATGCCCAGACACTGGACGTTTGCGCCCCCGAATTCGCCTGAAGACAGGCTCGTCTGGTGCCTTCGCTTCAGCGCCAGACCTGAAAAAGCTCACGACAACTATTATCAGAACGCCGTCGGCCATGACCGGCGGCATCGCCTGAGGACCCCCTGAATGTCCGGAAATACCTTCGGCAAGCTGTTCACTGTCACCACCTTCGGCGAAAGCCATGGCCCGGCGCTGGGCGCCATCATCGATGGTTGCCCGCCGGGCATCGAGATCAGCGAAGCGGATCTGCAGATCGATCTGGACCGCCGCCGTCCCGGCACCTCGCGTCACACTACCCAGCGTCGCGAGCCGGACCAGGTGCGCATTCTCTCGGGCGTGTTCGAGGGCCGCACCACCGGCACGGCCATCGGCCTGATGATCGAGAACACCGATCAGCGCTCCAAGGACTACGGCAAGATCAAGGACCAGTTCCGTCCGGCCCACGCCGACTACACCTATCACCACAAGTATGGTGAGCGTGACTACCGTGGCGGTGGCCGCAGCTCCGCGCGCGAGACGGCCATGCGCGTTGCCGCCGGTGCCATCGCCAAGAAGTATCTGGCGAGCCACGGCGTGCAGGTGCGCGGCTATCTGTCCCAGCTCGGTCCCATCGAGCTTGAGGTCAAGGACTGGTCGCTGGTCGACACCAATCCGTTCTTCTGTGGCGATGCGGACCGCCTCGAGGAGCTGGAGCAGTACATGGACGCCCTGCGCAAGGAAGGCGATTCCGTGGGCGCCAAGGTCACCGTCGAGGCGACTGGCGTGCCGGTGGGTCTCGGTGAGCCGATCTTCGATCGCATCGATGCCGAGCTGGCCCATGGCCTGATGAGCATCAACGCCGTCAAGGGCGTCGAGATCGGGGACGGGTTCGCCGTGGTCAGCCAGAAGGGTACCGAGCACCGTGACGAGATGACGCCGGAAGGTTTCCTCTCCAATCATGCCGGCGGCATCCTGGGCGGTATCACCAGCGGCCAGACCCTGCGTGCCAGCATCGCGCTCAAGCCGACCTCCAGCCTGCGACTGCCGGGTCGCAGCATCGACGTCAACGGCGAGGCAGTCGAGGTGATCACCACTGGCCGTCATGATCCGTGTGTCGGTATCCGCGCCACGCCGATCGCCGAGGCGATGGTCGCGCTGACGCTGATGGACCACCTGCTGCGCCATCGTGGCCAGAATACCGACGTCAAGGTCGACACACCGGTGCTGCGCGAGGTGTAAGCCGCTTGCGGCGCGGCTGAACTGCTGGCGCTGCCCAGCTGTTGAACTTGTAACGCTGCCAAGCTGCTGAACTTTTAGTGAGAAAGAGACGCCCCATCCGTGGAGTGATGCCCTGCATCCTCCGTGGCTGGGGCGTCTTGCGTGGTGGGTTGGCTTGCACAAAGTAAATAAGAAAAGGCGTAAGTAGCAGGCTGCCCCCGTGTCATTCTCGCTGCTAGACTCGAATGGCAAGCATGCCAGCGGACTCGCGCACCACGCCGTGCGCGGGCAGACAACACAAGGACACTGCCATGAAGATCAATGTCGAATTCGACCTGACGCCTCAGGAGTTTCGCCAGGCGATGGGCCTGCCGGATGTGGAAGCCTTTCAACAGGAATTGATGGAGCGCTTTCGTCGTCAGATGGAAGCGGGCGTCGAGGGCTATGATCCGATGAGCCTGCTCAAGCCGCTGATGACACCGGGGGCGGGCACGCCGTTTGCCAGGTTCATGCCGCCGGGGATGGCGGAAGGCATGGCGGGGATGGGCGGCGCGTCAGCGGCCGATTCCCCGGGGGCCTCATCCAACGAGATGGGCGACAGCATGGCCAAGGGCATGGCGGCTTTCCAGCAGTACCAGAAGATGATGCTGGATACCTTGCAGCAGTTCGGTCAGCAGGGCACGGGCAACGCCAGTGGTGGGGCCAGTGGTGGCGACAGTGAGCCCGCTGGGAATGACCCGCATGCGGGAGCTGCGCAGAAGGCGACCGCCGAGGACAGACCCAAGGCCGCCAGCGCGCGCTCACGCAGTCAGCGTGATTGATGGATGACGAGGGAAGCTGAAGGCATTGCGGTGCAGGATTATCGTCATGGGATTGCAACCGCTTCGGGAGCAGACTAGTCTTTGTGCAGTGCAGCATAATGCTGCGCTCCAAAGATGGCGCAGAGTCTTCTGCGCGCTCTTCCGGTACGGAATCCATGGGAGGAACCGTCATGCAACAGGATCAGATGTTCAACGCCTTTGCCGAGCAGGCCCGCAGCTTCTATCAGCCGATGCGCAAGCTCAACAGCCTGGTGCTCGACCACATGAGCAAGGTGGCCGAGTTCCAGATGGATGCCGCCAAGCGCTATGCCGATACCGGTTTCGAGCGTGCCCGCGCCGCGACGGAAGTGAAGAGTGTCGAGCAGCTCAGCGAATTCGGCAATCGTCAGCTGGAAGTGGCCACCGAGCTGTCCCAGCAGATGATGGACGATTCCCTGAAACTGGCGGAAATGGGCAACGAGATGCGCAGCCAGATGGAACAGGCCTATTCCGATGCGGGCAAGGAAGCCACGGACAAGGCATCTTCCGCTGCCAGCAAGGCGTCTTCCGCCACGGCGGATGCCGCGAAAGACAGCACCAGCAAGCCGGCAAGTGCCACCAGCCGCGCCAAGCAGAGCTGAAGAATCATCGAGAGGGCTGGCGCACGCGCCAGCCCTTTTTTTGGCGAGGTCAGGCATTGCCCCCATCACGGCCCGGGTGCATGCTGAGAGTCGCCCCCCCCGAGGCGGCAAGACGACAGATGAGAGGTCTCAGCCGGCTTTCCGTCGTATTCGCGCCTCTGGCATGAATGCGACGGAAAGCGGACTGCAAGGCTCTGGCCTGCCAGAGTGACGCCAGAGTGAAGAGAGTCGGTGCAAGGTGCCAGTGACGGCGCCGCGAACGCCTTTCGAGGGCATTGCACTGCAGAGGTACGGAAGGATTCGGTTCGATGAAATCGTGCATGTCGGCGTTCGTTCGACAGCCATGCTTCGATAGCCAATGACAAGGAGGACGGGCGATATGGTTTCAGCCCAGCAGCAGGCACTTTCTCAGGCATTCTCTCAGGCCTTTTCCCATCTGTTCCCCGATGGCGTCGACGGCGGCGAATGGGCCGGCGTGGTACAGGAAGCCAGCACCCAGTATCAGGCTCTGATGAGTGACATGCTGGAGCGCCTGTGGCCAAGTGCTGCTGCCTCCACCATCTACGACGAGATGGGACGTTGCTTCCAGGCAGGCGCGGAGGCACTGGCACGTGACCCCCAGTTGCTGATTTCCACGCAGACCCGCCTCTTCCAGGACCAGATGGCCCTGATGCAGGGCACGCTGCGCGAGATGAGCGGTGAGAGTGTCGAGCCCGTGATCAGCCCCGCACGCTCTGATCGTCGCTTCCGCGATGAGGCCTGGCAGAGCGAACCGTATTATCACTTCCTCGTGCAGCAATACCTGCTGTTCTCGCGCGCCGTGGATGAGATGCTGGCGGGCATCAAGGGATTGCCAGAGAGCCAGAAGCGCAATCTCGAGTTCTACGCGCGCCAGTACGTCAGTGCCTTCTCGCCCTCCAACTTCGCCTCCACCAACCCGGAAGTGCAGCGGGTGACCCGTGAAACCGGCGGCCAGAATCTGCTCGACGGCTTGAAGCGTCTGCGGGAAGACCTTGCCAACTCCGCCGAAGGCATCAATGTCGCGATGACCGACACCGAAGCCTTCCGTCTCGGCGACAACATCGCCGTCACGCCGGGGGATGTGGTGTTCGAGAATGAGTTGATCCAGCTGATCCAGTATCGCCCGGCGACGGAAAAGGCCTTCAGTACGCCGTTGCTGGTCGTGCCGCCGTGGATCAACAAGTACTACATTCTCGATCTGCGTCAGGACAATTCGATGATGCGCTGGCTGGTGGAGCAGGGGCACACCGTGTTCCTGATCTCCTGGCGCAATCCCGGGCCGGAGCAGAGCGATCTCACCTGGGCCGATTACATGCAGATGGGGCCGCTTGCCGCGATGGATGCCATCGAACAGGCCACCGGCGAGAAGCAGGTCAACATCCTGTCCTACTGCATCGGCGGCACGTTGACGGCCAGCACCATGGCCTATCTCACGGCCAGGAAACAGGCGGATCGCGTGCGCTCGGTCAGTTACATGGCGACGTTGCAGGACTTCTCCGATCCCGGCGAGATCGGCGTCTTCCTCAACGAGCCGGTACTGCAGGGCCTTGAGAAGCAGATGGCGCAGGACGGCTACCTGGATGGCCGCGTGATGGCGTTCTCCTTCAACCTGCTGCGCGAGAATGACCTCTTCTGGTCGTTCTACGTCTCCAACTATCTCAAGGGCGAAGCGCCGACCGCGTTCGACCTGCTGTACTGGAATACCGACGGCACCAACCTGCCGGCCGGTACCCATGCCTGGTATCTGCGTCACATGTATCTGGAGAACCGCCTTGTGCAGCCCGGCGGTATCGAGCTGGACGGTGTCCCGATCGACCTCTCGCAGATCGAGATTCCCAGCTATTGGGTCTCCGCCCGCGAGGATCACATCGCCAAGTGGCAGACCACCTACAACGGCACCCAGCTGCCCAAGGCTTCCATCAAGCGCTTCGTGCTGGGTGGCTCAGGCCATATCGCGGGTATCGTCAATCCGCCGCACAAGAACAAGTACGGCTACGTCACCAATGACGAGCTGCCGGCGACACCGGATGCCTGGCTTGAGGGCACCGAGGCGCATGAAGGCTCCTGGTGGAATGACTGGCAGGCATGGATGTCCGGCAATGGTTTCGTCGAGCCGGAACCGGAAGTCTCTGCGCGCACGCCGGGTGAGGGCAAGCTCGACGTGATCGAAGCGGCGCCGGGGCGTTATGCGCGCCAGACCATCCCCGAAGTACTCGGCCAGACTGTGCCGGAAGAGATCACCTCAGCCGCACAGGCGCAGCTCAAGACCGTGCGTGATGTGCAGGAGACGGTCGAGAAGCGCATGAATGACGCGCTCAAGCAGGTCACGCTGCCACTGGAAGAGATGGTGTCGGCAATGACAGGGAGCGCGGCGGGCAAGGCGAGCAATGATGCCAGCGATGCGAAGGGCAGCAGCTCGTCCGGTGCCTCCAGGGCGCAAGGCGCCAGCACCGGGCCTGCCGCTTCCAAGGCGGCATCAGCGGCTACTGAGTCAGCAGCGCCGGCAAGCAAGCCCGCCGCGCGCAAACGTGCTGCACCCAAGAGCACAGCTTCCAAAAGCCCTGCTACCAAGAGCACTGCTGCCAAGAGCGCAACGACCACCAGCAGCACGGCCAGCGACAGCACTGCAAAACCGAGTACTGCAAAACAGAGCACTGTAAAACCGAGCACTGCGAGCACGGCTGCCAGCAGTACAGGTAGCTCAGCGGCGAAGACCTCCACGCCGCGCAAGACAGCTGCCAGCAAGACGACTGCGAGCAAGTCAGCCTCTGACAGCAAGCCGTCTGCGGCCGGCACCTCAACCGGCGGCGCTGCTTCCACTGCCTCGGGCTCCAGCAGCACGGCGACATCGCCCGCTGCCAAGCAGCCTGCGACACAGAGCAAGGCGGCGGCCAGTGCTCCCAAGAGCACCGCGGCAAGCAAGCCGGCGGCCTCCAGCAAGACGACAGCCAGCACCACCAAGCGCGCCGCGGCCAGCAAGCCAGCCTCCAGCAAGACGACAGCCAGCACCACCAAGCGCGCCGCGGCCAGCAAGCCAGCCTCCAGCTCGACGGGGAGTGCGAGCACTGGAAGCACTGCCAAGACCGCCAGCAGCACAGGTGCTGGAAGCACAGCCAAGGCTGCTGGATCTGCCGCCAAGAGGGACACTGGCAGTGCGGCGGGTGCAGATGCCAAGAGTGATACCGGCAGCGCAGCGCCCAAGCCGCGCCGTGGCCGTCCCTCCAACGCCAGCAAGGCCGCCGCCGCCAAGGCAGCGGAAGAGGCCAAGAAGGACGAGGCCAAGCCTGCGGCCAGCAAGACGGATGGCTCAGCGGGCAATGACAAGGACACTGGCAAGCGCTGATCAGCGGCACCACCAGCAGGACGTTCTACAGCAACGCCAGCCCTCAGGGCTGGCGTTGTGCTTTCGAAATTCGTCAGCGGTGTCTCGAGGCCGCATCCCTTGCCCCTTCCAGCAGCTCGATCATGGCGCTGGCGGCATTCGAGAGGGTGCGGTTGTTGTGATAGAGGTAGCCGAGCTGGCGCTCGATGGGGCGGTGGTCGATGGGCAGGATCTCGATCTCGTCGTCGATCATGCTTTCCGGCAGCACGCTCCAGCCCAGGCCGATGGCGACCATCATCTTGAGGGTCTCGAGGTAGTTGGTGGACATCGAGACTTCCACCGAGAGGCCGTCACGCGCGAAGGTGTCGATGACGATGCCACGCGTGAAGGTCAGGTGGCCCGGCAGCACGGCGTCGTGCTGTGAAAGGGCGGCCAGCGGCAACGCCTTGTGTCCCGCCAGCGGGTGGTCTCGTCCGCACACGAAGCGCATCTCGTCCAGCCACACCGGCACCACCGTCAGATTGGGATCGCGATGCGGTGCCAGAGTGACGACGGCCAGTTCCAGCTCCCCATCCAGTACGCCCTGATAGGCCTGTTCCGAATCCAGGAAGCGCATGTCCATGCGTACCTCGGGATGGGACATGGTAAAGGCCTTGAGCAGTGGCGGCAGACGGTGCAGGCCCACATGGTGGCTGGTCGCCATCGTCAGGCTGCCTTTTACCTCGCCGGACAGATTGCGCAGCGCGCGCCGCGTGTCATCGTGCATCACCAGAATGGCACGTGCCCGCGGCAGCAGGATGTTGCCGGCCTCCGTCAGGGTGACGCGCCGCCCGATGCGATCAAACAGCCGCGCGCCGTGGAGCTGTTCCAGCTGCGCGATGCGCTTGGAGACAGCGGGTTGTGTCAGGTGCAGCTGTTCGGCCGCCAGTGAGAAGGAGGCGGTTTCCGCGACGGCAACGAAGGCCTGCAGAGAGGGTGTGTCCATGTGGGGCAGCTATCCTGTCATGAGGGCATTCAGAAGAATGATCTTCCGTGCGATCAGGGGGAATGTCGGCTGAGGCAATGGTATTCCTTCTGGGAATCCAAAGCATGAAAAACATGAATTGCTTTTATTCATCGCCGCCGAGTACTCTTGATGCACAGGACGCGGCGGCGATGCTCGAGCCTCTGGTGGCAAGCCACCTGCGACATGGCTCGCACGACCGCCCCGCCATCAACACTGGACGACACACCTCATCAAGGGGCCGCCACGAGCCCCGAGGCAGCAAGCGCTCTTACCGTAGGGCGCCACGAGGAGACACGACATGGCCAGCCAGACCCTTTATGACAAGTTGTGGGACCAGCATCTGGTCAAGCAACGTGAAGACGGTACTGCACTCATCTACATCGACCGTCACCTGCTGCACGAAGTGACGTCGCCGCAGGCCTTCGAAGGGCTGCGTCTGGCCGGTCGCAAGCCGTGGCGTCTGGATGCCAACCTGGCAACGCCGGACCACAACGTGCCGACCTCTCTCAAGGAGCGCGCTGCCGGTATCGCGGGGATCGAGGATGAAACCTCTCGCATCCAGGTGCAGACCCTCGACGACAACTGCAACAGCTTCAACATCGAGCAGTTCACCATCAATGATGCGCGTCAGGGCATCGTGCACGTGGTCGGGCCGGAGCAGGGCGCAACCCTGCCGGGCATGACCGTGGTGTGTGGCGATTCCCACACCGCGACCCACGGTGCCTTCGCGGCACTCGCTCACGGTATCGGCACCTCCGAGGTCGAGCACGTGCTCGCCACCCAGTGTCTGATCCAGCGCAAGATGAAGAACATGCTGGTGCGCGTCGATGGTCGTCTCGGCACTGGCGTCACCGCCAAGGATGTCGTGCTCGCCATCATCGGTGAGATCGGTACCGCCGGCGGTACCGGCTATGCCATCGAATTCGGCGGCTCCGCCATCCAGGACATTTCCATGGAAGGCCGCATGACCATCTGCAACATGGCCATCGAAGCCGGGGCACGGGTCGGTCTGGTCGGGGTCGATGACATCACCATCGATTACCTGCGCGACCGTCCCTATGCGCCGAACGCCCAGCAGTGGGAAGCGGCCGTGGCCGACTGGCGCAATCTGGTCTCCGATGCAGACGCCGAATTCGACAAGGTTGTCGTGCTCAAGGCGGAAGACATCGCCCCGCAGGTCACCTGGGGCACCAGCCCGGAGCAGGTCACCAGCGTCAATGGCGTGGTGCCGGACCCGGCAGCCGCCAACGATGACACCGAAGCGCGTGGCATCACCCGTGCGCTCGAGTACATGGGCCTCAGCGCTCAGCAGAAGATCACCGACATCAAGCTGGACCGCGTGTTCATCGGCTCCTGCACCAACTCGCGTATCGAGGACTTGCGTGAAGCGGCGCGCGTGGCCGAAGGCCGTACGGTCGCCAAGAGCCTCAAGCAGGCGATGGTCGTGCCGGGCTCTGGCCTGGTGAAGGCACAGGCGGAAGCCGAAGGACTGCACGAGATCTTCCTCGCCGCGGGCTTTGAATGGCGCGAGCCGGGCTGCTCCATGTGTCTGGCGATGAACGCCGACAAGTTGGGCGCCGGCGAGCATTGCGCCTCGACTTCCAACCGCAACTTCGAAGGTCGTCAGGGATTCGGTGGGCGTACGCACCTTGTCAGCCCGGCCATGGCCGCCGCTGCCGCGATTGCGGGTCACTTCGTTGATGTTCGTGACTTTGCCCCCATTCCTACTTCCGATACCCACGCAGCCTGAGGAGGCCCGACATGGAAAAGTTCATTCGCCAGCAGGGCCTCGTGGCACCGCTCGATCGCGCCAACGTCGATACCGACCTGATCATCCCGAAGCAGTTTCTGAAGTCGATCAAGCGTACCGGCTTCGGCCCGAACCTCTTCGATGAGCTGCGTTATCTCGATGAGGGCTATATCGGACAGGACATCAGCAAGCGTCCGCTGAATCCGGATTTCGTGCTCAATCAGCCTCGTTACTCAGGCGCAAGCGTGCTGCTGGCACGTCGCAACTTCGGTTGCGGCTCCTCGCGGGAGCACGCGCCCTGGGCACTGACCGACTTCGGCTTCCGTGTCGTCATCGCGCCGAGCTTCGCCGATATCTTCTACAACAACTCGTTCAAGAACGGCCTGTTGTTGATCACCCTCGACGAGGGCACGGTGGATCGCCTGTTCAAGGAAGCCGAAGCGGTGGAAGGGTATCGTCTGGATATCGATCTCGAGGCGCAGGCCGTCATCACGCCGTCCGGTGAGTCGATCGCCTTCGAGGTGGACAGCTTCCGCAAGCATTGCCTCATGGAAGGCCTGGATGACATCGGTCTGACTCTCAAGGATCAGGACGCCATCGACAGCTTCGAGACGCGTCATCGCGCCGAGCGTCCGTGGCTGTTCCGCGATGGCAAGACGGCCTGATCTGTCCAGCGTCACGCCAGTCAGCGCCGAAGTCGCAACACATTCGTCATGGCTCGCCGTCCAGAGTGGCAGCGAGCCCAGTCTCAGCACCGGCGGTGAACCGTCGGTCTTGCCGGATGCTCTCCGGCCCAAGGAGTTCCAGATGAGCCGCAATATCCTGATTCTGCCCGGTGATGGCATTGGCCCGGAAATCACGGCCGAAGCCGTGAAGATCCTTGAAGCCGCACGCAGCGAAGGGCTGGACATCACGCTGAGCGAAGGCAAGGTCGGTGGTGCAGGGTATGACGCGGCGGGCCATCCGCTGCCTAAGGACACGCTGGACGCCGCCAAGGCGGCAGACGCCATCCTGCTCGGCGCGGTCGGTGGCCCGCAGTGGGACAAGCTGGAAGATATCTCCCTGCGTCCGGAACGCGGCCTGCTGGGGCTGCGCAAGGAGCTTGAACTCTTCGCCAACCTGCGCCCGGCAATTCTCTACCCGCAGCTGGCCGAGGCCTCCAGCCTCAAGCCGGAAGTGGTGTCCGGTCTGGACATCATGATCGTGCGTGAGCTGACCGGTGGCATCTACTTCGGCCAGCCACGTGGCATCGAGACGCGCGACGGACAGCAGGTCGGCTACAACACCTACGTCTATTCCGAGTCCGAGATCGAGCGTATCGGCCGTACCGCCTTCGAGATGGCCCAGAAGCGCAACAAGAAGCTGTGCAGCGTCGACAAGGCCAACGTGCTGGAAGTCACCATGCTGTGGCGTGACGTGATGGAGCGCATCTCCGCCGACTATCCGGATGTCGAGCTGTCGCACATGTACGTCGACAACGCCGCCATGCAGCTGGTGCGCGCACCGAAGCAGTTCGACGTGATGGTCACCGGCAACATGTTCGGCGACATTCTGTCGGATGAGGCCGCGATGTTGACCGGTTCCATCGGCATGCTGCCGTCCGCCTCGCTGAATGCCAGCGGCCAGGGCATGTATGAGCCGTGCCACGGCAGCGCGCCGGACATCGCGGGTCAGGGCATCGCCAACCCGCTGGCCACCATCCTGTCGGTGGCCATGATGCTGCGCTACTCGCTGAATGAAGCGGCGTGGGCCGAGCGTATCGAGAAGGCCGTCGGTGTGGTGCTGGATGAAGGTCTGCGTACCGCCGATATCGCCTACGCTGGCACTCGCAAGGTCTCCACCTCTGAGATGGGCGATGCCGTGCTGGCCGCCTTCAAGGCCCAGGCGTAAGGCAAGACCCGCGTGAACGCCGCTCGTGAGTGGCGTTCACGCGAGATGATCATGAGGAAGCCTGGCGTGCGTCGCTGGGCTTTCGTGTCAGGACCTGCGGCTGGAGCGTTAGGCAAGGCTCGCCTCGTGTGAGTTGCCTGTGCTCGCTGCGGGTCATTCCTGTGCCGGGAGCTTCGGTGTCTTCCGTGTTCCCGGCCGTGCATGAACAAGGAGAACAAGCATGTTGAAAGTCGGATTTGTCGGTTGGCGTGGCATGGTCGGTTCCGTGCTGATGCAACGCATGCGTGATGACAACGATTTCGCCGGTATCGAGCCGGTATTCTTCTCCACCTCCCAGGTCGGTCAGGCCGGCCCGGACGTGGGCACGCCGGTGCCGGCGCTCAAGGATGCCAACGACATCAACGAGCTGAAGGCGCTGGACGTCATCGTCACATGTCAGGGCGGCGACTACACCAAGCAGGTGTTCGGCCCGCTGCGTGAAGCCGGCTGGAAGGGCGACTGGATCGATGCGGCCTCCACCCTGCGCATGGAGAAGGATGCCGTGCTGGTGCTGGACCCGGTCAACCGTCACGTGATCGATGAGAAGATCGGTGCCGGTGCCAACACCTTCGTCGGCGGCAACTGCACCGTCAGCCTGATGCTGATGGGCCTGGGCGGCCTGTTCGAGGCCGGCATGGTCGAGTGGATGACCTCCATGAGCTACCAGGCGGCGTCCGGCAGTGGTGCGCGCCACATGCGTGAGCTGCTGACCCAGATGGGCCAGCTCAATGGCAGCGTGGCCTCGGAGCTTGCAGACCCGGCCAGCGCGATTCTGGATATCGACCGCAAGGTGACCGCCACCATGCGCGGCGATGATTTCGCGACCCAGCAGTTCGGTGCGCCGCTGGCCGGCTCGCTGCTGCCGTGGATCGATTCCCCGATGGAATCCGGTCAGACCCGCGAGGAGTGGAAGGCCGGTGTCGAGGCCAACAAGATTCTCGACAGCCAGGGCAACCCGATCATGATCGATGGGCTGTGCGTGCGGATCGGTGCGATGCGCTCCCACTCCCAGGCCTTCACCGTCAAGCTCAAGCAGGACGTGCCGCTGGACGAGATCGAAGACCGCCTGGCCAAGCACAATGACTGGGTCAAGGTCGTCGCCAACACCAAGGAAGACAGCCTCAAGCACCTGACACCGGCTGCTGCTACCGGCACCCTGACCGTTCCGGTCGGCCGTCTGCGCAAGCTGGCGATGGGTGGTGAATACCTGTCTGCCTTCAGCGTGGGTGACCAGCTGCTGTGGGGGGCCGCGGAGCCGCTCAAGCGCATGCTGACCATTCTGCGGGAACATCGCGCTGCCTGATCATCACGATGGCTGGCCCTCGCGGTTGAGTGCCATGGCGTGATGCAAGACGTCGCCCCCGACTCTTCGGAGCCGGGGGCGACTTTTTTTCGCTCGAAAATTCTGCAATCGAAAATCCTGCAATCGAATGTCCATGCACTCGAACGTCCCTGGCGAATGTCCTAGCGAATGTCCTGGCGGACCATGTCCGGGTTCCCGGTCATGTCCCGAATGCCCAATGAAGGGTGATTGCGATGGTCGGTCGTGCCGATGATCGGCAGTGCCATGGGCATCAGATGACCGGCATGTCATTCCAATGACTGACCGGCTTCATTCCGGCTTGCGCATTTTTTGCGAATTTGGCTGGCGATGTTGATGCATGATGGCATCTCGTATGCATATTTGAGTATCGTGTCAGCCGGATGAGGTGGAGCTGGTCACTCCTGTCATCCGGGGAGCAGGTGGGCTATCAGAGGGGACGACGCCCGCTAGCGTTGAAATTTTTCTGGCTGAGTCGCGCCTTGCCTGAATCATGAGGCGGACTCTCTGGTATCTTATATGTAAGAATACGTAACATAATGCGCCGGCCGGACACTGAATCGGTCGCATACGAAGGGACACTCAATGGGACGCAAGCTTCCTCTCGCACTGGCGATCTCCTTCGCCATCTATAGTGCTCAGGCCTTGGCGGTCGGCATGGAATCGCCGCGATTGCGCTCGAATCTGAATCAACCGCTGGATGCCCGCATCGGCCTGACAGATACCTCCGGGCTTGATAGCAGCCTGATCAAGGCGAACGTCTCCGATGCCGCCGCCTTTGCGCGTGCCGGTGTGGACCGCAGCTATGTCAGTGATGACGTCAAGGTGGCCATCAAGCAGCAGGGCAGCCGCTATTATCTTCAGCTGACCACCAACGGGGCGGTACGTGAGCCCTATGTGGATCTTCTGCTGGACGTCGAGTGGCCCAATGGCAAGCTGCAGCGTCAGGTCACGCTGCTGTTCGATCCGGCGGGCTATTCCAGTCAACCGGCACTGGTGACGCCTTCTGGTGCGCGCTCACGTCCGTTGGCCGACACGGGGTCGACACCCTCGCGTTCCGTGGTCTTCCGTGACAGTGGTCAGTCGTCCTCGGCAAGCGCTGCGCCCGCGGCGGGCGAAACGCCGTCAAGCATCAAGGTACGCAGTGGCGATTCCCTGTGGACCATCGCACGACGCGTGCGGCCGGATGCCGGGGTCAGCATCCGTCAGGCCATGCTGGCGATTCAGGAAGCCAATCCCAGTGCCTTCCCGGGCGGCAACATCAACAAGCTGAGGGCGGGGGTGGTCCTGAGCGTTCCCGATCGCGCCACCATGCTGGGCCGCTCGCGCACGGCGGCCGATCGCGAAGTGCGTGAGCAATATCAACAGTGGGTCGCGGGGGCGCAAGGCAAGACCATTCCTGCCCCGGCCAGCAAGAAGACGACGCCCGCGTCTCCGAAGGATACCGCCACGGCCAGTGAGACGCCCGCTGCAGCGCCCGCTCCCAGCGGCCCCGCCAGTGCGGGTGCTGACGGCAAGCCGCGCCTGACGCTGATCGATGAAGAGGCCACGCCGGCGAGCAAGGCGGCCGCCAGTACGCAGATTTCCGCAGGCAGCCAGCAGGCCATCGATGAGCTGTCGGATCGCCTCGAATCGCTGGAAGACCAGTTGCTGACCAACCAGCAGCGTCTGGATCAACTGGAGCAGGAGCGTGACGACCTGCGTAGTGAAGTCGCTTCATTGCGCAGTGAAGTCGGTGAACTGCGTGCTTCCCTGGCCGAGCGTACCGAGCAGCTGGAAACGGCCAAGGTATTGCTGGCCAAGCAGAACCGTCTGCTGGTCAACAGCGGCATCACTCCCTTGACGCTACCCGAGAGTCTGGTCGCTGCCGGGGTGGATCTGGGCCAGCCGCGTGATGGTGAAGGCAATCTCGTGTTGCCCAGCCAGCCCTGGCCGCAGGCGACGTGGAAGTGGGTACAGGACAATCTGATGATGGTGGGCGGCGCGGCGGGAGCATTGCTGTTGCTGCTGTTGCTGTTGCTGCGTCGTCGCTCGGGGCCGAAGGATGACTCCAGCATGAGCTTCGCGGATGCCGTGCGTCACAACGACCAGGACCTGCAGGACCCGTCACGGGGTGCCTTTGGAGCTGCAGCGGGTACCGCTGACAGACAGGTCCCGGAAGAGACGTCCGCAGTGGCAAGTCGTGGCTCTCACACTCTTGAGCCTCTGGCCCAGCCTGAGGCCGCTGCCATCAGCGAGGCGGATATCTTCATCGCCTATGGACGCTTCGATCAGGCGCAAGCCCTGCTGGAAGCCGGTCTTGCAGACGATGAGAGTCGTCAGGACCTGCGTCTCAAGCTGATGGGTGTGCATGGAGAGCTTGGCAATCTCGAGGCGCTGAATCACGAAAGCGAGAAGGTATTGGCGGCGGGCAATGCAGAAGAGCGTGAAGAGGCTCAGGCGCTGCTCAACCGTTATGCCGGAATGGGTAGCCCCATGCGTGCCGCCATGGGTGGCGCGGTGGCCGCAAGCAACGTGACGCATCTCTCCGGTGTCGTCAGTCAATATGCCCAGTCCCTGCGTGTGCCATCCTCGGCCAGCGCAGCCTCTGAAAGGCTGGCGGCAGGTGGCGCGAACCTGCAGGACGATGAGCGCGAGCCGGAAGGTGACGTGTCTGACTCTTCAGGCGAAGGGCAGGACAGTGGCTCGTTCGAGGATGACTTGCACGCTGATGCCGCCGTCACGAATGACACTCCGGCAGACGTGGGAGTCGCATTCGAGCCCGGCCTCAAGGGCAAGAGTCCCGAGCACGGAAAGGCGGCACCCGATACCAGTTTCTTCAGTGACAACGTGATAGATTACCAGGCGCCGGAACTGACGCTTGATGACGGTGTGGAGCCTGCGGCAGTGGCAAGTGCCGAGAAGGCGGACGAGGCGCTCAAGGGTGAGGCGGTCGAATTTACCTCCGCCTCCATCGATGAGGAAGGTGAATCTGCGAAATCCAGTGCACCTTCAGGCGACGAGGTGGCGCCTGCAAGCGCCTTTTCAGCAGCCGACGAGTTGCCGTCGCTGGATAGCATGACGCTGGAAGAGGTGGATGTCCCTCGTCGTGATATCTCGCAATTCGAGGTGGAGGAAGTGGCGTTCGAGTCCGGGGATCAGGATAATGCCTATCCCTCTGTCGGCATGGCAGGGGCAGGGGCTGGCGCCCAGGACAGCGTGGCCTTCCAGCAGCTCGAGGAAGCCCGCCAGTTGCTGGTGGATGGTGAGGATGATCAAGCGGCAGCGCTGCTTGAGCCGCTCGCCTCCGCCAGTGACGGGATGATCCGTGAAGAGGCGCTGGCGTTGATGGAGCGCTTTGGTCTGACCTGATGCCCTTTTTTACACCGCTTGATGATAATGAAAGACGCCCGGGGCGCATCGCTCTGGGCGTCGAGTATGATGGCAGCCGCTATTGCGGTTGGCAGCGCCTCAGCCACGCACCCTCCGTGCAGGAAACGCTTGAAAAGGCGCTTTCCAAGGTGGCTTCCACTCCCATCACCGTCCACTGCAGCGGGCGCACCGATTCAGGTGTGCACGCCGTGCGTCAGGTCGTGCACTTCGATACCCCCGTGGGCCGCAGCCGCAAGGCATGGCGCATGGGCGGCAACGTCAATCTTCCCCCGGATATCGGCATCCATTGGGCGGTCCCCGTTCCCGATGACTTCCATGCCCGATTCAGCGCCATCGCGCGTCGTTATCGCTACATGATCATCAATCAGCCTTTTCGGCCGGTGATGGAGCGTCACAACGCCACCTGGTGTCGTGAACCCCTGAATGTCGCCGACATGCAGGCGGCGGCCGCCCATCTGGTAGGGGAGCTGGACTTCTCGGCCTTCCGTGCGGCAGGTTGTCAGTCGCGCTCGCCACGACGCCACGTGCATTTCATCGAGGTGAGTCGTCACGGCCAGCTGGTCATGATCGACATCCAGGCGAATGCCTTCCTGCACCACATGGTGCGCAATATCGCCGGTACCTTGATGGCCATCGGGCGTGGCGAGAAGCCTGTCGAGTGGATCGTCGAGCTGATGCGCGGGGGAGATCGCACGCGTTCGAGTGCCACGGCAGCAGCCACGGGACTTCACTTCGTCGACGTCATCTACCCGCCGCGCTATGAGCTTCCCAGGGAGCCGCTCGGGCCTGGTCTGGTGGCCCATCTCGGGGAGTGGACGGGAGAGCGCCCCTTGCCGGATTGCCCGATGGTACGCTCACGCCTGGCCCGTGCCGAAGCCGAGGGTGCCGAAGAGGCTCGGGCGGCAGGCAAGCTCAGTGAAAAGGAAGCCATTCGGCTGGCAAGCGTTGCCCGTGAGGCCGAGCGTCTCAGTCGGGAACATGAACAAGCGATTCCTGCCGCAGGATCGCCTGCCGCAGGATCGCCTGTCGCACAGAATGATTCCTCACGTTGAACGGAGTGATCCCATGACCGAGATGAGCGCTCGAGCGAGCCAGCGTACCCGAATCAAGATCTGCGGATTGACACGTGAACAGGATATCGCCGGCGCCGTGACGGCAGGTGCCGATGCGCTGGGGTTCGTGCTGTGGGCGGGCAGCAAGCGGGCGGTGGACGTTGCTCGCCTGGCGGAGCTTTCGCGCCTGGTGCCGGCATTCGTGATGCGTGTCGGATTGTTCGTCGATGCCAGTGAGGCCGAAGTGGCCGCCGCTGCCCCGCATCTCGATCTGCTGCAATTCCATGGCAACGAAACGCCCGAGCAGTGCCGCGCCGCTGGCCGCCCCTATATCAAGGCGTTGCGCATGCGTGACGGGATCGACCTGGCGGCAGAGGCAGAACGCTTCCATGACGCACGCGGTCTGCTGCTGGATGCCTATCGTCCCGGTGTCCCCGGTGGCACGGGCGAGACCTTTGACTGGTCGCGCATCCCTCGAGAATTGCCCCTGCCGGTGATCCTGGCGGGCGGGCTCGAGGCCGGCAACGTGACGGAGGCGGTCAGGCAGGTAGCGCCCCACGCGGTCGATGTCTCGGGAGGGGTAGAGTCTGCCCCTGGCGAGAAGTCATGGGAGCGCCTCCAGGCGTTCTGTCAGGCAGTACGAGCCGCCGACTGACTCCACTGATGCCCTGCGCGGCATGCCGCAAGGCCTGCGCGGGACAGGCGCAACACTGGACTCCACAAGGCAATTGGCATATCGCACTACCCGCAAGGGGGGCGAAGCCGCTACAATGTTTGCCAGAATCTGGAAAAGGGGCCGTACGACCAATGGGTTGCACGGTCTTTTCCTTTGGCGCCACTGACTTCCTCCAGCGTCCCGAGACAAGGGGGCGAAGAGGGTGTCAGTCGTTGCCCGCCACGTCCTTGCCTCCTGGAGAGGTGGGCGTGTGCCAACTCGCATGGCCGCCGACAGTCGTCGAGCGGTGCCCAGAACAGCAGCAAAACGGAAGCCTCCCCACCATGAGCTGGCTTGACAAGATTGTGCCGTCAATGAGCCGTATCCAACGCAAGGATCGGCGCACCTCCATTCCTGATGGCCTGTGGCGTAAATGCCCCAAGTGCGAAGCAGTCCTGTACCTTCCGGAGCTGACCAAGCACGACAACGTCTGCCCGAAGTGTGACCACCATCTGCGTCTCACTGCGCGTGCCCGTCTGTCCTGGTTCCTCGACAGCGAGGGTCGCGAGGAGATCGCGGCAGATCTGGAGCCGGTCGATCGCCTCAAGTTCCGCGATTCCAAGAAGTACAAGGATCGCCTGAGCGCCGCCCAGAAGCAGACGTCCGAAAAGGATGCGCTGGTCGCCATGCGCGGCACGCTTTCCGGACAGCCTGTCGTGGCCGTTGCCTTCGAATTCAGCTTCATGGGCGGCTCGATGGGTGCCATCGTCGGTGAGAAGTTCGTGCGTGCCGCCGAACTCGCGCTGGCGGAAGAAGTGCCGCTGGTATGCTTCGCGGCCTCCGGTGGCGCGCGCATGCAGGAAGCACTGTTCTCCCTGATGCAGATGGCCAAGACCTCCGCTGCGCTCGAGAAGCTCAAGCAGGCAGGCGTACCGTACATCAGCGTGCTGACGGATCCGGTCTTCGGTGGCGTATCGGCATCGCTTGCCATGCTGGGCGACCTGAACGTTGCCGAGCCGAATGCCCTGATCGGCTTCGCTGGCCCGCGTGTCATCGAGCAGACCGTGCGCGAGAAACTGCCGGAAGGCTTCCAGCGTTCAGAGTTCCTGCTCGAGCATGGCGCGGTCGACATGATCATCCACCGTCGCGACATGCGTGAGCGTCTGTCCAGCATCCTGCTCAAGCTGCAGGGTCTGCCGGTCAAGGCTGACTTGCAGGCACCGGGGGTAGATGCCACGGAAGTCGTCGTCGAAGGTGAGGCTGTCGAGGCTGCACCGAGCGAGCCGCAGCCTGCAGAGCCGCGCTCCGCGGTTGACAGCGTGCTTGACGAGACATTCTCCGCCGACAAGCCGCAAGGCGATCGTCGCGATGGCTGAGCAGGCCAATGCGCCGGGCCACTGCAGCACCCGAGAGGTGCTGCAGTCCCGTGAGCGGCCTCCGCTGAGCGTTGCTGCCCTGCATGAGGCCGTGCCACGCGAGCTGTCACTGCAAGACTGGCTTTCGCGTCTGGAGCGCCAGCATCCCGTCAGCATCGACATGGGGCTCGCCCGCGTGCAATGCGTGGCTGAGCGTCTGGGGCTTGTCGGCCCCGGGGCTCGTCGCATTGGCGAGCGGGTCATCACCGTGGCCGGTACCAACGGCAAGGGCTCCACGGTCGCCATGCTCGAGGCGCTCGGGCGTGCGCATGGTCTGACGACCGCGACTTACACCTCTCCGCACCTGCTGCATTACAACGAGCGTGTGACCCTCGATGGGCAGCACGCCAGTGATGCCGAGCTGATCACTGCCTTCGAGCAGGTGGATTCGGCGCGTCATTCGGATGCGGGAGATGGGCAGGGCGTGATCAGCCTGACCTACTTCGAGGCCGGCACGCTCGCTGGCCTGTGGTTGATCGCTCAGCGACAGCCACGGTTGGCGATTCTGGAGGTCGGTCTCGGCGGGCGTCTGGATGCCGTCAACATCATCGACTGCGATGTAGCGATGATCACCACCGTGGCACAGGATCATGCTGCCTTCCTGGGTACGGACCTCGAGAACATCGGCTTCGAGAAGGCGGGTATCCTGCGTGCAGGGCGCCCGGCCATCTTCGGCTCCGATCACTTGCCGAGCAGCTGTGCCGAGCACGCCCGCTCGCTGGGTGTGACGCCTCAGGTGCTGTGGCAGGACTTTGTCTGGCAGGACGCCTGCGAGCAGGACCTCGCCTCCCCGGCAAGGTCGTCAGCGGATGGGCTCTGGCGCTGGCAGCGACTGAGCGACCCCGTCATGACCCTCGAGGCACTTCCGGACCCCGGCCTGCCACGCGACAACGCGGCCAGTGCGCTGAATGCGCTCATCGCAGCCGGTGTGGCGCTTGAGGTGTCATGCGTGCGCCATGCCATGGCCAATGTCCAGCTCAAGGGGCGCATGCAATGGGTCCAGCGTCATGGGCGTGACTGGTGTCTGGATGTGGGGCACAACCCGCATGCGGCAGGTTATCTGGCCAGTCGTCTGGCGGCGCGTGAGCGTTCCGCTCGACCGCGTCTGGTGCTGCTGGCCATGCTGGGAGACAAGGACGCACGAGGCGTGATCGAGTCGCTGTCGCCCGTGGTGGATGGCTTCGTCGTGGCGACACTGGGCGGCGAGCGTGCTCGCCAGGCCAGTGAGCTGGCTGCCGTGGTGCGTGCCTGCCAGGGGACCGTGCTGGCGGAATGCGATTCGGTCGCTGAGGCGGCGAATTGGCTGGTGGAGCATGCCACCGCGGGGGAGGTGCTGGTCTGCGGCTCCTTCTTCACGGTCGGCGAAGCGCTGGCATGGCTTGACGACGAGGATGCCTGAGGTGAAGCAGGACCGCGGTCATTGGAATCCGGGTGCAAGGGAGATGGCACGATGAAATATGGCAAGCGAGAACGGATCAGCGGCGCAGTCATCCTGTTGGCCCTGGGCGTGATCTTCATCCCGATGTTGTTTGATGAGCCGCCGGCCCGTGATGAGCGTCCCAGTCCGGTGATGACATTGGGCAAGCCGGTGGATATCGACCGTTCGACGGTGGATGCACCGCAGCCCCCCAGCGAGCTGAAGATTGGTACCGATGTCCCCATCACCTTCGTGGATGGCAATGGCAAGGTGCGTGACAGTGATCCCGGACCCGGCATCGAAAACGCCTCCGAGTCGCGAGCTCGCGTGGCGGAGGCGCAGCAGCTGTCGCCGACCAGATCCGTGTCCAGCAGCGAGCCGAAGGCTGCGCCGACACCGCAGCCCAAGCCGGCCCCGACGCCCAAGCCAGAGCCCAAACCGGCGCCTGAGCCCAAGCCTGCCGTTGCCGCCAGCGCGCCATCTTCTTCCGCCGGTGGCTGGGCGGTGCAGGTCGGCAGCTTCGGCAAGCCGGCCAACGCCGAGCGACTCCAGAAGGACCTGCAGAGCAAGGGATTCGCGGCCTATCGCGTCGCGCGGGATGGCAATCTGACCGTGGTATTCGTCGGTCCCTACAAATCTTCCGAGATTGGTGAGTCCGCGCGCTCTCGCCTTCAGGAGCAGGTCAATATCAAGGGCCTTCTGGTACGCCGGAAGGAGGGTGAGTGAACGCGCTGGTCTGGATCGATTGGTTGTGTCTGGGGTTGCTGATCATCTCCGTGTTGCTGGGGTTGATGCGTGGTCTGCTCAGCGAGGCGCTGGGACTGGCAGGCTGGCTGGTGGCCCTGGTGGCGGCACGCCAGTTCGGGGCGGAAGCCGGGGCTCTGCTCGACGAGGTGATCCTGTCTCCGGGCATTCGCACCGCGGTCGGCTTCGTGCTGGTGGTACTGGGCACGGTGCTGGTCTGGGGCCTGATGCTGCGTCTGCTCGAACGCCTGGTCCAGGCGGTCGGCATGGGGGGCTTCAATCGCCTGCTGGGGGGTGTCTTCGGCGCGCTTCGGGCGGCGGTGATCCTGGTACTGGTGACGGCTGTCGTCGGCCTGACACCTCTGCGTGACAGTGCGGACTGGCAGGCGGCGCAGCTGCGCCCGACGCTGGAGCAGCTGCGCGACTGGTCGCTGGCACGCTACCGTGAGTGGGACACGGGAGGAGATTGGCAGTTGCCGCAGGACGGGACGGCTCCATCCTCACAGACTGCAGGTTTCCAGCAGCAGGCGAGTGGCCTGCTCGAGCGTGCCCGCCACGAAGGCCGCACGCTGAGTGAAGGCGTCAGTCAGCAGGTCGCCGAGCAGTTCATGCGTCAGCAGCATCAGCAGCGTGATGGTGACACCGCAGCACCTTGAGACGACAAAAGCGCCGGGCATTCTTGCTCGGCGCTTTTGTTTTGTCTGTTCGCCCCCCCGAGCAGGTCAGCGCGTCGAGGTGCAGCAAGCATCGTGGTATCGATTGACCCATCGGTCAGGTGTTGCCTGTGGTGTGGGCAGGCCTGACAATTGCGGCATGTGAGCACTCATATTGCCATGTGGAGGCGCGCTGATGATGGCTGGCGCCTCCCTCTCCTAGTGTGTATCAGTGAGGTAATGACGGGATGTGCGGGATTGTAGGTTTGATGGCCAACGCCTCGGTAAACCAGGCGCTGTATGACGCGCTGACCGTATTGCAGCATCGTGGGCAGGATGCCGCGGGGATGATGACCTGGCACGAGGGTCGTTTCCTGCTGCGCAAGAGCAATGGCCTGGTGCGTGATGTCTTCCGCACTCGTCACATGCAGCGACTCAAGGGCAACATGGGTATCGGCCATGTTCGCTATCCGACCGCTGGCTCTTCCAGCGAGGCGGAATCGCAGCCGTTCTACGTCAATTCGCCCTACGGCATCACCCTGGCGCACAACGGCAACCTGACCAACTCCGAGCAGCTCAAGCAGGAGCTCTTCTCCTCCGACCTGCGTCACATCAACACCAGCTCCGATTCCGAAGTGCTGCTCAATGTCTTCGCTCACGAGCTGGGCAAGCAGGGCATGCGTCTGGGCGCGGGTGATGTCTTTGATGCGGTACGTCGTGTGCACCGTCGCTGCAAGGGCGGCTATGCCGCCGTATCGATCATCAACGGCACCGGCCTGGTCGCCTTCCGTGATCCGCACGGGATTCGTCCGGCGTGCTTCGGCAAGCGCGAGGCTGCTGAAGGTACCGAGTACATGATCGCTTCCGAATCCGTGGCGCTGGACGTCGCCGGTTTCGAGCTGATCCGTGACCTGGCACCGGGGGAAGCCGTCTTCATCGACATGGAGCGTCAGCTTCATACCCTGCAGTGCGCTGATGATCCGGTACTCAAGCCGTGCATCTTCGAGCACGTCTATCTGGCGCGTCCGGACTCCCTGCTGGACGGTGCCTATGTCTACGGCACCCGCATGCGCATGGGGGAGAAGCTGGCCGACAAGATCGTGCGGGAATGGCCGGAGCAGGACATCGATGTCGTCATCCCTATTCCGGATACCTCGCGCACGTCCGCTCTCGAGCTGGCTCAGCATCTGGGAGTGACTTACCGCGAAGGTTTCATGAAGAACCGTTACATCGGCCGTACCTTCATCATGCCGGGGCAGACGCTGCGCAAGAAGTCCGTGCGTCAGAAGCTCAACGCCATCGATATCGAGTTTGCCGGCAAGAACGTGCTGCTGGTGGATGATTCCATCGTGCGTGGCACCACCTGCAACGAGATCATCCAGATGGCCCGTGAGGCGGGCGCGAAGAATGTCTACTTCGCCTCGGCGGCGCCAGCGGTTCGCTATCCCAATGTGTACGGTATCGACATGCCGGCCGCGGAAGAGCTGATCGCCCATGGTCGTACCGAGAGGGAAATCGCGGATCTGATCGGCGCGGATCGTCTGTTCTATCAGGATCTCGATGACCTGAAGGACGCCTGTCGCGAGGTCAATCCTGCCCTCGACGAGTTCGACTGCTCCGTGTTCGATGGCATCTACGTGACCGGCGATATCGATGAGGCCTACCTCAACGACCTGCAGGCCTCACGCAACGATGGTGCCAAGAACGCAGGCGAGACCCACGCGGTCGTGGATCTGCACAACGATTCCGAAGACATCGACTGACCCCATGACCTGTCTCGCGTGACAGGTCATGGCAGGGTGAGTGATTCGCAACGGGCTCCGGAGAAATCCGGGGCCCGTTGCGCGTTCAAAACCGGTAACATTGACCGACAGCTTTCTGCTCTGTTTCCCGGCTCATGAAAGAAGCGCCCGCGGCGCGTGACCTGACAATCCCGTGAGCCATGTCATCCGAGACAGAGATCAGCGGATTCCATCAGTAGAGGTACTGGACACCATGCACGACGACAATCTTTCCCGCGCCGACCTTTCCCGCGATGAGCTGGGACTGGAGACGCTCGCCATCCGCGCCGGTCACTTGCGTGGCGGTGAGCAGGAGCACGGCGAGCCCATCTACACCACGTCCAGCTTCGTCTATGGCAGTGCGGCCGAGGCGGCAGCCAAGTTCGGTGGTGACGAAGCCGGCAACATCTACTCGCGCTTCACCAACCCGACGGTGCGCTTCTTCGAGGAGCGACTGGCGGCAATGGAGGGCGGTGAGCGCTGCGTGGCCACCAGCTCCGGCATGGCCGCGATCATGTCCACCGTGCTGGCCCTGCTGGAAGCCGGGGATGAGATCGTCGCCTCGCGTTCCATCTTCGGCTCCAGTGTGAGCCTGTTCACCAAGTACTTCGGCAAGCTGGGCATCACCACGCGCTTCGTCGAACTGGGGGATCTCGAGGCCTGGCGCGCGGCCATCACACCGTCCACCAAGCTGCTGTTCGCCGAGACACCCTCCAATCCGTTGTCCGAGATCGGTGACATCAAGGCGCTGGCAGCGCTGGCACATGAACATGATGCATGGCTTGCCATCGACAACTGCTTCTGTACCCCGGCATTGCAGCGTCCGCTGACCCTGGGCGCGGATATCGTCATCCACTCCGCCACCAAGTATCTGGATGGTCAGGGGCGTACCCTGGGCGGGGCAGTGGTCGGCAGCAGCGCGTTGATGGAAGAGGTCTTCGGCGTGGTGCGGACGTGCGGGCCCTGCCTGAGCCCCTTCAATGCCTGGGTCTTCCTCAAGGGACTGGAGACGCTCAACATTCGCATGGAGGCCCACTGTGCACGTGCGCTGGAGCTGGCGCACTGGCTGGAAGCGCATCCTGCGGTCGAGCGCGTCCACTATTCAGGCCTCGAGAGTCATCCGCAGCATGCACTCGCCAAGGCTCAGCAGAAGGCCTTCGGTGCCGTGCTGGGGGTGGTCATCAAGGGAGGCCGTGAAGGGGCCTGGTCGGTCATCGATGCCACGCGCATCCTGTCGATCACCGGCAACCTCGGTGATGTGAAGACCACCATCACGCATCCTGCCACCACCACGCATGGCCGCTTGAGTGATGAGCAGAAAGCGGCCGCCGGTATCGTGGACGGCATGGTGCGTATCGCAGTGGGCCTGGAAGATCTCGATGACATCAAGCGTGATCTGGCGCTTGGGTTGGATCGCCTGGCGTCTGCATGAGTCGACCAGCACCGTCGTGAGGGAACGCCCGGCCATGCCGGGCGTTTCTGCATCTGCTCGGTCGTGACGGTGGCCGGTGTCTCGGGAAGAGAGCGCTCAGCGCCGGCATGGCTGGCGCGGCATGATGAGAAAGGGGTGGGACTATCGCTTGGCGCGTGGCAGGCCAGTGGGTAAGCTGGCAGCCATGGGAAGGCATCATCACGATACGGTGTCGTATCGCGGTTCAGAGCGTCGATCACGGCAGGTGGGCTCACGCTCGGCGCGTTGGATGACAGGACAGGGAGACAAGCATGTGGCGCAATAGTCGTCGGGGGTGGGGCTGGCCCGTCATCGTGATGCACTGGCTGTCGGCGCTGGCCATCATCGGGCTCTTCGCCCTCGGGTGGTGGATGACATCACTGGGCTATTATGATCGCTGGTATCAGCTGGGTCCCTGGTGGCATCGCTCCGTGGGCGTGGTGCTGTTCGTGATCACGTTGCTGCGCCTTGTCTGGCGAGCCATGCAGCCGACGCCACAGGCGCATGGCTCCCGCATCGAGCAGCGGGCGGCGCGCATCGGGCATGCCTTGCTGTATGCATTGCTGTTGCTGGTGATGATCTCGGGGTATCTGATCTCGACGGCGGATGGACGAGCCATCAGCGTATTCGGGCTGTTTGACGTGCCTGCCTTGCTCAGCGGGATGAAGGATCAGGCGACGTTGGCAGGAGACGTTCACTGGTACGCGGCCTGGGCGCTTGTCATCCTGTCGCTTGGTCACGCCGCTGCCGCCTTCAAGCATCATCTGATGGAGGGCCAGGACACGTTGCGACGTATGCTCTGGCCGCTGCGCTGAAAGGAATTGCCGGCCACCACGGCGGCACCATGCATGACGAATCCTCAAGGAGCTAGGACATGAACGACACATCCCTGACACCCAAGGCCTTCTCGCTGGGCAAGACGTTCGCTGGCGGCCTTCTGGCAGCGGCACTCCCCTTGATGGCGGGCCAGGCTCAGGCCTCGGACTATGTCATTGACACCAAGGGCCAGCACGCCTTCATCCAGTTCAAGATCAGCCATCTCGGCTACTCCTACGTCCTGGGTGAGTTCAAGGACTTCACGGGGACCTTCCGCTATGACGAGGGTCAGCCCGAGGCGTCAAGCGTCAAGGTCGAAGTCGATGTCGACAGCCTGGACAGCGCCCACGCCGAGCGAGACAAGCACATCAAGTCCGCTGATTTCCTGGATGCTTCCGAGTACCCGACGGCGTCTTTCGTCTCCACCGGGTTCACCTCTTCCGGTGATGGTGCCGGCAAGCTGACGGGGGATCTGACACTGCATGGCGAGACGCAGCCGATCACCATCGATGTCGATCACATCGGCGGTGGCGAAGACCCCTGGGGCGGCTATCGTCAGGGCTTCGAGGGCACCACCACGCTCAAGCTCGCCGACTATGGCATCGACACCTCCAAGCTTGGGCCGGCGGCCGCGACGGTCGACATGTACCTGGTGGTGGAAGGTATCCGTCAGTAACGGTGCCATCCGTTGCATGACCTGAGCGAATTGCCTCAGTGATCGAAGAGAACGCCCCTGTCATGTGATTGACAGGGGCGTTCTCGTATCGGCGGCCAGACTGGCGCAGGAGGCCGGTGCTCAACCACGCAGTGCGAGGTAGCTGCCGGCACCGATCATCAGGCTGGCAGCGCTGCGGTTGAGGCGTCTGACGGCTCGCGTCGAGCGCAGATGGCGGCGAATGCGGCCTGCGGCGTAACCGACAGGGACGACCCCGATCAGCAAGGCACTGAGATTGAGAGCGGCCGCGATCACGATATCGCCACCACTCAGGCGGGTGATGTCCATGAAGGTCGGCAGAAAGGCGATGTAGAAAAGGATGACCTTAGGGTTGGAGGCCGAGATCAGGAAGCCTTGCAGGAAGCCACGCCACCAGCTTCCGCGCATGTCGGGAATTTCCGTGTCTTCCAGGCTGGGCCGGCAGGTCCAGAGCTTGTACCCCAGGTAGATCAGATAGGCGGCCCCCAGCAGGCGGATGACCAGAAAGAGCTCGCTCCAATGGGTCGCCAGTGCCGAGAGACCGAAGACGGCCGCCAGCATGTAGCAGACGTCACTGAGGCTCATGCCGACGGCCATCGGGACACAGGCATTGCCTCCCTGGCTCATGCCACGCGCCATCAGGGCGAGGATTCCGGGGCCGGGAGTGATCCCGAAGAGGAAGATGGCAAGGAAGAAGGTCAGTCCTGATTCAAGCGTCATGAGGATTTCCTGTCGTGGAAGGCGCATCGTGGGCAACGCCTCTGTCATGAGTCGAGTATATCGCCTGTACATGGCGCGCGGACAATGAAACCGATGCGCTTGGCATGCAGGCGGAAGCCGTTGGCGGGGCTGTTGCAGGAGGGGGCAGGTCGCGGTCAGGCTGAGGCCTTCGGGCTAGTCAGGAGTGGCACGCCAGGCCAGCCGGTTGCCCGGCTGGTTCCTCGTGTCGTGCTCAGGTAGCGTGCTGCGACGCTTGAGTGCAGGTCAGGTGGGGAGGCCTCGGAAGCTACCGATCCCCCAGGATGAGATGAGGAAAGCTGTCGTCGAGGCAGTTGTGCGGGCGATGCCCGGACACCGGGTTGCCAGTCTGCTCAGTGAATTCGAATGGCTTCACTCGCAGTCGTTCAGGACTGCCCCTGGGAAGTGACGACGCAGCATGCGGTTCTGGAACTCATCGATGAATGAGCAGTTGATGATGATGATGAAGCGCTCGAAGTGCTGGCCCGCGTTATCCTGAGTGATGGAGCTGACGCTGTGGAACAGCTGGTCATCATGGATGTGCAGAACCTCTCCCGGTGCCAGCTCGGTGGTCGCCAGCAACTCGCTGCCGGCCTTGTCGCGGTAGAGGGTATTGATGGCACCACTGACGTTCTCGCGATTGAGTACCAGAATGCTCAAGTACTTGCAGCCGTCGGCGTGAATGCCTTGTCCCTGGAGAGGGTCGATGGTGCCGTCGCCGCGGACACCCGTGATCTGCATCAGGATCGGCTCACGCGGCCCGATGCCCCACATGTCGGCCCAGGCCTTGACGAAGGCGCGCACGTCGTCGCGCTCGGTGAACGCCGCTTCCAGCGGATCGTAGTATCTCAGGCGGTCCGCCATGCTGGCAGCATCATTGAAGCGTCCACCCTGTGCCATCGGGCACTCGCCAAGGGTTTCGACTTCCATCTGGTCATTCAGGTGCAGCCAGGACATGCGCTTCCAGCGTGTGTTGACGTAAGGGTCACGGGGAAGGTTGTCCAGGAAACCCTGCCAGGCGTTCAAGTCAATGTGTGGAGTGATCGTTGCCTTGCTCCAGTGCTGACGAGCCAGCTCCTCATGCACGCTTGTCGGCCAGTACTCAGAGATCCTGGGCAGCGAGAGAGCGCTATCCTCTGATGACGTTGCCGGGTAGCGATCGTTGAGAGCGCTCTGGTCCAGAGTGAGTTTACGGGAAGCATCGGCCAGCTGACGTACACCACGGTTTACGATGTTCATGCAAGAATTCCTCGATGTTTCGGCATTTAGCGCCTGTTGGAAGGTGTTGCGTTCGCAACGTCGAGGAGAATGGGAAGATGCATGAGAGAGAGTCAAACCAAGCGCGCGGCTTAGAGCGTTAATCTTGCGTAAGTATCATCAATATGGGCGTCTGGGCGATGGAGGGGTATTAGAGGTCTGATCTCCTGGCATCATGTCAGTCATGAGCGGTATTCTTTGTCGCCTTTCGGCGAAAAACGGCATGGGCAATGCGTGACGCAGGTGCTGGTAGCGTTGAGAGGAGGCGTGTGTCACGGCGGGTTTGGCACTGTGTTTATGCGAGGCAGACACTTAGACTGCTATTGGCTCCAGTGATGTATATCGCGATAACTCAGCGGATTCAGGCAACGTGCGTGTCCCCGCCGAGCACCGGTCGGTAGACAAGATGGTAGGGGAGGTATCCTGGATCATGGCAGATGGGTCTCGTCAGACCGGAAGAGCGACTGGAATTGCGCTCTTTGGAACAGTGGTCGCTGCCATCGCGATCGGCCTGCTGGTGGGGGTCGTGGCAGTGCAGGACATCATCGGCCGCTGGCCTTCAGCGCTGCTGATGGTGATTATTGGCGCAACTGCGGGCATCATGCTGATTCGTCATCGTCAGATGGCATATCAACAGCACACGCAGGAGGCGGTCATGCAGACTAGTGTTGTTGGCCCCTCGGCCAGCATGGGACTCCCCGCCAGTGACCAGCGCTTTCGCGAATTGCTGGAAAGCCTGCCACGCGTGGCAGTGCAGGGGTACGACAGCCAGCGCCGAGTGATCTATTGGAATGAGGCCAGCGAGCGACTGTATGGTTTCAGCGAGCAGGAAGCTCGAGGGCGTTGTCTTGAAGCCTTGCTGATACCGGATGAAATGGCGGACATCGTGGTGGATGCCCACCACGCGTGGGTCAATCACGGCACCCAGATCCCGGCGAGCGAGCTTGAGCTGAAGCACAAGTCAGGCGCACCGGTGCCGGTGTTCTCTCACCACGTCATGTTGGGTGAGCGGTCGGACAATCCATTGATGTTCTGCATCGACATCGATCTGGCGGGCGAGCGCAAGGTTCAGCGTGAGCTGGACTACATGACGCGATTCGATCCGCTGACCGAACTGCCCAATCGGCAGACGTTCGAGACTGAGCTCGAGAACATGCTCGGGGAGTGTCAGCGTCACGGCGATACCTTGATGGTGCTGTTCCTGGATATCGACCACTTCACCGAGATCAACGATACCCAGGGCTATGAGATGGGGGACCTCGTGATTCGCAGCGTCGCGTCGCGCTTGCAGGGGTTCCAGCGGAGTCAGGATCTACTGTCACGCTTCGGCGGCGATGAATTCGTCATGGCGATGCCGCGCCTGGATTATGAAAGTGATGCCTTGTCGGTCGTGGAGCGGATCCGCGAAGATTTCCAGCGCCCCTTCCAGATAGAAGGGCGTGAGTTGTTGCTGCGTCTGAGCATCGGCGTCAGCCTCTATCCCGAGAATGGCAATGATGCGCCGGAACTGGTGCGCAATGCAGACGTCGCCAAGCACCGAGCGAAGCAGGCCGGGCGTGATGGATATCAGTTCTTCAACCAGGAAGTGCGCGATGCCATGCTGCATCAGCATCATCTGGCGGGGCGCCTTCAGACGCTGTTGAGCGAGGATGGGGGTGGCGAGCTGTTCCTCCACTTCCAGCCTCAGGTCGCGGCGCGCAGTGAGCGTATCGAGTCGGTAGAGGCGCTGATGCGCTGGCATGCGCCCGAGGGGCCCATTCCCCCGACTGACTTCATCAAGGTGGCAGAGCGCACCAATCTGATCGAGCGCCTGGGTGACTGGGTGATTCGTCAGGCATGTCGCCAGCAGGCCGAGTGGCATGCCATGGGGATCAAGGGCTATCGGATCGATATCAATATCTCCGGGCGTCAGGCGATCAACAGCGACGTCTTCCAGCGTCTTGAGGCATGCGTGGCGGAATATGGCCTGACGCCACGGGACATCGGCATCGAGCTGACCGAGAACGTGTTGATCGATGCTGACGTCAAGGTGCGCGATAGCCTGCGTGCCCTGCACGACAGAGGCTACAAGATCGCGATCGATGATTTCGGGACCGGCTACTCCTCGATGAGCTACCTCAAGATGCTGCCGGTGACGGCGCTCAAGATCGATCGCTCCTTCGTGATCGAATGTGCTCAGGAACCCAAGGATCGCGCCATCATGGAAGCGACGGTCTTCCTCGGGCATCGACTGGGGCTGGAGGTGGTGGCCGAGGGGGTGGAGAATATCCAGCAACTCGAGCTGTTGCGCGAAATGCGCTGTGATCTCATTCAGGGGTACTACTTCTACAAGCCCATGGCGGCGGCGGATATCCAGCGGCTGCTGTCCGGGGGCAACAACCCGCCTCATCCTGGCGCCCATCGCCCGTCCAGTGATCCAACCAGTGCATCCAACGGTTGCCATTGAGTCAGCGTTGATCCGGTGCCGTTGTGGCATGGGACTGTTGCTGTGGATCGGCTTTTTAGTTTGCGGGCTAAAAGATATGATGCTGACAGTTGAAGCGGATGGACTGTCATCATCATCGATGAATCTGGGCATTCCTTCCTGACACCTGCGGGTCGAGCATCTCATGCTCCCCGCAGGTGTTTGCCGAGAGTGGCTGCGTCGTTCAATGCGCAGAGCTGTTCGCCCACTCTCGCTTCCTGCCTGCATTGCAGGTTGCGATGGTTCCTTGAGCGGGTTTCACGACCCTTCCGGCGATACCCTTGGGGTATCGATGACCGGACAAGCCAGTCCTTGTGACTGGCTTTTTTTATGCCTGTCATCCGTCCGTCAAGGTTGCCAGTCAGGCGCGGCACCCTCTCAGAACAGCCCCAGCTGTTGCGTCTCTTCGTGGGCCTTTAGTCGGACACCGACTCCCAGCAGGCGCACCGGTCGATGGCCACGTTGCCAGGCTTGCTCCATCAGCAGTGCGAAACTCCTGGCGTCCGGCAATGAGAGGGTGGAGGCGGGGAGGAGGCTTTCCAGCGTGGTGCTGGTGAAGTCGTTGAAGCGTACCTTGACGAACTGCTTGGCCAGCACCGGCTGTTCCTGGCGTGCGTGACGCTCCCCGAGGCGCTCCATCAGCATGGGAAGCTTGGCGAGGCAGGCGGAGAGATCCGGAAGATCCTGATCGAAAGTGCGTTCGACACTGATGGACTTCCGCTCTCTCTCGACCTTGACGGGGCGGTCATCAATGCCATGAGAGAGTTCATGCAGGCGATGTCCGAATTTGCCGAAGTGTTCGACCAGTGTGGTCAGTGGTGTCGTGCGGATGTCATCGCAGGTGGTAATCTCCAGCCGATTGAGGCGGGCCAGCGTGGCCGGGCCGACGCCATGCAGCTTGCCGACGGGCAGCTTACGAATGAAGGCGTCGCTGGACTCTGGCGTGATCACCGTCAGGCCATCGGGTTTCTCCCAGTCACTCGCGATCTTGGCCAGGAACTTGTTGGCGGCCACGCCGATCGACAGCGTGATCCCGGTGCGCTTCAGGGCTTCTTCCTTCAGCCAGCGCGCCATCCAGGTCGCGCTTCCCTGAAATTCCTCGATATCGCTGACGTCCAGGTAGGCTTCGTCCAGCGATAGAGGTTCCACCAGGAGTGTCAGTTCGTGAAACAGTGCCTGGATCTCCTGCGAGACGGCACGGTAGCGCTCGAAGTCGGGGGGGACGAGTATCAGTTGCGGACACAGGCGCAGGGCGCGCGCTGTGGACATCGCAGAGCGGACGCCGAAGGCGCGAGCCGGATAATTGCAGGTGGCGATCACGCCACGTTGCTCGGTGCGGCCACCGATGGCGATGGGCACCTCGCGCCACTCTGGGTGACGAAGCATCTCGACGGCGGCGTAGAAACAATCGCAGTCAGCATGAAGGATCTTGCGCATTCGCGCATCATCCTAAAAGACTGGATGGCTGTCCAGTATCAGGTGGCGTGTCGCCTCATTCTTCGTCCAGATATGACAACGCCCGGCAGACGTGATGCCTGCCGGGCGTTGTCGTATTTCCTGTTGCCGTTGCCAGGCTACCCTGGCCGGCGGATTACAGCGTCATCGCCGCCACCCAGCCGAAGACGATCAACGGGATGTTGTAGTGGATGAAGGTCGGCACCACGCTGTCCCAGATATGATCATGCTGTTGATCGACATTCAGGCCTGCCGTCGGGCCGAGCGTGGAGTCGGAGGCGGGGGAGCCAGCATCGCCCAGTGCGGCCGCGGTGCCGATCAGGGCGACGGTCGCCAGGGGGGAAAAGCCGAACTGCAGGGCCAGCGGGACATAGATCGCCGCGATGATCGGGATGGTGGAAAAGCTGGAGCCGATGCCCAGCGTGATGAAGAGTCCGACCATCAGCATGACGAGCGCGGCCAACGGCTTGTTGTCTCCGATGATGTGGAAGGAGGCATCCACCAGGGTCTGGATATCACCCGTGGCTTTCATGACGGAGGCGAAGCCGGCTGCCGAGATCATGATGAAGCCGATCAGGGCCATCATGCGCATGCCGGAGGTGAACAGGTCGTCGGCTTCGTTCCACTTGAACAGGCCACCCAGGGAAAGAATGGCGAAGCCGACCAGACCGCCTAGGATCATCGAGCCGGAATAGAGCTGGATGCCCAGGGCGGCGATGATGGCGACCCCAGCCATGATCAGGCCGCTGCGGGATGGTGCGTGCACTGGAGTATGGTGCGGGACGTTGGTCGACTTGATCTCGCGATTGGCGTAGTCACGCGGCTTGCGATAGGAGACGAAGACCGCAGTCAGCAGTCCCAGGAACATGCCGCCTACCGGAATGGCCATCGCCATCGGCACCATGCCGCGGGTGACTTCCAGCCCCATTGCCTGGCCCGCTTCATTGATGTTGGCCAGCAGGATGTCATTGAGGAAGATGGAACCGAAGCCCACCGGCAGCAGCATGTAGGGAGCCGTCAGACCAAAGGTCAGGGCACAGGCGACGGCGCGGCGATCCAGGCGCAGGCGGTTCATGGCCACCAGCAGTGGCGGAATCAGGATCGGAATGAAGGCGATGTGGACAGGAATCAGGTTCTGGGACGAGATCGCCACCAATGTCACGCTGCCCAGCAAGCCGTACTTGATGGCGGTCTGACGGCGAGGGGTGCTCTCTCCATTGAGCATGCCGATCAGGCGTGCCGCAAGGAGATCCGGCAGGCCGGAGCGAGACAGGGCCACGGCAAAGGCACCGAGCGTGGCATAGGCCAGGGCGACCTTGGCACCACCGCCGACGCCGTCGTTGAAGGCGCCGAGAGTGTCAGTCAGAGACAGGCCACTGAACAGGCCGCCGACCAAGGCGCCGGCCACCAGAGCGAAGACGACCGAGACTCGGGCCAGTGACAGGCCGACCATGACCAGAACGGCCAGTATTACCGCATTCATGCGAGTACCTCATTAAGGGAGATGTGCCTATGGAGCGGGGGTTGCAGGTGTGCGCGGCCACCCGATCCCGGGCAATACCTCGCAAGTCGTGCTGATCGCTTACGTCAGGCGGTTTCGTCCTGAAACTGCCAGAAAACGGCGCGTTATCATACCAGAGCGAGGTCCCAAGCTGAATGGCCGATGAATGACCTCATGGAACGCGGCCGCCGGCGGCACGGTTGGCGCAAGGGAAGGGCTTTTTGTAGAATGCCACGCTGCCCGGCGGCTGCAGTCGCAGGCGTTATTCAACAGGAGAGCGCATGCTGGAGCTTGAAAATGCCCGTGTCATCGGCATGGGCAATGATCGCCGTGTCTATCAGGACCCCCGTGATCCTCGGCGCTGCATCAAGGTACCGCGCTATCCCGACAAAGGAAGCCGCCAGAATCAGCGCGAGCAGCGCTACTTCGAAGGGCTCGTGAGGCGAGGTGTGCACGACTGGTCCTACGTGCCTGCCTATCATGGCAGCGTGGCGACCCGAGAGGGCCTCGGGCTGGTCTTTGATCTGATACTCGACGATGACGGCACGACCTCGCGCCGTCTGCGAGAGGTCTGTCATGAAACTCCCGAGCGGGTGGGGGAGGAGGCATTGATGGATGAGCTGGCCAACCTCTATCGCTATCTCGACAAGCGTTGGCTGATACCGTCCGACCTCAATGATCGCAACATCGTGGTCCAGTTTCGCGAGCATCAATCCCCGCGCCTGTGGTTGATCGATGGTATCTCCAATCCGGACTTCATCCCCCTCGCCACCGGTATCGCCTGGTTGGCGCGCCGCAAGATCGCCCGCCGCTATCGTCATTTTCTCAAGAAACTGATGAAGGGCGGGATGCTGACGGCAGATGCACATGCGCGCCTCGAGCGGCGTCTCTGGGGAGATTGAGCGCTTCCGACCGCATTCCCCTGCCGGGAGATGGGCCTCGAATCTCGGCGTTGAGAGAAGAGAGAAGATAGGAGTTGAGAGAAGAGTGAAGGAAGAAGAGGGGAGTGATGAGGGCGATCGTCACTCTCAGTCACTCCCCGTCAGCCGACAGGCAGCCGAGCAGATCCCTGTCCTGACGTCTTGCCTCAGAGATTGTCGGTAAAGTGGCTCTTCATGGCATGCGTGATCTTGCGCAAGTCGTCGTGTGAGGTGATATATGCCGGCATGGTATAGAGCCAGCGGCCGAACGGTCGCAACCAGACCCCTTGCTGACGAGCGTGAGCCTGAGCCCCTTCAAGACTTGCTGCATCGTGAACTTCTATCACGGCAGTGGCTCCCAATACGCGTATGTCACCAATAGCGGGATGTGAGAAATCCGCGAGTTCCTCTCGTAGTACCTGATTGAGGCTGGCGATCTTGCCGAGATAATCGTCTTCCTCGAAAACCTTGAGGCTTTCCAGTGCCACTCGGCAAGCCAATGGGTTGCCCATGAACGTCGGGCCATGCATGAAGGCAGTATTGGCATCCTTGCCATCGAAGGCATGAAAGATATGGCTCTGGGCGAGGGTGGCAGCATGTCCCAGATACCCTCCCGTCAGTCCTTTTGACAGCACCATGATATCGGGCGTCACATCTGCATGCTCACAGGCAAACAATTTTCCGGTACGTCCGAATCCTGTCGCGACCTCATCGAAGATCAACACCACACCGAACTCGTCACATAAATCACGTGCCGCTTTCAGGTAGTGAGGCGAGTACATGTTGAGGCCGCCGGCTGCCTGGAGCAGCGGCTCCATCAGCAGGGCGGCGATGTCATCATGCGTCTCGAGCTCTCTGCGCAGCGCTGCGATGTCACCGAGGACCTCTTCATATGGCGCCGTGAATCCCGCCGTCGGTGCCGGCGCGAAATGATGTCTGGGCAGGAAGTCGGCAAACAGTGAGTGCATGCCCTCTTCCGGGTCGCAGACCGCCATGCAGCCTGCCGTGTCCCCGTGGTAGGCCTTCATCAACGACAGCATTCGCGTCCGCCCGCGAGTGTCATCACGATCCTGACGCTGTTGCTGGTATTGCACTGCCATCTTCATGGCGACTTCCATGCCGACGGAGCCACTGTCCGAGAAGAACACGTGGTTCAGCCCCTCCGGGGTGATGCGCACCAGTGCCTCGGCCAGCGCCACCGCCGGTTGATGCCGAATGCCCCCGAGCATCACATGACACAATTGAGCCGCTTGCTGCTGAATCGCGGAGACGAGTCGAGGATGGCCGTAGCCATGGATCATGCACCACCAGGAGCAGGTTGCGTCCAGCAGGGTCTCGCCGTCACTCAGTGTCATGCGCGGCCCGACTCCGCCCACGACCTCAACCGGGGCAGGCATCGCGTGCATCTGCGTATACGGATGCCAAAGCGCTTGTGGCTGATCGGCATGTGAGGCGGTCTGGGGGTAGGACATGATGTTCTCCATCGACGCTGACGGCAATTGAACCTCTTTGTTAACCTTGACCACTTTATCAGGTTGACATGATTTGTGAAGTGTCACTTTCTGGAGGGGGTGATGTCTCTAATATTGCCGGCGGAAATAGTGCTGGGGGATTGGTGGAGCTGAAGCGAAGGTTTACTTTCCTCTGTGTCTGCATGCTTTTGAGGATACGCTCAAGAACAAGAGGGACTCGGAGTGATGATGTGTGATGAAAGAGCTACTGAAAAAGTCACAATATGAATACTTCATGAAAGCTGCGGCTTGCCAGCGAGAGAATTTACCTGCCTGTGATGTCGATGTGATTCTACAATACCGCCTGATGGCCGCTGACGCCCGCCATATAGGGACTCTAGGCTCATGTCGATTCTAATTAACGATATTTGCAGGCAGAGACTATTTTGAATTCACATATCTTTTCGAGTGCCAGCTATTGCATTCCAGAGAGCGCTTGATTAACTTGTCGTTAGTTGATTAGTGCTTCACGGCGTGGACATGCTTGGTCTATAATCCCTTCAGCTTCTGTAGGGTCTTACTGTCCCAAGTCCCTGCGTGAGCCAAATCCAGGAAGCAGCTGTTATTTGTTGATCGGCGAATTCTTTCGCAGCACCTGTTTCCGGAAGTGAATTCCTGACTGTCCCGATACCCTTGGAGAACCCCATGTCCCTGTTGACCGATTTCATGCAGAAAGAACAAGAGCTCAAGAAACTTCAAGAGCAACTGGAAAGCCTGCGCAACGATGATCGCCTGAAGAATGAGCTGGAATTCAAGGACAAGCTTGATTCCCTGATGAGTGAATACGGCAAGTCCACTCGCGACGTGATTGGCCTGCTGGATCCGAAAGCCAGCCAGACGCCGGCAGCTGCCGCGAGCGCGGAAACCAAGGCTGGCGGCGTTCGTCGCAAGCGCAAGCTGAAGGTCTACAAGAACCCGAATACCGGTGAAGTGATCGAGACCCGTGGTGGCAATCACAAGCAGCTGAAAGAGTGGAAGGAAGAGCACGGTGCCGAAACCGTCGAATCCTGGCTCGAGCGTACCGAGAGCTGAGTTGACACTTTCCTTGAGCATCTGCTGAAGAGACGGTTGACCAGACACGAAGAAGCCCCGCCATGGCGGGGCTTCTTCGTGTCTGGCGTTCGTGTCTGGCGCTGATGTTGCCATTGCGCTGACCTTGCTCCCCATGGCCTGGGGGGGACCTCCGAGAGCATGGCGCCTCCCGCCCTGCACGGCGAGCCTCTGATGAGAAGGCATGCCGTGGCAGGGCGGGCGAGCCTGGGCAGAGAGTGCTCCCGTCAGCTGTCGATCTGTCCCAGGTTGACCAGGCGGCCGATGGCCAGCACCTTGCCGGTCGGTTTGCCGGTCGGCGAACCACCGCTGGGCTCCAATGTCATCTCGAGCAACTGGCCCGGACTCATGCGGCCGATCTGTTGGGCGCTCAACTCGATACCTGCCACCGGGTCCACCAGACCCAGCGAACGCGGGCCCTCCGCTGGATCGGTCAGGGTCCAGAGTTCGATGGCGCGATCCGTCGGACGCTCGATAGTGACCTTGGGTGTCAACTGAAGTCCGCCACCGGCCGTGACACTGGCGACCCAGGTCGGCGTGGCAGGGTCTTCGAGAGTCTGCAGCACCGCGACCATGCGCTGCGCGGATGACTCGGGCACTTCGGTCGCCACTGGCGGGGTGCCATCTTGTGGTGATTGAGGCGCGAAGGGTCCCACCTGCATCGCCAGAGCAAGGGCGAGTCCGGCGCCCAGCCCCAGACCCAGCCCGCCTCCCAGCCAGCGCCACAGCCAGGGGGCTTGCGGAGCAGGAGCGCCACCCGTGTCATTGGCTGGCGTCGGAGTCTGCTTGAGGCGCGTCAGGCTGGCATCGATGCGTTTCCACAGCGAATCGGAGGCCGGTTCCGGCGGCAGGCGATCACTGACGCTCAGCCAGTGCTGCTGCCAGCGAAGTGCCATGCGGGCGGCCTCATCGTCACGTTCTATCCAGGCGCGCACCTCGGCTTCACGTTCGGGGTCCAGCAGGCCCAGGGTGTGTTCACCCAGCAACAGATTCTGCTCTTGTGGAGATTCGGGGATCGGGGAATGGTTCATCGTGACAGGCACTCCTGCAGTCGCTTGAGTCCGGCACGGATGCGACCCTTGATGGTGCCGAGCGGGGCGCTGAGTTTTTCGGCGATCTGCTCGTGGGTCAGGCCCTTGAAGAATGCCAGCAGAATGGGTTCGCGTCGTGGGGCTTCCAGCTCACCCAGACAATCGCTCAGCTGATGGGCTGTCTGACTGTCGTGTGCTGCCGCTTCCGGGTTGGCGAGCAAGTCGGCGAGGCTATCGAGCGCCTCGCTGTCACCGCGGGGCGTCCGTCCCTGGGCCCGCAGCTGATCCAGTGCACGATAGCGCAGGATGGTGAACAGCCAGGCGCGGCCATTGCCGAGTTCACGGCGATATTGGCCGGCATTGGACCACAGCTTGATGAAGGCATCGTGGACGGCGTCCTCGGCCTGATCCCGGCTGCCGAGCAGGCGCATGGCAAGTGCCAGCATGCGGCCGGACTCAAGGTCATAGAGGCGACGAAAGGCGGTTTCATCACCGAGCGCACAGGCCTCTATGGCACTGGCGTGGTCAAAGTCGTCCGGGTCTTGCGAACTGACGGGTGTCGTGTGTGCTGGCATCGGGGGCCCGACTCCATTGGCTGGGAATCCATCGTTCAGCTGACGGTAGTCGCCCCATGAGAGGTTGGCAAGTGACATGGAGAGAGCTCCAGAGTCGTGTGAACCCCTCGGCTGTGACATTGATGGTGCACGTCGAGGAGGCATGAAGGTGATTTGATGGCGAGACATGCAGAGCATGGCGTGCTGGTCCGGTCCCGTTGAGTCGCTGTCTGTCACACGCGGGCGTGGACCGGGACAATGTCTTGCGATATGCCTGAACTAACGCGCCATTCAGGCAATTGGATGTGCTGATATCGCCAAGGGTGGGTAGTGGCTTGATGCAGCAACGGAAAATGCAGGTGCATTGCCGCTGGTGAAGGGAGTCCGCATAATGTTCTGCATGACAGCCCGGGAGGCGTGATGAAGCAGCAATTCAATACGATCGGCGTGATTGGTCGACTGGGCAGTGCTCAGGTAGTGGACACGCTCAAGCGCTTGATTCGCTTTCTTGAGGCTCGCCAGCTGGCGATGATCATCGAGGAGCGCACGGCGACGCTGTTGCTTGACCATGGCCTTGAGGTGGCGAGCCGTCGTCAGATGGGCGAGCGCTGTGATCTGGTGATCGTGGTGGGCGGTGATGGAAGTCTGCTGGGCGCGGCGCGTGCATTGTGTCGCAGTGGCACGCCGGTACTGGGCGTCAATCGCGGCCGGCTGGGCTTTCTCACCGACATCCGTCCAGATGAGCTGGAGGAAAAGGTCGCCGAGGTGCTCGAGGGTGACTACCTCAGTGAGCAGCGGTTCCTGCTGGAGGCGGAAGTCTTTCGGGACGGCGAGAAGATAGGCGCGGCGGACGGCCTCAACGATGTCGTGCTACACCCTGGCAAGGCGGCGCGGATGATCGAGTTCGAGCTGTTCATCGATGGTCAGTTCGTCTATTCCCAGCGCTCCGATGGCTTGATCGTGGCCACTCCGACCGGCTCGACCGCCTATGCGCTCTCTGGCGGCGGGCCGATCGTCCACCCGCGCCTGGAGGCCATCACGCTGGTGCCGATGTTCCCGCATACGCTGTCCAGTCGTCCGATCGTGATCGACGCGGCCAGCGAGATACTCCTGCACATCAGCGCCAGCAACACGACCTATCCCCACATCAGCTGCGATGGCCAGACTCAGGTCGTGGCCAAGCCCGGCGATGTGCTCAAGATTCGTCGCAAGCGCGAACGTCTGACGCTGATCCATCCGCTGGAGCACAACTATTTCGAGATCTGTCGCACCAAGCTCGGCTGGAGCAACCGCCTCGGCGAATGACATCAAGGCAAGCAGCATGAACGCATTCGTGGCGCCACGGGATGGCTATGATCTGATCGGTGATGTGCACGGCTGTGGCGCCACGCTGGCGGCGCTGCTGGAGAAGCTCGGCTATCACCTGAAGGATGGCGTGTATCGTCATGCCTCGCGCAAGGTGATCTTTCTTGGTGACATCATCGATCGTGGGCCTCGTATCCGACTGGCCGTCCAGTTGGCCAGCCGGATGGTGGAAGCCGGTGAGGCGTTGATCGTGATGGGCAACCATGAATACAACGCGCTGGCCTATTGTCGGCGTGCACGCCTGCGGGAGAGTGGCGATCACCGTGATTTTCTGCGCCCGCATACCTCACGGCACAATCGCATCATTCGCGAGACGCTCGATCAGTATCAGCATCATCCCGATGAGTGGGATGACGCATTGAGCTGGTTCATGCGCATGCCGCTGTGTCTTGAACTGCCGTCGCTGGGAGAGGGCAAGAGTGGGCTGCGCGTGGTCCACGCCTGTTGGGATGAAGCGCTGGTGCGTCCGTTTCTGGCGCGCTTTCCGGATGGCTGCATCGATGAAGCCTTCCTGCAGGACTCCGTCGACCCCTCGAGCTTTGCCTATCGGGTGCTGGATCGCCTGACCCGGGGGACCAGTCTGCGCTTGCCGGAGGGCGTCGAGATCCACTCGGGGGATGGCTTCACGCGCCGCAGTTTCCGGGCGCATTTCTGGGCGCGCGAGCCTCGCACCTATGGCGATGTGGTGTTCCAGCCCGACAATCTGCCGGGAGAGCTGGAGTCGCGCTGGTTGAGCGAGGGCGAGCTCGAGAAATTGCCGTATTACGGACCAGAGCAATTGCCATTGTTCCTGGGGCATTACTGGTGTGAAGGGGTGCCTGCGCTCCCGGCGACCAATATCGCCTGTCTCGATTACAGCGCCGTCAAGTGCGGTCGCCTGGTCGCCTATCGCTTCAGTGGCGAAGCGACGCTGGATGCCGCCAATTTCGTCTGGGTGCCGGTGCCGCGCGAACCCTCGAGTCGTCCACTGCCGGAAGAGTTGCCGGCCGAGGAGTTGTCGGGGCGCGGTGAGATGAGTGGATAGCGTGCTGGGCCATAGTCATACCTGCCGGACTTTTCTCATCGCCATTGTTTTTTTCAATAAGCAGCCAGTGAACCAAAGCGCCATCCCGGACTCAGAGTAAGTGTTCCCTTGAATGATCCCTTGCTCAGTCCGGTGCCCCCCACCGGACTTTTTTTATGCCTGTCAGTTTGTCATCGCCGCCATCGCGGCTCTCCAGACAAGTCCCTATCCAGAGTGGCATCAGCTGGATCTGCCACCGACCGCCCATCGGCGCTCTCGACGTCGGGCTAATGTCGAGAGATGCCATCACGCTGACTTGTCACTGCAAGGACACTGCATGTTCCAGGTTCTGACTCTAGACGACTCCTTCGATACGCTCGCACTGCGTCAGGCGCTGTGGGCGGAGAAAATCGGCCACCAGATCACCTCCGAGCGCGTCTCGACCCCTGACGGGGAGGCGGTGCGTCAGATGTTGTGGCTGGCGGACCCCGAGCAGCTCCCCCGCGTGATCGCGATGCTGGAGCGCCACTCACGCGGAGAGCCGCTGCGCGATGAGGCTACGGAGGCGTCGGGTTTCTCAAGCGGCGCATCGGGCGGTCTCTGGCAGCTCGTCAGACAGACCCCGCTGACATGGCTGGTCGGGCTCGCCTGTTGCCTCACGGTACTGTGTCAGTACGTGCTGGGTCAGGCGGCGGTGTTCGAATGGCTGGCCATCGTGCCCTTTGAGCTGGTGGGCAGTCAGCACATTGCACCGGCGCCGTTGTCCACGACACTGGCGGGGGAGTGGTGGCGGCTGTGGTCGCCTTCCTTGATGCATTTCGGCATTCTGCATCTGGTCTTCAATCTGCTGTGGCTATGGGTGTTCGGGCGCCAGATCGAGGCCATCGATGGCGCCTGGCGCTTCGCGCTGGTGGTGCTGGTGAGCGGGGTGGCTGCCAACCTGGCGCAGTACGCCACCGGCAGTGTGCTGTTCGGTGGGCTCTCGGGAATCGATTTCGCCGTGATCGGCTATGTCTTCATCGCGGCTCGTCGACGGCCGATGCTGGGCTATCAGATGCAGCGCTCGCTGATGATCTTCATGTTGATCTATCTGGTGCTGTGCATGACACCGTTATCGAGTGCCATCGGCCTTGGGGCCATCGCCAATGAGGCGCATCTCGGTGGACTGCTGGCAGGACTGGTGCTGGGATTCGTGCTGCCGCGCCGCGCGCCGGGCGCCACATCATGACAGCCAGGCGGATGACAATGATAGAATGGGCGCATTTTGCACGGCGTGGCGTCACGTTGCCCGCGTGGCGCTGCCCCCGCGCCGTGCTCCAGCATCAGGAGAACCCCCATGAGTGACATGACTTTCGACGGGATGGTCGAACAGATGACCCCGGCCATCTACGAGAGCCTCAAGCAGTCCATGCAGCTGCGCAAATGGCCGGACGGCCGGGTGCTGACCTCGGAGCAGGTCGAGCTGTGCATGGAGGCCGTCATCAAGTACGAGGTCCACAACAACGTGCCTGCCGAGTCACGTGTCGGCTTCATCGACAACGGTACCTGCGGTCCACGTGACGGTGACGACACTGCTTCACGCGATGAGCCGGAGCAGATCAAGTGGGTCAACTGACACTGGATGATGCACTGGACGTCGATGGCGCACCTCAGCCCGCCGTGGAGTCGGTGACCCTGAAAGGGGACATCCGCAAGATGTCCATCGTGCCTGCCGGTGAGGCGCTTGCGATCGATACCTCGGCGGATGCGCAGTCAGTCTCGCGTGAGCCGCTGGCGGCCAGCTATGGCCTGCGACTGGGCGAGATCACCCAGCCGCTGAACGCCTATATTGGCCACAAGGTACGCCTGGACTTCACCGGTCAGATCCACTGCAGCCATTGCGGGCGCAAGACCAAGAAGAGCTTCGCGCAGGGGCATTGCTATCCCTGCTTTCGCAAGCTGCCGCAGTGTGATGGCTGCATCATGAAGCCGGAGACCTGTCACTTCGCGGAAGGAACCTGTCGTGATCCTCAGTGGGGTGAGGAGCATTGCTTCCAGCCGCATATTGTCTACCTGGCCAACTCCTCCGGCCTCAAGGTCGGTATCACCCGCAAGACCCAGATGCCGACGCGCTGGTTCGATCAGGGTGCCATCCAGGCCTTGCCCATCGTCGAGGTCTCCAATCGTCTGCAGTCAGGGCTGGTCGAGGTGCTGTTCAAGCAGGCACTCAATGACCGCACCAACTGGCGCGCGATGCTCAAGGGCGATGTGGCCGAGCTGGATCTGGAAGCCGAGCGTGATGCACTGCTCGAGCAGATGGCCGAGGGTCTGGCGGCGCTGCAGGCGCATTGCGGGGAAGACGCCATCCGGGTACTGGATACCACGGCATTGGCCTTCGAGTTTCCGGTGCGTACCGCGCCGACCAAGGTCACCTCGTTCAACTTCGACAAGACACCCGTGGTGGAAGGCGTTCTCGAAGGGCTCAAGGGTCAGTATCTGATCCTCGACAGCGGGGTGATCAATCTGCGCAAGTTCACGGGGTATGAGGTCGAGGTCCAGCTCGGCGAATGACGTCGTCCCGTGTTGAAGAATAAGCTCAAGGCTAATGAGGATGACAACGCCCGCGCTCCCTTCCAGGAGTGCGGGCGTTGTCGTATGGCCTGGGGATATCGAAGAAAGATGCCGGCCCGACTGGTTCAGCCAGCGGATTCAGCCGGGGGATTCAGCCGGGGGATTCAGCCGAGCACGGGCTGGCGGCGCGCCTGCATGCGCTCCAGGAAGACCTGCATCACTCGATGGTAGAGCTCGCGTCCCAGCACGACATCCTCGACCCCCGCATCCAGATTGGGGTTGTCATTGACCTCGATGACCACCACGCGATCCTCGAGCTGTTTGAGGTCAACTCCATAGAGCCCATCACCGATCAGACGTGTCGCCTTGAGAGCCGCCTTGATCACGGCGGGGGGCACGTCACTCGGGTCAACGGTGGCAAAGCCGCCGGAGCGGGTGCGGGCGCCGCTGTGGTCATAGATCTGCCAATGGCCACGCGCCATGTAGTAACGGCTGGCGAACAGCACCTTGCCGTCGAGCACGCCGATACGCCAGTCGAACTCGGTTGGGAGCCATTCCTGCAGCAGCAGCAGAGCGGAGTCATGGAACAGTCGCTCGGCTTCACGCACCAGTGTCTCCGGCCCGTCAATCTTGACGATGCCGCGCGAGAAGGCACCATCCGGCACCTTCATCACCAGCGGATAGCGCATGTGCTGTCCGCGTTCGGCCAGCTGGCGCAGTTCGCCGCGATGAATCAGGCGCCCCTGTGGGGCGCTGAGGCCGCGAGCCTTCAGGAGCTCATGCAGGAAGACCTTGTTGGTACAGCGCAGAATCGACTGACTGTCGTCGATCACCACCAGCCCTTCGTGTTCGGCTCGCTTGGCCATGCGGTAGGTATGGTGGTCCAGGCTTGTGGTCTCGCGGATGAACAGCCCATCGAATTCGGCCAGACGTCCCTCGTCACGCTTGGTGATCAGACTGACATCGATGCCCAGGCGGCGTCCCTCGCGGATGAAGTGCTTGAGCGCCGTACGATTGGACGGTGGCAGTGCCTCATTCGGGTCCACCAGCATCGCCAGGTCGAAACGGTAGTGGCGGCGAGCCTTCGGGGTGCGCCAGACCTTGCGTGAATGGCGGTTGAGCGCCTGGGCAAAGCGATCCTCGTCCGTTTCCGCCAGATGACTCAAGGATTGCGGGCGCACTCGCTTGAGGGTCCAGCGCTCGCCACGCGCCTCGAGTCGTACCTCGAGCAACGGGCAGGGCAGTCGCTCGAACAGCTTGCGACCGAGACGTGCCAGTGCGGGGTCATCGCTCTCACCGAAGGTCAGCAGCAGGTCGAGATGCGCATGCTTGCCGGTCTCGTGGGGGACTGTCTGCGGGGCGGGCAGGGCGCTCTTGCGCGTCAGCTCCTCAAGCAGCACACGGATGCTGCCCAGTTCCATGTCGATCAGTGACTTGCGCGACAGCTGGTTGAGCGTTTCCACCGACGGCAGGGCTTTCTGTCCGCGCGCCTGTGCCAGCAGCGAGACGTAATAGCCGATCCCGAGGTAATCGAGCCCGCCGCAGAGATTGATGACGTGGGTCGCGGGCTGCGGAGCGTCCTGGTCTGCCCGGGCCGTGGGCACAGAGCTGTCGTGGGAGAGCTCGGACAGAAAGTCGTGGGCGCTGATGACATCATCACTGGGATAGAAGGCGCGCCAGTCACTGACACGGTCAACCACGATACGCAGGCGGGACATTGAGTAGCCTCGAAGGGCGGGCACCGAAGCGGTGCCGAATGCAGCGCATCATGAAAAACAATCTCCGTCATCGCAATAGGTAAAAAGATGAAATAATTTCATGCAAATAGGTCGAGACAAGACGTGCCTGCATGCCCAGAATGCAGCGGATTGCTACCGCCCCACGACACCTTGATTTCAGGGCTGCCTCAGGGCGCTGACAGGCGGGAGAGCCTGCATCATGACCCCCATTCTGCGTCCGGCGATCCGGGCCGATCTCGATGCTCTGGTAGAGCTCGAGGAAGTCAGTTTCGATAGCGACTGGTTCAGTCGTCGTCAGCTGTCCCATCTGATTCTGCGTGCCAATGCACGCACCCTCGTCATCATCCAGCCAGAAGGCGATGGCCCGGACGCCCTGCCGGCGGCAGGCAATGCGATGGCCGCACTGTGGCCAGCGGGCAGCGTGGCGCAGGATGACGCCACCCCGCTGCGCAGCGTGCTGGGCTATGGCACCGTGCTGTTCCGACGCAATTCACGCCGGGCACGACTCTATTCCTTCTGTCTGCATCCCGAGGCGCGCGGACGCGGTCTCGCCCAGCGTCTGCTCATCGCGCTCGAGCAGCTGGCCATCGAGCAGGGCTGTGAGCAGTTCGATCTGGAAGTGCATACCGGCAACGGTGCAGCGATCACCCTCTATGAGCGCCACGGCTTTGCCAGGAATGGTCGCCTGCGCGATTACTACGCCGACGGCGCGGCGGCCTGGAAGATGCGCAAGTCACTGGTGATTCCCTCGTCAAACTCGCCCGCCAGCAGCAGCGACGTCAGGGCTGAGGGGATCTCGACGTGGGGAGATGCGGGCGCTGCCTGACGGCCGGGCATGGCGCGCGTCGCCCCCATGGGCTAGGATGCGCTGTTTATTCTTCATGGCTTCAAAGGAATCGCTCCCATGCCGTCATTCGATATTGTCTCCGAACTCGACAAGCACGAAGTTCAGAACGCCGTCGATCAGGCCAATCGCGAACTTGCGACACGCTTTGATTTCAAGGGCGTGACTGCCGGCTTCGAACTCGAGAAGGAAGAGATCGTCAATCTGGAAGCCGACGCCGATTTCCAGCTGCGTCAGATGATCGAGCTGCTCAAGGGTCGCTTGATCGCGCGTGGCATCGACGTGCGTTGCCTGGAAGAGAAGGACGCCGACACCGGCGGTGTGCGTGCCCGCCAGCAGCTGGTGCTGCGTCAGGGGCTGGACCAGCCGACCGCCAAGAAGATCGTCAAGGCGCTCAAGGATGCCAAGCTCAAGGTCCAGGCCCAGATCCAGGGTGAGAAGGTGCGCGTCACCGGCAAGAAGCGTGATGATCTCCAGGGGGCCATGGCCTTGCTGAAAGGTGACGAGAGCATCGAGCTGCCGCTGCAGTTCAACAACTTCCGCGACTGATCTTCCTCGCGCGCCTGGCGCTCATGTCACGGCTGACCGCTGTCAGCGGCAAATGTCGTCGACAAGTGTCAGGGGCGCCACTCTCAGCACCGTTCGCTCTCGGCGAGCGGTGCTGTGTTCGTTTGAATCGCTTTGAAAGCGTCACGTACCCGTTTCAGGCGCTGCGCTCTCAAAGCGTTTCACCATCTTCGTTCGTCATATTCGCGTGACGCTCGCCCCGGGTGGGTCGGGCTGCGCAAAGAGAGGTTACATGTCTGCTCCGCTCGCTATCGGCCAGCGCAATACCCTGACCATCACCAAGCGGGTCGGCTTCGGCGTCTTCCTCGACGGTGGTGACCGCGGTGAAATCCTGCTGCCGACTCCCTTCATTCCTGCCGGTGCCGATATCGGTGACGCGGTGGAAGTCTTCGTGAGTCTTGATGATGAAGACCGCCTGCTGGCCACCACGCGCTATCCGCGCGCCATGGTCGGTGAGTTCGCCGCCCTCAAGGTGGTCGAGGTCAACGATATCGGCACCTTCCTCGACAATGGCCTGGGCAAGGACCTGCTGCTGCCCTACGGCGAGCGCAAGCGTGAGCTCAAGGCGGGCCAGTTCGCCATGGTGCACGTGGGGCTCGACAAGCACAGCGATCGCATGGTCGCGTCGATGCGCCTGGATCGCTGGCTGGACAAGACTCCGGCCGAGTACACCGTCGGTCAGGAAATCTCCGGCCTGGTGGCGGCGAAGACCGAATTGGGCATGAAGATCATCATCGACAATGCCCATTGGGGGCTGGTGCACCATGATCGCATCTTCACCCGCCTGCATATCGGCAATCGTCTGCGTCTGTGGGTGCTCAAGAATGATGGCAACGGCAACATCGACCTGACCCCGCAGGCCCCGGGCCCTGCAGGCCATCAACAGCTGGCGGACCGCATCCTTGCACGTCTGGAAGCCAACGCCGGGGTGCTACCGCTGGGTGACAAGAGCGACCCCCAGGCCATCAGCGACGCCTTCGGCGCCAGCAAGGCCAACTTCAAGCGTGCCATCGGCCACCTGAAGCGCGAGGGCAAGGTGACACTGGCCCCCACCGAGACGCGCCTGGTCAAGTGAGGCGCCGGTGATGCGTCGCGCATCGCCCGAGCGGCTTCTGCCGCGCCAGCATCACAAGCTTTCCGTCGGCTATTTCGCTGCCACTCGTCGGTTCTCCGGCGGGTGGCAGTTGCGTTTGTGGGCAGCGCATGGCACCAATGAGCGTCAGGACCCTGCGGACCATGAGTCGCCCTGCGTGTCCATGACGCGCCGTGCGTGCCGTGGCGTCATCCAGCGCATGCCCGATCACGCAGGAGCACCTGAGATCATCCCCACCATTGACAACAAGGATCGTCAGCCCATGTCTCCCGTTACCACTTCCTCCTCTCGTTCGGCGTTGCGTATCCTGCTGGCCCCTGACAGCTACAAGGAAGCGCTGCCTGCGCTGGAGGCTGCCGAGGCAATGGCGAGCGGCATCCGGCGCGTAATGCCCGAGGCCGAGCTCGACCTGTGCCCGTTGGGAGATGGCGGAGAGGGCACCCTGGCGGCACTGTTGGCCGCTGCAAGCGAGGCAGATCCCATCGAGGCGCGCAGCGCTCAGGTACGTGATCCGCTGGGGCGTGAGGTCACTGCGCAATGGGGCTGGCAAGCGGGTAGCCGCACGGCCATCGTCGAGCTCGCCGAGGCCAGTGGTCTGCACCTGCTCAGCCCCGATGAGCGTGATGCGCGCATCGCCAGTACCTTCGGCGTCGGACAGCTGGTGCTTGCTGCGCTGGAGGCCGGTGCCGAGCGCCTGATCGTCACGCTGGGCGGCAGCGCGACCAACGATGGCGGCAGCGGCATGTTGCGTGCACTCGGTCTGCGTCTGCTGGATGAGGCGGGTGACGAACTGCCGGACGGAGGGGCGGCGCTGGCACGACTGGCGCGGCTGGATGCCAGTGGCCTGGACCCGCGGCTGGCGACTCTCAAGGTGTCCGCGGCGGTGGACGTCGACAACCCGCTGTGTGGTCCGCGTGGCGCGACGGCCGTGTTCGGGCCCCAGAAGGGCGCGGATGAGGCGGTGGTCGAGGAACTGGACGTCGCGCTGGGGCGTTTCGCGCGGATGAGTGCCGAGGTGCTGGGGGAGGACCACCAGCAGCTGCCGGGCACTGGTGCCGCAGGTGGCATGGGCTACGCAGTGGCGGCCTGGCTCACGGGGGAGCTGCGCCCGGGCATCGAGCTTGTGATGGAACGACTGAACGTGGCCCAGCGCCTAGAAGGGTGTGACCTGCTGATCACCGGCGAGGGCGGGCTGGATGGGCAGAGTCTGGGAGGCAAGACGCCCATCGGCGCGGCGCGTGCCGCCCGAGCGGCCGGAGTGCCGGCCATCGTGCTGGCAGGGCGTCTCGCGGATGGCTGGCAGGCTGCGCATGACGAAGGCGTCAGCGCCGTCTTCACCCTGTGTGACGCTGCCATGCCGCTGGAGCAGGCCCTGACACGCACCGCTGAACTGCTGGCGGACCGCTGTGAAGCCATCATGCGCCTCTGGCAGGTGGCGCACAGCGACTGAATGTCGCCTGCACCGCAACCCCGTTCGCCTTTCGTGTCACGGGCAAGCCCGTTACCATGCACGCAGCAGCTATGGGAAAGATAGCCAGAATGCACTTCCCTCGGGAGACATCTGGCGCTTGACTGGTAGCAGGTGGCACGCGGTGTGCGCCCGATGGTTGAGGGGACCTTGAGATGATGATTTTTCGGCGCATGAAGCGGATCTGCTGGCTGGGGCTGGCCTGGCTGTTCTTCGCGATCGGGTTTGCCGGCATGTTCCTGCCCCTGTTGCCGACGACCGTCTTCATGCTGCTAGCGCTGGCCTGCGCCAGTCGCGGCTCCCCTCGCTTCGCGCGCTACATTCGCGAACACCCCCAGATCGGGCCTCCCCTGATCTCCTGGGAGCGCGAGCGTGCCATCCCGCTGCGTGCACGCATCCTGGCGGTCGGCATGCTGGTGGTCTCGATGCTGATCATTCTCTTCACCGTTTCCGTGATGGCGGTCAAGGTCTCGTTGCTGATCTTCCTTTCCCTGTTGGCCATCTGGCTGGGCACGCGCCCCGAGCCGCGCGGGGGATACGAGGAACTCGCGCCTGCGCCTTCCCCGGCCGAGCCCTTCGATGAGCCCTCCCGACCCGTCAACGGCGAACGCCTGCAGAACGACTAGTCATTCGCGTGTCCCGCCCCTCCCGTGAGGGGCCATTCATCGCGGGCGCGGTGGCAGGCTGCCATCGCTGCCCGATGTTTTCCTGCCGTGTGGCATCGTCCGCGCGGCGTTGATCGTGGAGTCCTTCATGTCACAACCTGCCGCCATTCATCTTGATGATTATCAAGCGCCGGCCTGGCGCATCCTCAGCACTCGGTTGACGTTCGACCTGGCGCCGTCCGCGACCCGCGTGACGGCCGTGCTGACCCTCGAGGCCAATCCCGATGCCGCCGTGGGCAGTGACGCGACGCCGCCGCTGGTGCTCAATGGCGAGCACCTGACGCTGGAATCCGTGCGTGTCGATGGGCGAGCGCTCGCCAGTGATGAATACAAGGTCGACGAGACGCATCTCACCCTCGCGGCGCTGCCGGCCAGCTGTGAGCTCGAGACGGTCGTGCTGATCGACCCGGCGGCCAACACGGCACTGGAAGGGCTCTATGTGTCCTCCGGCATGTTCTGCACCCAGTGCGAGGCCGAGGGCTTCCGCCGTATCACCTATTACCCGGATCGTCCGGACGTGATGTCGGTATTCACGACGACCGTCATCGCGGACAAGGCGAACTACCCGATCCTGCTCTCCAACGGCAATCCCGTCGAGCGTGGCGAGCTGGAAGGCGGCCGTCACTTCGTCACCTGGCAGGACCCGCACCTCAAGCCGTGCTACCTGTTTGCGCTGGTGGCGGGGGATCTGGTCAAGCATGCCGACAGCTTCACCACCATGAGCGGGCGTGATGTCGCCCTGGAGATCTGGGTCGAGCCGGAGAATCTCGACAAGACCCAGCACGCCATGAACTCTCTCAAGGCCTCCATGAAGTGGGATGAGGAGGTCTATGGGCGCGAGTATGACCTCGATATCTTCATGATCGTCGCGGTCAATGACTTCAACATGGGCGCGATGGAGAACAAGGGTCTCAACATCTTCAACAGCGCCTGTGTGCTGGCCAATCCCGACACCACCACCGACGCTGCCTTCCAGCGCGTCGAAGGGGTGGTGGCACACGAGTACTTCCACAACTGGTCCGGCAATCGCGTCACCTGCCGTGACTGGTTCCAGCTGTCCTTGAAGGAAGGCTTCACCGTCTATCGTGACCAGACCTTCTCCGCCGACATGAATTCGGCGCCGGTCAAGCGCATCGAAGACGTCGCCATGCTGCGCACCGCGCAGTTCGCGGAAGATGCCGGTCCCACCGCGCATCCGGTGCGCCCGGCGTCCTATATCGAGATTTCCAACTTCTACACCCTGACCATCTACGAGAAGGGGTCCGAAGTGGTGCGCATGGTCGCCAACCTGCTGGGCGAAGAGGCCTTCCGCCGCGGCAGTGACCTCTACTTCGCGCGCAACGATGGCAGCGCCGCCACCATCGAGGACTTCATCAGTGCGATGAGCGAAGCCTCCGGGCGTGACTTCACCCAGTTCATGCGCTGGTACTCTCAGGCGGGGACGCCGGAAATCAGTGCCCGTGGCAACTTCGATGCCGAGACGGGCCGCTATTTCCTGACGCTGCATCAGTCCACGCCGGCGACACCGGGGCAGGCTGAGAAGCTGCCGCTGGTGATCCCGGTACGCATGGGCCTGGTGGGTGCGGATGGCAGTGATCTGGCGCTCACGCTCGACGGCGAGGCGCTGGGCACGGAAACGGTGCTGGAGCTGACCGAGGCCGAGCAGACCTTCGTCTTCACTGGCCTCGAGGCCGGTGCCGACCCCGTGCCGTCGCTGCTGCGCGGCTTCTCGGCGCCGGTCAAGCTGTCCTTCGCCTACAGCCGTGTGCAGCTGGCCTTCCTGATGCAGCATGACAGCGATGGCTTCAACCGCTGGGATGCCGGTCAGCGTCTGGCGCTGGCAGCGCTCGAGGATCTGATGGCTGCCTGGCAGCAGGGCGACACCCAGGCATCACTCGATGCGCGTCTGCTGGCCGCCTATCGCTTCCTGCTCCAGAGTGAGCCGTCCGATCGTGCCGTGCTGGCCGAGATGCTGACTCTGCCGTCGGAGGCCTATATCGCCGAGCAGCAGACTGTCGTCGATGTCGATGCCATCCACTGGGCGCGCAAGACCGCCAAGGCGCAACTGGCCACGGCACTGCGCGATGATTTCGTCGCGCTCTATCACGCCAATGAGCAGCAGGGCGACTACGCGCCGACCTTCGAGCAGATGGCGCGCCGCAGCCTCAAGAATGCCGCGCTCAGCTATCTGATGAGCATCGAGGACGAGGAGGGCGTGCGTCTGGCCCAGGCTCAGCTGGCCGCGGCGCACAACATGACCGACGTACGCGCGGCATTGACGTTGCTGGTGCACTCCTCGCGCACCGAGTTGGGCGATCCGGCCCTCAAGGCCTTCGCCGAGCGCTGGTCACATGATCCGCTGGTGATGGATCAGTGGTTCTCGATCCAGGTCACGCGCCCGCAGGCCGACGTGCTGGATCGCGTGCGTTTCTTGATGGAGCACCCGGCGTTCTCGCTGACCAACCCCAACAAGGTGCGCGCCTTGATCGGTGCCTTCGCCGGCCAGAACCGCGTCAACTTCCATCGCCTCGATGGCGAAGGCTATCGCCTGCTGGCGGATGTGGTCATCGAACTCAATCGCCTGAATCCGGAAATCGCCGCGCGCATCATCACGCCGCTGACGCGCTACAAGCGTTTCGATGCCAAGCGTCAGGCGCTGATGAAGGCTGAGCTCGAGCGTATCCGGGCCGAGAAGCTGTCGCGCAATCTCTACGAGGTCGTGGAAAAGGCGCTGGCCTGATCCGCCGGATCACGTCCTCGCCCCGTCAGTTCGACTGACATGAAAACCCCCCACCCGTCACAGACGGGTGGGGGGGGTTCGTGGTGCTTGCGAACCAGACCTTGAAGAGAGGCGTCAGTCGCGCACGTTCAGCTCTCGGTCAGTGACAGCAGGATCTTCTTGTAGCTGTCAAAGCGCACGCGGCCTATCTCGCCGCTGTCGACTGCCTGGAGCAGGGCGCAGCCCGGCTCCTTCTCGTGCTTGCAGTCACGGAAGCGGCATAGCCCCAGGTAGTCGTGGAATTCACGGAAGCCATCGGTGACCTGCTCCGGCGTCAGGTGCACCAGGCCGAATTCACGGATACCGGGTGAGTCGATCAGATCACCGCCGTCCGGCATGTGATAGAGCCAGGCCGTGGTGGTGGTGTGCATGCCCTGGCGTGATTCGGTGGAGAGCGGGCCGACACGTATCTCTTCTCGGGGCAGCAGCATGCCGACCAGTGACGACTTGCCGACGCCACTCTGACCGACGAACACCGAGGTGCGATCGCTCAGCTGTGCCTTCAGGGCGTCCAGGCCTGCCTCGCCGCGCGTGGTACAGGCGACGACGTCGTAGCCGAGTGCCTCGTAGCGTGCCAGCAGGTCACGCAGCACACCACCGCTTTCGGGCAGGAGGTCAACCTTGTTGAGCACCAGCACCGGCGTGATGCCGGTGGCTTCCGCAGCGATCAGGTAGCGGTCGATCAGATTGGGTTGTGGCGCGGGTTCGGCGGCGAACACGATCATGATCTGGTCGATGTTGGCGGCCACCGGCTTGAGCACCCCCCGCATGTCCGGGCGTTCAAGCTCGGTAGTGCGGGCACCGCGTGCCACCACCACACCCGTGGCGTCGCTGGCTTCACGCCAGATCACGCGGTCACCGGTGACCAGCGTTTCCAGGTTGGCGCGCAGGTGGCAGCGATGCAGGCTGCCGGATTCACTTTCGACTTCCAGGCTGCGCCCGTAGTGGGCAATGACACGGCCGTGCTGTTCCGGGCCGTATTCGCCGGCGTCGAGCTTGTCGCGGTCCTGCGTCTCGCGCTTTTCTGCGCGCTTGGTACGCTCGGCCTGGACCTTCTCGATGCGCCATTGTTGCTGGCGGCTTAGCTTGCGTTTGCTCATGCTTGGCTGGTGACTCCGGTCGCCGTTCGTTCGCCAGGGATGGGAGCGTCTTCCCCCCTCTGCGGCGCGATTGTACCCTTTGCGCCCTCGGGTGTCGTGCGACACCCCGGGATGGCGTGTGATACTGCCGTCACAGGCGGATCCTCAGCGTCTTCCCATACCCCGTTCAGCAAGGAGTGACCCATGGCAAATCCCACCGCGCAGGCCGATCGACTCATCTGGATCGACCTGGAAATGACCGGGCTGGACCCCGCGCGTGAGCGCATCATCGAGGTGGCCACGCTGGTCACCGACGGAGATCTCAACCTGATTGCCGAAGGGCCGGTGCTGGCCGTGCATCAGCCGGACAGCCTGCTGGAGGCGATGGATGAATGGAACACGCGCACCCACGGCGAATCCGGACTGGTGACGCGCGTCAAGGAAAGTCAGATCGATACCGCCGAAGCCGAACGTCAGACTCTCGAGTTCCTGGCCCGCCACGTGGCGGCAGGCGCCTCGCCGATGTGCGGCAACAGCGTGCATCAGGACCGCCGTTTCCTGCAGCATGAGATGCCGTTGCTGGAAGCGTTCTTCCATTACCGCAACATCGATGTCTCGACCCTCAAGGAACTCGCCAAGCGCTGGAATCCGGCCGCGCTGGACGGTTTCAAGAAGCGGGCGACTCACCAGGCGATGGATGATATCCGCGAGTCACTGGCGGAGCTTGCGCATTACCGCAAGACCTTCCTCAAGCTGACCCAGCAGGGCATCGTCTGAACGACGCAGCGTGAGAGTCTCAGAGCGCGGTGGCCAGACGGGCGCCGCGCTTGATGGCTTGCTCCTTCAGTGCCCAGCGCACGTGCTCGCGCAGTGGCTCGCTGGGATAGGGCAGGCGGGCACGCAGGACATGCTCGACCTGCTCCGACCAGGGCGCATTGCCCAGCCCGATGGCGATGTTGGAGAGCCACTTCTCATAGCCGATACGCCGGATGGGGCTGCCTTGCGTCTTGTCGAGGAACTCCTGCTCCCCCCAGCAGAACAGCCGGATCAACTCGATGCGATCCAGATCATGGCGTGGCGAGAAATCCGCCTCCTGGGTCGCCTTGGCAAAGCGCGTGAAGGGACAGAACAGCTGGCAGTCGTCGCAGCCATAGATGCGGTTGCCCATGGCACGGCGGAATTCTTCGGGGATGGCGCCATCCAGCTCGATGGTCAGGTAGGAGATGCAGCGGCGTGCATCGACGACCTTGTCCTCGACGATGGCATCCGTCGGGCAGGCGACCTTGCAGGCGTTGCAGCTGCCACAGTGCTCCTTCTCGAAGGGGGCATCCACCGGCAGAGGCAGGTCGGTGTAGAGTTCGCCCAGGAAGAACAGGCAGCCAGCCTGCTGGTTCATCAGCATGGCGTTCTTGCCGAACCAGCCGATACCGGCCTTCTGGGCCAGCGCGCGCTCCATGACCGGGGCGGAGTCGACGAAGGCGCGGTAGCCGAACGTGCCGACTTCCTTCTCGATCTGCTTGGCCAGGTTGGCCAGCCGCTTGCGCATCAGCTTGTGGTAATCGCGTCCCAGCGCGTAGCGTGAGACGTAGGCGCGCTCGGGCTGGCTGAGTACCTGGGTGGTCTCGACCTCGGGCGGCAGGTAGTCGAGGCGCACGCTGATGACGCGCAGCGTGCCGGGCACCAGCTCCTCCGGGCGCGTGCGCCTGGTGCCGTGCTTGGCCATGAAGTTCATCTCGCCGTGATGACCATTGGCCAGCCAACGTTCCAGGTAGGCCTCGTGTTCCGAGAGGTCGACATCGGTGATCCCGACCTGCTGAAACCCCAGTTCGCGCCCCCATATCTTGATGCGGGCTGCCAGTTCCGCCATGGCCTGAGGGTCGGCGACGCGCGAGTCATCACCGGATGTCTCGTCGGGAGAGCTTCCGGCTGCGTCGGCGGGCAGGGGCATGGTGGCGGATGAAGCAGGCATGGGCATTCCAGCTGGACAGGATGTTCAGGAGCATGGTGCACGCTGGCGTCTCACGGCGAGGAGTCGGCGGTGCGTGCGAAAGGGCGCCACCTTAGCGTAACTTGCCGATCAGCCCAAGCGGCATGTGAGGTGTGCGCTACCCAGTATTTCAGGGCGTGCGGCGCCGCTTTTCCAGGGCGCGGGCACGACTCAGTTTATCAGACATGGAGTGTGGGCATGGCCGTGAGCGATTCCTCTAACCCCTGCGATGTGACGCCGGTCTCATCCGCCACTCAAGCCTTGTGGCGTTCGGTCAATTGCCTGTGGCCCATCGCGGCGCTGCGTGACCTCGAGCATTGGCTGCTGGCGGAAGAGACCGTCTCGATGACCAACGGCTTGCCTGAAGCGTCGGTGGACAAGCGTCTGATGGGGCGGGCGGCGCAGTCAGCCTTCGACCTGCTGCGGCAGCGATGGCCCGAGACGCGCAGATTGTGTGTCCTGTGTGGTGGCGGCAACAATGCGGGCGACGGCTATCTGGTGGCGCGTCTTGCCCAGCTGGCGGGGTTCGAGGTGCGCATCATCGCTTTGAAGGATGAGGCGCAATTGACGGGCGATGCCCAGCTGGCCGCGATTGCCGCGCGGGAAGCCGGGGTCGAGCGTCACCCCTGGCCACAAGATACCGCCACGGCAGAATCATTGGTGAAGGGCTGGCCATTGCTGCTGGACGCCCTGACCGGTATCGGTCTGCGCGAGGCGCCCCGCGGCGCGGTCGCCCACGCCATCGAGCTGATCAACCAACGTCACCGGGAGGGCGCGCATGTCATGGCGCTGGATGTGCCCTCGGGGCTTGATGCCGCCACGGGGGCGGTGGCCGGTGTCGCCGTGGAGGCGGATGTCACGCTGACATTTCTGGTCGACAAGCCGGGTCTGCACACCGGGCGCGCCGAGCTGCATGCCGGACACGTCAGTCTGGCGCGGCTTGGTGCGGCTCGGGTGCTGCCGGAGGTGGTCAAGCAGACCCGAACGGCAGCGTTGCTGGCGTGCGAGTCCGTGCAGCGCCTCACGCCGCGCTGGCTGGAGACCGAGCTGGTGCCGCGCTCTCCGCTGGCGCACAAGGGGGATGCCGGCAGCGTGCTGGTCTTTGGCGGCGGGCCGGGGCTTGGCGGCTCCGTTCTGCTGGCCAGTGAAGCCGCCGCGCGTGCCGGTGCCGGCAAGGTGGCGCTGCTTACCGCGCCAGCGCATGTCAGCGCCAGCCTGACACGCTGCCCGGAAGTCATGGTGCGTGGTCTCAAGAGCGGGCCGGAGGGCAGCAGTCATGACGGGTTTGCCGTACTGGAAGCCCAGATGGCACAGGCCAGCGTGACACTGGTCGGCCCCGGCATGGGGACGGAGCCGCTGGAGAGCCTGTTGTGGGGCTGGGGAGGACTGTCTCGCGTGCTCGCGGCCGACCAGCCGCTGGTGGTGGATGCCGACGCCCTGAGCCTGCTGGCCTGGCGAGCCGGTGAAGGTGAGGTGATCCGACGTGACGATTGGGTGTTGACGCCGCATCCTGGAGAGGCGGCGCGCCTGCTGGGCTGCTCGGTGGCACAGGTCGAGCAGGACCGGCCCGGCGCCGTGCGCGCCCTGCAGCAAAGATATGGCGGCAGTGTAGTGCTCAAGGGGGCCGGCAGTCTGATTGCCTGTCCCGCCGGCGTACTGGAAGGGCCAGACGTGGCGCTGTGTCCCTATGGCAATCCCGGCATGGCCAGTGGCGGCATGGGGGACGTGCTGGGCGGCATCATCGCGGGGCTGGCGGCCCAGGCGCTCAATGGTGGCTTCGATGCACGCCAGTCACGCACCCATGAGCAGGGCACGGCACAGGCGGCGCATGTCACGCGTTGCATGGCACAGGCGGCACGGGTCGGCGTGCTGGTGCACGCCCTGGCCGCCGACCGTGCGGTGCAGGAGCGCGGCGAGCGTGGCCTGCTCGCGGGTGATCTGGCATCCTATATGCATTTATTGCTCAATCCACGGGCCCGAAATGCGCATACTCCTGTCTGATGAAAATGCCCAGGTTGCCTTTGGCAGCCAGCTGGGCGACGTCCTTGCCGGCCGCGGGCTGGTGTTCCTGGAAGGTGAGCTGGGGGCCGGCAAGACGACTCTCACGCGTGGCGTGCTGCGTGCCTACGGGCATGAGGGGGCGGTGAAGAGTCCGACCTATACCCTGGTGGAGCCCTATGTGCTGCCACGTCCCGAGGGCGGCGAATGGCACATCAATCATTTTGATCTCTACCGGCTGGCTGACCCGGAGGAGCTTGAGTTCATCGGCGGGCGAGACCTGCTTGCCGATGACAGCCTGGCGCTGATCGAGTGGCCAAGCTGTGGTCAGGGCTTCCTGCCGGTGCCGGACCTGCGCGTGACGTTGTCCGTCGCCGAGCAGGGCCGCGAGGCCGAGTTGCATGCCCTCACACCGCGAGGAGAGGGTTGGCTTGAGGCACTGGCCGAGCGACGCGCCTCTCAGGCATGATGGCGCCTGACGTGCCGTATCATCTTCGTGGCTGCGTCTGGTCATCCTTCGCTATATTCATCCATGTTCCTTCTGTTCGAGTCACCCTTTCCGATGCCTGAAACTGCGCCCCAATCCTCTCGCCTGCGCATGATGCGCGGTCTACGTCGCTGCCTGGCGGGGGGGGTGATGTGCTCGCTGGCAAGTCTCGCGCTCGCTCCCCAGGCGCTGGCCGCCAAGGTCGAGAATCTGCGGTTGTGGACCGCGCCGGACCACACGCGGCTGGTGTTCGATCTCGATAGCGCAGCCAGTGCCAACATCTTCAGCCTCGACAATCCTCGGCGTCTGGTGATCGACCTCGCGGCAAGCGAGGTGGCCAGCAACGCGGTGAAGCGCAAGCTCGATGCGCTGGATCTGGAAGGCAGTGCCATCAAGGCGATCCGTACCGGACGACAGGACGATGCCCTGCGGGTCGTGCTGGATCTGACGCGCCAGGTCAATCCCAAGGACTTCACGCTGGCGCCGAACGACAAGTACGGCAACCGTCTGGTGGTGGATCTCGAGTTCCCGGGCGAGTCCGCGGTCGAGAATCCCATTGACCCGATCGAAGCCCGTATCCGCGAGCAGGAGCAGGCGGCAGCCAAGCGCAAGCTGAAGGGCGAGCCTGCCGCGCCGCTGCCGAGCAGCAAGGCGGCGACGCATCCCAAGCGCGATATCATCATCGCCATTGACCCCGGTCATGGCGGTGAGGACCCGGGGGCCAGCGGCCCGAGCGGTACCAAGGAGAAGGATGTGGTGCTCAAGATCGGCAAGCGCCTCAAGCGCATGTTCGACGAGCAGCCCGGCTTCAAGGCCATCCTGACCCGCAACAGCGATTACTACATCCCGCTGCGCAAGCGTACCGAGATCGCGCGTGAGCAGAAGGCAGACTTCTTCGTCTCGGTGCACGCCGACGCCTTCAACAGTCCGCGGCCGCATGGCAGCTCGGTCTTTGCGCTGTCCAGCCGTGGCGCCACCTCAGAGACCGCCCGCTGGCTGGCGGCCACCGAGAACCGTGCTGACCTGATCGGCGGCGTGGATGGCAACCTCAGCCTGAATGACAAGGATGAGATGCTGCGCGGCGTGCTGCTGGATCTGACCATGACCGCCACGCTCAATGATTCATTGGCGGCAGGCAGCGGCGTGCTGGCCAATCTGGGCCGCATCAACTCGCTGCACAAGCGTCAGGTGGAGCAGGCCGGGTTCGTGGTGCTCAAGTCGCCGGACATCCCGTCTCTGCTGGTGGAAACGGGCTTCATCTCCAATCCCCAGGAAGAGCGCAACCTCAATAGTGGCGCCTATCAGGAAAAGCTGGCGCGCTCGATCTTCTCGGGTATCCAGAGTCACTTCGAGCGCAATCCGCCGCCTGCCAGTCTGCTGGCATGGCGACGCAGCCAGGCACGAGGCGGCAACGGTGGCGAGTATCGCGTCAAGAGTGGCGATACGCTGTCAGAAGTCGCACAGCGTCACAACGTGAGCATGGCCGCGCTGAAGCAGGCCAATGGCATGAGCGGGGACACGGTCCGCGTCGGTCAGGTGCTCAAGATTCCGCGCGGCTGAGTGTCAGGCCGCCTGCTCCTTCGACGTGGCGGCAGGCGGGCGTGGCAGCCCGAGCACGCTATCCATCGGGCATGAAGCCCGTCGACTGTCCGCTGACTCGGCTCTTGCGTGCTCGCCGCACGGAGAGGCCGGGTCGGCGGGCAGTGTCGTTTTCAGAGAGACGCCCTCTACGCATGCATAATCAGGAGTTCTTCCATGTCCGTCGAGCCATCTGATACGGATGTCGCTGAAACACGTGAGCGGCGTATCCGCATCCTCAATCCGCGTCTTGCCAACCAGATCGCGGCGGGCGAGGTGGTGGAGCGACCGGCCTCCGTGGTCAAGGAGCTGGTCGAGAACGCCATCGATGCCGGCAGTACGCGCATCGAGCTGGAACTGGAAGGCGGCGGTGCGCGGCTGATTCGCGTGCGTGACAACGGCTGCGGCATCACCGAGGAGGATCTGCCGCTGGCCCTGTCACGTCACGCGACCAGCAAGATCGAGAGCCTTGATGACCTGGAAGGTGTGGCGAGTCTCGGCTTTCGGGGGGAGGCATTGGCCTCGATCAGCTCGGTCTCGCGCCTGGAGCTGTTCTCGAACGTCTCGGATGAGCCCGCCAATGGCTGGCGGGTGGTGGCGGAAGGCCGTGAGATGTCGCCGCGCGTCTCGCCGGCGCCCCATCCGCGTGGCACCAGCGTGGCCGTGCGTGACCTGTTCTTCAATACGCCGGCGCGTCGCAAGTTCATGCGTACCGAGAAGACCGAATTCGGCCATGTCGAGGAAAGCTTCCGGCGTCTCGCGCTGTCGCGTCACGACATCGGCTGGACGTTGCGCCACAACCAGAAGGTGGTACATCAGCTGCGTGCCGGCGAGGACACGCTGACGGTGGAGCGCCGGATCGGCGCACTGCTGGGCCGCAACTTCCTCGAGCATGCGCTGCACCTGGATATCGAGGCCTCCGGCTTGCGTCTCTCCGGCTGGGTCGGCTTGCCGACACATTCGCGTGCCCAGGCGGACCAGCAATATTTCTTCGTCAATGGCCGCGTGGTGCGTGACCGTCTGGTCGCGCATGCCGTGCGTCAGGCCTATCGCGACGTGCTGTTCCACGGCCGGCATCCGGTGTTCGTGCTCTATCTGGAGCTGGACCCCACGGTGGTGGATGTCAACGTTCACCCCACCAAGCACGAAGTGCGCTTCCGCGACGGACGCCTGGTGCACGACTTCCTGTTCTCCAGCCTGCACAAGGCACTGGCCGAGGTGCGCCCCGGTGACAACAGCGCCGCGCCCACCGGTATCGAGGGCCAGGAGAAAGAGGAGGATCCCGGCTGGCAGCAGCAGGGCATGCGTCTCGGGCGTCAGGAGCAGGATGCGCAGGAGCATGGTGCGTCAGCGCAGTCATCCCCTGGTGGTGGTGCGTCGGCCGGGAAGGATCAGTCAGCCGCTGCAGGTGAGCCGTCAGGCGCTGCCGCGCCCTGGAAGCCATCGTCACAGCTGCCGCCGGCCGGAGATGGCCGCTCCAGCGAGCGCCTGAGTGCTGAGCGGGTGCGTCAGTTCATGGCCGGCTATCGTGCGTTGCATCCCAGCGAAGACCATCTGCTGACGCCGGGTGGCGGGCCTGCGGGCACGACGCCTGAGCATGGCGCTGCTCGCGACCCTGCCGCCATCGCCAGTGCCGAGCGCGAGGCGCGGCGCGCCCCGCGTGTCACCCTGGGCGAAGGGATGCGCCATGGTGAGGATGGTGCGCCGGCCGGTATCAGCGAATCTGCCGCCGGTTGGCAGGTCTCGGCACCGTCAGCGGAGCCATCGTCGGGAGTCCCGGCAGAGAATGTGTCCGCTGACGGACCCACGCCTGTCGCCTCTGACATCGTGATGCGTGGCCTGCCAGCCCAGAGCGCCGAGGATGATACGCCACCGCTGGGCTACGCCATCGCGCAGCTGCACGGGGTCTACATCCTGTCGCAGACCTCGCGTGGACTGGTGATGGTCGACATGCACGCCGCCCATGAGCGCATAACCTACGAGCGCATGAAGCGCCATGTGCATGGCGGCGGTCATCTGGAGGCCCAGCCGTTGCTGGTGCCGGTGTCACTTGCCGTCAGTTCGCGCGAGATGGGGACCTTCGAGCGCGAATCCGAGGCATTCACGCGTCTTGGTGTCGAGCTGGACGCCGCCGGACCGGAAACCCTGCTGGTGCGGCAGGTGCCGGTGGTGCTCGGCAATGCCGATGTCGAGCCACTGGTGCGCGGCATGCTGGAGGATCTCGAGCGTTACGGCCGCAGCGATCGCATGGAAGCTCACATGAATGAGCTGCTCGCGGACATGGCCTGCCGGGGCAGCGTGCGGGCCAATCGTCGCCTGACGGTTCCCGAGATGAATGCCCTGCTGCGAGACATGGAGCGCACCGAGCGCTCCGGTCAGTGCAATCATGGCCGTCCTACCTGGACCGAACTTTCCATGAATGAACTCGACAAGCTGTTCCTGCGTGGGCAGTAAGCCTGCCCGGTATCGACAGTGGTTCACCCTTGATTCACCTCCTAGCCCAGACAATAGGTCATGACCCAGACGCAATCCCCCGACATTTCCCCCCGTGCCGCGCATGAGATGGCTGACAAACCGCCCGTCATGCTGTTGATGGGGCCGACAGCCTCCGGCAAGACGGACCTGGCCATCCGCTGGCACGAGGAGCAGGGGGCGGAGCTGGTGAGCGTCGATTCCGCGCTGATCTATCGTGGCATGGACATCGGGACCGCCAAGCCCAGCGCCGAAGAGCTGGCGCGGGCGCCGCACCGGTTGATTGACTTCCTGGACCCGCTGGAGAGCTATTCGGCAGCGGAGTTTCGTCGCGATGCACTGGCGCATATCGCCGAGATCCAGTCCCGCGGCAAGATGCCGCTGCTGGTCGGTGGCACCATGATGTACTTCAAGCGGCTGCTGGAAGGTGTGGCGGAGCTGCCGGCGGCGGATCCCGCGCTGCGTGAACAGCTGGAGGCACGCGCCCGAGACGAAGGGCTGCCGGCGCTGCATGCGCAGCTTGCCAGGCTGGATCCGGCGAGCGCCGAGAGGATCCGGCCCTCGGACCCGCAGCGTCTGACACGTGCGCTGGAAGTCTGTCTGTTGAGCGGGCGCTCGATGACGGAGCTGCTCGCGGAGCAGCCGGAAGCCGAGCTTCCGTTCCGGCCGATCCCGATCGCACTGGCGCCCCATGACAGAGCCGTGTTACATGAACGTATCAAGACGCGTTTTGAGCAGATGCTGGAACAGGGCCTGATTGGCGAGGTCGAAGCGCTGAAGGCTCGCCCGGAGCTGCACCCCGGGCTGCCCTCGATACGCTGTGTCGGCTATCGTCAGGTGTGGGATTATCTGGAGGGGCATCTGACGCGTGACGAGATGCGTGAGCGTGGCATCATTGCCACCCGCCAGCTCGCCAAGCGTCAATTGACCTGGCTGCGTAGCTGGAAGGGGATTCACCACGTGGATTCCATGGGTGTAAATCCTTACAGTGAAACCTTGAAAATCGTGCGCCAGACCAGCACTTAGCGTAACATGAGCTGTCACGACCCGCGCCCGTGAAGCCCCCCAAAGAGGGCAACCCGGAGCGCTGGCGAACATAACCATACTTGCCTCGAACGAGACATTTTTTACGGAGAGTCACATGTCCAAAGGTCAATCACTCCAGGACCCGTACCTGAACATCCTGCGCAAGGAACGTATTCCGGTCTCGATCTTCCTGGTCAACGGCATCAAGCTGCAGGGCCAGATCGAATCCTTCGATCAATTCGTCATCCTGCTGCGCAATACCGTCTCCCAGATGGTTTACAAGCACGCTATCTCAACCGTGGTGCCCTCGCGCAATGTGCGCCTGCCGGCCCAGGATGCGACCGTGCCCTCCACAGAAAGCTGAAATCCGAGGCGCTGATTGTTCTTCGAACGACCCGAAGCCGGTGAAACGGCCGTCCTGGTCCATGTCAATTTCCGGGACGAAAAAGAACGCGAGGATGCCGGTGAGCTCCTCGAACTCGTACGTTCGGCAGGCGCCGTGCCGGCCACCCTCATCGAGGGTAGCCGGCCCCGCCCTGACTCCCGTACGTTCATCGGAGAAGGCAAGCTTGAGGAAGTGCGTGAGGCCCTGGCCGAGCACCAAGCCGAGCTTGTGATCTTCAACCATTCATTGAGCCCTTCCCAGCAGCGCAACCTTGAAGGTTCGCTCCAGTGTCGCGTGATCGACCGCACCGGTCTGATCCTCGACATCTTTGCCCAGCGCGCGCGTACCCACGAGGGCAAGCTGCAGGTGGAGCTCGCTCAGCTCGAGTACATGTCCACCCGCCTGGTGCGTGGCTGGACCCACCTTGAGCGTCAGAAGGGCGGTATCGGTCTGCGTGGCCCGGGGGAAACCCAGCTCGAGACTGACCGTCGTCTGCTGCGTGCCCGGATCAAGTCGATCCACAAGCGGCTCGAGAAGGTGCACAAGCAGCGCGATCAGAACCGCCGTGCTCGGGCACGTGCCGAGATCCCCAGCCTGTCACTGGTCGGCTATACCAACGCCGGCAAGTCGACGCTGTTCAATGCGCTGACCACCTCTGAGGTCTATGCGGCGGATCAGCTGTTCGCCACGCTCGACCCGACGCTGCGCCGTCTGGAGCTGGAAGACGTGGGCCCTGCGGTGCTTGCGGATACCGTCGGCTTCATTCGGCACCTGCCGCACAAGCTGGTGGAAGCGTTCCAGGCCACCCTGCAGGAAGCCGCCGAGGCGGACCTGCTGGTGCACGTCATCGATGCGGCTGACCCGGAAAATGATCGCAATACCGAGCAGGTCAACGAGGTGCTCAACGAGATTGAGGCCGGTGACGTGCCACGCCTGCTGGTCATGAACAAGGTCGATCGCCTCGACATGGCGCCGCGCATAGAGCGCGACGGCTTCGGGCGTCCGCTGGTCGTATGGTTGTCGGCGCGTGACGGCAAGGGGCTGGATCTGCTGATGCAGGCCTTCTCCGAGCTGCTGTCAGACAATGTCATCTCGACCCGTCTGACGCTGGGGCCGGAGAAGTCACGCCTGCGTGCCGGTCTGCATGAGCTGGATGCCGTCAAGAGTGAAGCGTATGACGAGCAGGGCAATGCGTTGATGGACATTCGTCTCGAGAAGCGCGACTTTCTCCAGCTGTTGTCGCATCTTGGGGAATCTCCCGAGGCCTACCTCGGGGGCGAGCATGACGATCGTGAGGCCTGGCAGCGTGAGCTGTCTGCCGAGCGCGCCGAGAAGCATCGCCTCTCGGTGACGCACAAGTCCTGACGCAGTGATTGCGTCATCTGGCATCTGCAGGTACCTGATGCAGATGCCCTTGCACGGATAGTGACGTGCAGCGAGCAACAGGCATTCGACGTGAAGGGATTGTCGGATGCCGCCTGGCAGAGGATGGTTGTCAGGCAGGGCCATGGCCTTCTCCCGCAAGGGGCGCGCCGCCGTGTCATAGCAAAGAACCGGTCATCAATTGCCGGGGACGATTCCCGGCAACGAAAGCCGGCATGGGCGGCGTCATCATAATGACGAGCGGAACATCGACTGAGTGGAGACGACGTATGGCTTGGAATGAGCCGGGTGGCGGCAACCAGCATGACCCCTGGAGTGGCGGTGGCCGCAACGGGGACAAGAAAGGGGGTGGAGGCAACGGCGGTGGCAACGGTGGACCGCCCGACCTCGACGAAGCGCTGAAGAAGTTCCAGGACAAGCTCAACGGCATGCTGGGCAACGGCCGCAAGCGTCGTGGCGGCAGCGGGGGCGGCAACGGCGGCAGTGGTGGCAGCACCAATGCCTTTGCCCTGCCGGGCATCATCGGGGTGGTGCTGGTCGCCATCTGGGCGGCTTCCGGTTTCTATCTGGTCGATCAGTCCGAACGTGGCGTGGTGCTTCGCTTCGGCAAGTACAACGACATCGTCGGCCCGGGTCTGCACTGGAATCCGCCGATCATCGATGACGTGCGCGAGATCAACGTCACCAAGGTGCGCTCGCTCTCCCAGACCAAGTCGATGCTGACGCAGGACGAGAACATCGTCGAAGTGCAGATGTCCGTCCAGTATCAGGTATCCAACCCGCGTGACTTCCTGCTCAACGTGCGTGCTCCCGAGGTCAGCCTCGAGAACGCCATGGACTCTGCATTGCGTCATGAAGTCGGCAGCGCCGACATGAACGACATCCTGACCTCCGGGCGTGAGCTGCTGGCCAGCAACGTCAAGTCGCGTCTGCAGTCCTACCTGGACAACTATGGCGTGGGTCTGACATTGCAGACCATCAACGTCGAGTCCACGTCGGCGCCGGCAGCGGTCCAGGATTCCTTCGATGACGTCATCAAGGCTCGTGAGGATCGTCAGCGCACGATCAACCAGGCATTGGCCTACGAGAACTCGATTCTCCCGGCGGCTCAAGGTCAGGCGCAGCGCATCATCGAGGAAGCCGAAGGGTACAAGGAGTCGGTGGTGGCCAAGTCCCAGGGTGAGGCCAATCGCTTCACTTCCCTGCTGACCGAGTACCAGAAGGCACCGGAGATCATCCGCGAGCGCATGTACCTAGAGACCATGGGGGAAGTGCTCGGCAAGACCAACAAGGTGCTGGTGGATGTCGAGAACGGCAACTCCCTCATGTACCTGCCGTTGGACAAGCTGGCTGGCAAGTCCAATGCCACGTCCGAGGATGCCAGTGGCATGAGTCGCAGTGAGTTGGATCGCGTGTCCCGACAGGCGAGCGACGCTCTCGGCCGCAGCAGCCAGAGCAGCAATGACAGCAGCAACAGCATTCGTCGGGAGGGTCGTCAATGATCAACAATCGCTCACTGATGGCCGTGGCGGGTCTGGCCGTCGTTGCCTGGTTCGCCAGCAACAGCCTCTACACGATCGATGAGACCCAGCGCGCCATCAAGCTCAAGTTTGGTGAGGTGGTGGAAGACAACATCCAGCCGGGCCTGCATTTCAAGTTGCCGGTCTACAACACGATTCGTACCTTCGATACGCGCGTGTTGACACTGGATGCCCAGGCGAGCCGTTATCTGACCCGCGAGAAGAAGGCGGTCATCGTCGACTCCTTCGTCAAGTGGAAGATCATCGACCCCAAGCGCTACTACGAGGCGACGTCCGGTGATGAGCAGATGGCAGAGCGTCTGATCGCGCCGCGTGTCGACGAGAGTCTGCGTAACGAGTTCGGCAAGCTCGAGCTGGTGCAGATCATCTCCGAACAGCGTGATGCGCTGATGAAGAAGCCCACCGAAGAGCTCGACGCGGTGATGCGCAAGGAGCTGGGGGTGTCGATTCTCGATATCCGCGTCAAGCGCATCGACCTGCCGGACGAAGTCTCTCAGGCGGTCTATGAGCGCATGAAGACCGAGCGTCAGCGTGAGGCACGTGAATATCGTGCCCAGGGTCAGGAGCAGGCCGAGAAGATCCAGGCCAATGCGGACCGCCGTCGTTCGGTACTGCTTGCACAGGCTGAAGAGCAGGCGCAGACCCTGCGTGGTGAGGGGGACGCATCAGCGGCCGCCATCTACGCTGCGGCCTACGGGGCGGATCTGGAGTTCTTCCGCTTCTATCGCTCGCTGCAGGCCTATCGCGACAGCTTCAAGGGTGATGGCAACATGATGGTCATCCAGCCGGATAGCGAATTCTTCCGCTTCTTCAAGGATTCGCAGGGCGGCTCTCAGTAACGGCTGACCGTCCGCATCGTCATCAGGCGAATAGATGACGATGCCGCGGATGAACCCCGCACGAAGTCTCGTGTGGGGTTCATCCCGAAAGGATTCATGCTAGACTCCTGCAACCGGGCACCGCCCGGTTTTTTTGTGGCCGTTTTTCCTCTATCGACGACGTTCCCACGAAGTCCCGATGGGCCCCGGACAGGCGCTGTCAGCGTGGCAGTCCTTGCTCGCGAAGCCGCCTCAAGGCGCGGTTCGAGCCTGTCTCACGCCGTGTTTCAAGGGCGTTGCCGTCGAGTGTCCAGCGTGTTGCGCGGGTGTTTCGTCACTGAGTTGCAGCGGCATGTCCCTGCACTGACGGCACGCGCGATACGCGCCACTCCTTGTCAAAAATTTCTCGCAGGATAGCGCAATGACCATCGCAGATCGCTGGCTCCTCCCGGATGGCATGGATGAGGTACTGCCGCCTCAGGCAACCCGTATGGAGGCGCTGCGCCGCGCGCTGCTCGACCTCTATCATCGCTTCGGCTATGACCTGGTGCTGCCGCCTCCCGTCGAATTTCTTGATTCCCTGCTGACCGGTACCGGTACCGAGCTTGACCTTCAGACCTTCAAGCTGACAGATCAGATGACCGGGCGCATGATGGGAGCCAGTGCCGATGTCACCCCGCAGGTGGCACGCATGGATGCCCACTCCCTGCATCGTGAAGGGCCGGTGCGTCTGTGCTACTGCGCCAACGTGCTGCGTACCAAGGCGGACAAGCATCAGGGCGGACGCAGCCCGGTGCAGGTCGGTGCCGAGCTGTTCGGTCATGCTGGCCTTGAGGCCGACCACGAGATCCTGCACCTGGCACTGACCAGCCTCGAGCAGGCCGGTGCTGGCGAGCTGCACCTGGCGCTGGGGCACATCGGCATCTATCGTGCCTTGATCGCCGAAGCCGGCATGAGCGACGAGCACGAGCGCGAGCTGTTCGCCGCCATCGAACGCAAGCAGTATTCCGCTCTCGATGCATTGATCGATCGCGTGGTGGGTGACAAGGTGGTGGCGGGCATGCTCAAGACCCTGCCGCACCTGCACGGGGATGAAGAGATTCTTGCCCAGGCCCGGACCGCCTTTGCCGGCGCGCCCGCTGCCGTCGCCGGCGCACTGGATCAGCTTGCCGCCCTCAGTCAGGTCGTGCGTGAGCGTCACCCGCAGGTCACGTTGTACTTCGATCTCGCCGAACTGCGCGGTTATGAATATCACACCGGCATGGTGTTCGCGGCCTATGTGCCGGGCTACGGTCAGGCGCTGGCCAAGGGCGGGCGCTACGACGATACTGGGCGTGCCTTCGGACGTGCGCGTCCGGCCACCGGCTTCTCGATGGACCTGAAGCAGCTGGCGTCGCTCGCCGTGCAGCCTCCGGCCTGCGATGGCATCTGGGCACCGGCGCTCAATGACAGCGCGCTGCGAGAGTGTGTCGATCAGCTGCGCGCCGACGGCGAGCGTGTCATCGCCGCGCTGCCGGGCCAGACCACCGGTGCCGATGCGCACCGTTGCAACCGCGAGCTTGTCCAGGTCGATGGCGCCTGGCAGGTCGTGACGCTGCAGTCGTGATCCGCTGACGGCCATGCGTGCCAGCCAGCAGAACAGCAGGGGCCAACAGGTCCCGAGGTGCAGCTGCCCTTGAGGTGGCTGCACTTGTGAGTGGGTTTTCACCGACGGTTATTCACCGAAAGAGACTAGGAATCATGGGCAAGAATGTAGTCGTGCTCGGCACCCAATGGGGTGATGAAGGCAAGGGCAAGGTCGTTGACCTGCTGACCGAATCCGCCAGCGCCGTCGTGCGCTTCCAGGGTGGCCACAACGCCGGCCATACACTGGTGCTGGATGGCAAGAAGACCGTTCTTCACCTGATCCCGTCCGGTATCCTGCACCCGGGCAAGACCTGCGTCATCGGCAATGGCGTCGTGCTGTCTCCGGAAGCGCTGATCAAGGAGATCCGTGAGCTGGAAGCCAATGACGTGCCGGTACGTGACCGTCTGCGTCTGTCGCCGGCTTGCCCGCTGATCCTGTCCTATCACGTGCGCCTGGATCAGGCGCGCGAGAAGGCGCGTGGTGTCGCCAAGATCGGCACCACGGGTCGTGGCATCGGGCCGGCCTACGAAGACAAGGTCGCGCGTCGTGGTCTGCGTCTGGGTGACATGCTCCACCGTGAGCGTTTCGCCTCCAAGCTGGGCGAAGTGCTGGACTACCACAACTTCGTGCTGCAGCACTATCACGGTGAAGCGCCGGTCGACTTCCAGCAGGTGCTGGACGAAGCCATGGAAATGGCCGAAGAGCTGCGTCCGATGGTCTGCGACACCGTGGACCTGGTCCACTCCGTGCGCAAGGCCAACGAGAACATCCTCTTCGAGGGTGCTCAGGGCTCACTGCTCGACATCGACCACGGTACCTACCCGTACGTCACCAGCTCCAACACCACTGCCGGCGGCACCGCCACCGGTTCCGGTGTCGGCCCGCTGTATCTCGACTACGTGCTGGGCATCACCAAGGCCTACACCACCCGTGTCGGTTCCGGCCCGTTCCCGACCGAGCTGTTCGATGAGTTCGGCCGTCACCTGGCCGAGCGTGGCCACGAATTCGGTGCTACCACCGGTCGTGCGCGTCGTTGTGGCTGGTTCGATGCCGTCGCCCTGCGTCACGCCGTGCAGATCAACTCGGTCAGCGGCATCTGCCTGACCAAGCTGGACGTGCTGGATGGTCTCGAGAACATCCGGGTCTGCATCGGCTATCGCAGCAAGGATGGCGACGTGCTGGACAACCCGGTGGATTCCGAAGGCTATGAAGCCATCGAGCCGCTCTACCAGGACCTGCCGGGCTGGAGCGACTCCACCATCGGCGTGCGTGAAGTCGAGAAGCTGCCGGCCAATGCCCGTGCCTACATCAGCTTCCTGGAAGAGCAGGTCGGCGTGCCGATCGACATCATCTCCACCGGCCCGGATCGCAACGAGACCATCGTGCTGCGCAATCCGTTCCACGACTGATCATGACCACGTCGCTCTCCTGAGCGGCGCGTGATGTCGAGATGATTCAAGACCAAGACACCCCGTCGGGATTTCCCGGCGGGGTGTCTTGCGTTCCAAGGCTGGCAGCAGAAGGGCTTGTACAGTCTTGAGAGTGGCAGGGTGGGGTGGTCAGTAGGAATTTTAAATGGGAATGATTGTTATTTTTGTTGTGATCGGCGGCTATCTTGTCGGCAAACTGGTTGCCCAGGCCGCAATTTGGCGTTTTCGCTGAGTGCTTGGCTTCACATCGTTCTGATACAGGACTAAAATGGTCCCCAATTGATAACCCCGCAGTGGAGGCAAGATGCTGAAGCTTTCCAGAATGACCGATTATGCCGCCGTGGTGATGGCGCGCATCGCTCGCGAGCCGGAGTCGGCCCATGCAGCGATCGATCTCGCGGAAAGCGTTCAGTTGCCGCATCCCACCGTCAGCAAGACCTTGAAGGCGCTGGTACGCGCCGGATTGCTGGAGTCACGTCGTGGGGCGCAGGGGGGCTACCGTCTGGCGCGACCCGCCAGTGACATCACGGCCAGTGACATCATCAGCGCCATCGAAGGTCCGGTGGCCGTCACGGAATGCAGCCACGCCGATGGCGATTGCGAGCTGGTCAACACCTGTGGCGTGGCCGACAACTGGCAGAGAGTCTCGCGCGCCATCGGTGAACTGCTGGGCAGCGTGACGCTGGCACATCTGGCATCCACCACACCGCTGCGGATGCCGATCCAGTTGCCCATTCAGGCCGTCAGTCTCTACAGCGATGAAGAGGCTGCCGGGGGAGCCCCCGACAAGGACAGCAGTGCAGGAAGCGCCGTCAACGGCATGTCCGGGCGCTGAATGCTCAGCCCCACGGTTGCGGGCCAGGCTTCAGAAATATTCGAATATTCGAGCTTCGCCGCAGTTGAGGCGGGGTGATCAGGAATCTGAACAGACCCGGAGCTTCTCCGGGAGAGGAGACCAGCATGGCGAGCCAGGAGATGGAGCAGCTTGTACAGCGAGAGTACAAGCAGGGCTTCGTGACCGACATCGAGAGCGACACCATTCCGCCGGGACTGGATGAGAGCGTGATTCGCTTCATCTCGGCCAAGAAGGGTGAGCCGGAGTGGATGCTGGAGTGGCGTCTGGATGCCTATCATCAGTGGCTGAAGATGAAGGCGCCGTCCTGGGCACACCTGGATTACCCCGAGATCGACTACCAGGCGATTTCCTATTTCAGCGCCCCGAAGAAGCCGGAAGATCGTCCGCAGAGTCTGGATGAGGTGGACCCCAAGCTGCTGGAGACCTACGAGAAGCTGGGTATCCCGCTGCACGAGCGTGCCGCGCTGGCTGGCGTGGCGGTGGATGCGGTATTCGACTCCGTATCGGTGACCACCACCTTCAAGAAGGAACTGTCCGAGGCGGGCGTGATCTTCTGCTCCATCTCGGAAGCCATCCAGGACTACCCGGAGCTGATCAAGCAGTATCTGGGGACCGTCGTGCCCAAGGCAGACAACTACTTCACCGCGCTGAACGCGGCCGTCTTCACCGATGGCTCCTTCGTGTTCGTGCCGGAAGGCGTGACCTGCCCGATGGAGCTTTCCACCTACTTCCGCATCAACGCCGCCAACACCGGCCAGTTCGAGCGCACCCTGATCATCTGCGAGAAGCAGGCTCAGGTCTCGTATCTGGAAGGCTGCACCGCACCGCAGCGTGATGAGAACCAGCTGCACGCCGCCGTGGTCGAGCTGGTCGCGCTGGAAGATGCCTACATCAAGTACTCCACCGTCCAGAACTGGTATCCGGGTGATGAAGACGGCAAGGGTGGCATCTACAACTTCGTCACCAAGCGCGCCGATTGCCGCGGTGATCGTTCCAAGGTGTCCTGGACCCAGGTCGAGACCGGCTCCGCGATCACCTGGAAGTACCCGTCATGCATCCTGCGTGGCAAGGACAGTGTCGGGGAGTTCTACTCCGTCGCCGTCACCAATGGTCGCCAGCAGGCGGACACCGGTACCAAGATGATCCACATCGGTGAGGGCACCAAGTCCACCATCGTCTCCAAGGGCATCTCGGCCGGCAACTCCGAGCAGTCCTATCGTGGCCTGGTCAAGATCGGTCCACGGGCCAAGGGCGCGCGCAATTTCACCCAGTGTGACTCGCTGTTGATCGGCGATCGCTGTGGTGCGCACACCTTCCCGTATCAGGAGATCGGCAACGCCACCGCTACCGTCGAGCACGAGGCGACGACGTCCAAGATCGGCGAGGATCAGCTGTTCTACTGCCGTCAGCGCGGCATCAGCGAGGAAGATGCGGTCAACATGATCGTCAACGGTTTCTGCAAGGACGTCTTCCAGGAGCTGCCGATGGAGTTCGCCGTCGAGGCCGAGGCGCTGCTCAACGTCACCCTCGAAGGCGCCGTCGGCTAACGCCACAGCCTGTTTCGCATTCATCCCCATTCTTGAGGGCCGCTTGCGGGCGGCCTGTCAGCCAAAGGTATCATCATGCTCGTAGTCAAAGATCTGCACGTCTCGGTGGAAGGCAAGGAAATCCTCAAGGGGCTCGACCTGACCATCAACAAGGGTGAAGTCCACGCCATCATGGGGCCGAACGGTGCGGGCAAGTCCACGCTGTCTTCCGTGATCGCCGGCAAGGACGGTTATGAAGTGACCTCGGGCACCATCACCTATGAAGGCGAGGACGTGCTGGAGATGGAAGTCGAGGAGCGCGCGCGTGCCGGCCTGCTGCTGGGCTTCCAGTACCCGGTGGAGATCCCGGGGGTCAAGAATGTCTACCTGCTCAAGGCGGCGCTGAACGCCAAGCGTGAAGCCGAAGGCCTGGGCGAGATTCCGGCCCCGGAATTCATGAAGCTGATCCGCGAGAAGCTTGCCTTCATGCAGATGGATGCCAGCTTCCTGCAGCGTGCGGTGAACGAGGGCTTCTCCGGTGGCGAGAAGAAGCGCAACGAGATCCTGCAGATGCTGGTGCTGGAACCGAAGCTCGCCATGCTCGACGAGATCGACTCCGGTCTCGACATCGATGCGTTGAAGATCGTCGCCAAGGGCGTCAATTCCCTGCGCAACGAGAACCGCGCCGTACTAATGGTCACGCACTACCAGCGTCTGCTCGAGCACATCGTGCCGGACCACATCCACGTGCTGATGGATGGCCGCATCGTCAAGTCCGGCGACAAGTCGCTGGCCCTCGAACTCGAAGCCCAGGGCTATGACTGGCTGCAGGAGGAAACCGCGTAATGACAGCACTTGCTACCGCGTCCGTCCCCGGCAGCGAAGCCTTCGCCAGCGAATTCGCCGCGCGCAAGGCTCGCTTCGCGGCTGACCCGAGCTGGATGGCGGCGCGCCGTCAGGCCGGCATCGCCCGCTTTGAAGCGCTGGGTCTGCCGACTCGCAAGGTCGAGGCCTGGAAGTACACCGACACCCAGGCGCTGGGTCGCCAGCAATACCGTCTCGCCGACGATGCCCATCTCTCGGCGGCGGTGAAGGACGAGCTGGCGCTCGCCGTCGATGCTTACCGCCTGGTGTTCGTCGATGGTCTCTACAACGCCGAGCTTTCCGATGTGGCAGGTCTGCCCGACACCGTGCGTGTCGTGCCGCTGTCCCAGGCCATCATCGATCAGCCGGAAGTGATCGGCGGCTCGCTGAATCGCCTGACCGGTATCGACTTCACGCCCTTCGTGGCGCTGAACTCTGCCTTCACCGAAGAGGGTGCGGTGATTCAGGTCGGCCCGCGGACGGTGCTCGACAAGCCGGTCTATGCGCTGTTCCTGTCGCGCGCCGCCGTCGAAGGCGAGCCCGTGACCATGAGCCATCCGCGCCTGCTGGTGCAGTTGGGCAGCCGTGCCGAAGCCAGCGTGATCGAGCATCACATCGGCGAGACCGGCGCGACCAACTTCACCAACATGGTCAGCGAAGTGATGCTGGAGCGCGGCGCCGTGCTCAATCACTACAAGCTGGGTGAGGCCGCCACCGGCGAGACGCATATCGCCTCACTGCAGGTCGAGCAGCCGCGTGACAGCCAGTACCGCTCCATCAACCTGAATACCGGTGGTGGTCTGGTACGCAACGACATCGTCTGCGATCTCAACGGCAGCAATGCCCATGCGCGCCTCGATGGCCTGTTCTTCGGTCGTGATCGCCAGCACGTGGATACCCACTCGCTGGTCAATCACAACGAGGCTCTGACCTTCTCGGATGAGAACTACAAGGGCATCCTGGCCGACCGCGCACGTGGCGTCTTCAATGGCCGCGTGCTGGTCAAGCGTGACAGTCAGAAGATCGAGGCGCATCAGAACAACGCCAACCTGCTGCTGTCGGACCGCGCCGAGATCAATACCAAGCCGGAACTCGAGATCTACGCCGACGACGTCAAGTGCTCCCACGGCACCACGACCGGCCAGCTCGACGAGACGGCTGTCTTCGCACTGCGCGCGCGTGGCATCGATGAGCAGACGGCACGCGGCCTGCTGACCCTGGCCTTCGCCAATGAGGTCATGTCCGGTCTGGGCATCGACGCCATCGCCGAGCGTATCGAGCGCAGCGTCGCGGGTCGCCTGCCGTCACGCTTCCACCTCGATGAGCTGGTGGATCTGAGTGTCGAGCTGGGCGGCGGGGCCGTGGCAGTGGCGCGTGATGAGGACTTCGCATGAGCGCACTCGACAATCTGATGCTCGATGTCGTGCGGGTCCGCGAGGATTTCCCGATCCTCGAGCGTCGCGTGCATGGTGACGTGCCGCTGATCTATCTTGACAGCGCCGCCACCAGCCAGACGCCGACTGCCGTCATCGACGCGATGAGCGATTATTACCGCAACACCAATGCCAATATCCACCGTGGCCTGCACAGCCTGGCGGACGAGGCGACGGCCGCTTACGAAGGGACGCGCGAGAAGGTACGTGCCTTCATCAATGCGCGCCTGACGCGTGAAGTCATCTTCACGCGCGGCACCACCGAGGCGATCAACCTGGTCGCCAACAGCTGGGGTGCCAACTGGCTGAATGCCGGTGATGAAGTGCTGATCTCGGTGATGGAGCATCACGCCAACATCGTGCCCTGGCAGATGCTGGCGGAACGCCTGGATATCGTCATCAAGGTGATTCCGTGTGACGACGATGGCGTGCTCGACATGGCGGCCTACCGTGACCTGCTGGGCGAGAAGACGCGCCTGGTCTGCGTCAATCAGGTCTCCAACGCCCTGGGCAGCATCAACCCGGTGGCCGAGATGGCCAGGCTGGCGCATGCTCACGACGCGCTGATTCTGGTCGATGGCGCCCAGGCGGTGCCGCATCAGCAGGTCGATGTTCGCGAGATCGACGCCGACTTCTATGTCTTCTCGGGCCACAAGATGTATGGCCCGACCGGCATCGGCGTGCTCTACGGCAAGGAAGCGCTGCTCGATGCCATGCCACCGTGGCAGGGCGGCGGCGAGATGATCCGCACGGTCTCGTTCGAGAACGGCACCCTGTTCGCGGATCTGCCGCACAAGTTCGAGGCTGGCACGCCGCCCATCGCCGAGGTCATCGGGCTGGGCAAGGCCATCGACTGGCTGGACTGCACCCACATGGCGCTGATCACGCGCTGGGAGCAGCAGCTGATGCGCCATGCCACCGAGCGCATGCGCGAAGTGGACGGGCTGCGCATCATCGGCAACTCGCCCGACAAGGCCGGCGCGATCTCCTTCGTGGTCGACGGTGCCCACGCCCAGGACATCGGTCTGCTGATCGATCAGCTGGGGGTGGCCATCCGGACCGGTCATCACTGCGCTCAGCCGGTGCTGCGACGTTTCGGTGTCGATGCCACCTGTCGCGCCTCCTTCGCGGCCTACAACACGCCGGAGGAGATCGACCTGTTCGTCGAGGCTCTGCAGCGCGTGCTGACCATGGTGCGCTGAGCATCCCCTGCGGTGGCCCTGACGGGCGCTGATCAATGAGGCTCGCGCATGGCGGGCCTCATTGCTATCGGCGCTTGCCAGGGGATGTTGTGACCCGCACATCCTGAGTGAACCCACAGTATTCTTGATCCGCATGGCTGTCATGCGGTTCGGCAAGGAGAGGGCATGAGCCACACTGAAGACCAGCTGGCCAGCCTCGGCAAGGGCCAGAAGATGCCGTTGCAGCGTGACGTGGAAGGTATCTCGGTACCCTTCGGCAAGTCGGTGACCCTGCATGAGGACTCGGTGGTCGAAGTCATGCAGGCCAAGGGCGGCACCGTCAGCGTGGCGTACGAAGGCCGCATGTACCTGATCGAGAGCTTCAGCCTCGATGCACTGGGACTGGACGCCGTGCCGCGCCCGCATCTGCCGGCCGGGCAGAGCGACGCCGAGATAGAGGCCTTCGTCTGGGCGCAGCTGCGCACCTGTTTCGACCCCGAGATCCCGGTGGACATCGTCGAGCTCGGGCTGGTCTATGGCTGTCGTATCGACACCCTGATCAGCGGCGAGAAGATGGTCAATCTGAAGATGACGTTGACGGCACCGGGCTGCGGCATGGGCAACGTGATCGCCGAGGATGCCAAGCGCAAGATCCTGGGCGCGGAGGATGTCTCCAAGGTTCACGTCGAGATCGTGTTCTCGCCCCCCTGGTCGCGGGAGATGATGAGTGAAGAGGCGCGCCTTGAACTTGGCATGTTCTGACGCTGCGTGTCGCTCGGGCGCAATCGCGCAACGGGCGGCACGGCCGTCTTGACGGAACCTCTCGCACCAATCGCTTTCCAAGCCGTGCCAAGGACTGCACCATGGCGCCGTCGTTGCGTCATGTGGCGTCGAAGATCGTGATTCTCTGCCAGCAAGGAATATCCCAATGCGCTACCCGACAGCCTTACGTGTCCTGACCGCCAGCCTGATCATGAGTACTGCCGTCAGTGCACAGGCGTCATGGACACTGGACAGCGATGCCTCGCAACTGAATTTCCAGTCCACCAAGATGAGCAAGGACGGTGCCAGCACCGTCGAGCAGCACGCCTTCGATTCCTGGCGTGCTCGCGTCAATGATGCGGGCCAGTTGTCGGTCGAGATCGACCTGGACTCCGCCGATACCGGTATCGAGATCCGTGATCAGCGTGTCAGCGAGAAACTCTTCGAGGCCGGTGACTATCCCCTGGCCGTGCTGACCGCGTCACTGGACATGCCGACGCTCAAGGTCATGGAGCCGGGCGATACCCAGCATGTCAGCCTGGAAGGGCAGCTGACGCTGCATGACAGCACCCAGACCCTGCCGGTGAGCCTGCAGGTGACACGTCTGCAGGGGGAGCGCTGGCTGGTGCAGACGGACGCGCCGGTGATGGTCGATGCCAGCCAGTTCTCGCTGGTGGATGGCATCCGTACCCTGCGTGACCTGGCGGGACTGGGCAACATCGCGACCCAGGTGCCGGTCAGCGTCAAGGCGATCATGACGCAGGAAGAGTGAGCCGACAGGCGTCTGCCCTGACCCCGTGGCTTCGAGCCTGCAGGCGTCATCTCGCTGGTGCTGCGTGCATGGCTTGGGTAGGCTGGGCGCTCATGCTTGCATGATGCAGTGAATGGCGATATTCGGTAGTGACAGGCAAGGATGGGTGCGGGGAGCAGATGCGACGAGTGATCAAGCGGGCCGTGATGGCCATGATTGGCCTGTTGGTCGTGAGCCTGATGATAGTGGTCGGGCTCAATCTGTGGGTCGTGATGTCGACCCGTGATCGCATCGCGTCTTCCCCGTTGACCTGCGAAAGCCGTGAAGTGGGGATCGTCTTCGGGACCTCCCATGGCCTGGTAGGCGGAGGACGCAACCCGCACTATCAGGCTCGTCTCGACACCGCAGCCCAGCTCTACCGGCTGCATCGAGTGAGCAACCTGCTGCTGTCAGGGGACAATCGTACGCGTTATTACAATGAGCCGATGACCATGTGGCGTGACCTGCGTGATCGCAATGTGCCACAGCAGTTCATGACGCTGGATTACGCCGGATTCTCGACCTTCGATACGCTGGTGCGTGCGCACAAGGTCTTCGGTGTCGATCAGGCGGTGCTGGTCACGCAGCCCTGGCATCTGCCACGGGCACTGTTCATCGCTGACGTGCTGGGGGTGGATGCCGTCGGCTGTCCGGCGGTTTCCGAGCGTCGGCCCGCGGGGCTGCGGCTGATGCTGCGCGAATGGCTGGCGCGTGCCGCCACGGTGGGGGATCTTTACCTGTGGGGCCGCAAGCCGCGTTTCCTGGGGCCGGCGGAGCGACTGCCGACACCGGTATTGCCAGCCGTACCGGCCGTGTCAGGCAGTTGACGACAGCGGCTCAGCGTACCGGCCGGCCAACACGAAAAGCCCCCGTCTTCCGATAGGAAGCGGGGGCTTTTCGTGTCTGCTCGAGGCTTTTTCCGCTGAGCGGGCCCGAGGTCAGCCGGCGCGGCGGCGTGCCGCGATGCCGGTCTGGTGACGATAGAGCTCGCGAATCAATTGGCGGCAGTTGTGGAAGCACGCTTCCAGCACCTTCTCCATGCTGTCCGGGAGAGGATGCGTGAAGGCCGTCGAGCAGGCCTGCATCAGCACGCGCTCCTGTTCGAGCAGTTCGTTGATCAGAACCTGATTGTCGTTGCTGACGATGCTCTTCAGGCGACTCCACAGCCACATGTAGTCATCACGCTCGACATCAGCGTCTCGCGGCATCAGGCTCAGATGCTTGCGCGTCTCGACTTCCAGCGCCTGCTTGAGCTCCACGCGCCGAGCATAGAAGGGTTCAAAGGCCTTCAGCAGCCCGGGACGCAGCCGTTCGGCGTTGTCCTCGAAATAATCAAGACTGTCTGCCAGGGCTTCCTGGACGCTATCCATCGCCACCTGGCGATTGTCGAGAAACATGGGCGGTCACCTCCTCCGTCAGGAGAGATTGTGCGGGTGAAAACAGTGTTTTTCTACCCCTGATGTGCAGAAAGTCCTGATATTTCTTCCCGTAGCGTCAATCCACTCATTTTACGACAGTTCGATGACGTTATCGTGACGTCCGACAGTGTCACGGCTGTCCGTGATCAGCGTCATGTCTCCCAGAATGCTCTGGCAAGCCGGCGGCATCTCACCCCTTGGGCTTGGGCGGGATCTTCTTGGCGGGTGCGGCGGACTTGGCGATGTGGTCGATGATCATCCCTGCGATGTCCTTGCCGGTTGCCGTTTCAATGCCCTGCAGACCCGGTGAGGAGTTCACTTCCATGATCACCGGGCCATGGTTGGCGCGCAGCAGGTCGACACCGGCGACGGCCAGGCCCATGGCCTTGGCGGCGCGGATGGCGGTGGAGCGCTCTTCCGGCGTGATGCGAATCTCGCTGGCCGTGCCGCCACGGTGCAGGTTGGAGCGAAACTCGCCATCGGCGGCCTGGCGCTTCATGGAGGCGACCACCTTGTCACCTACCACCAGGCAGCGGATGTCGGCGCCGCGCGCCTCCTTGATGTATTCCTGCACCATGATGTTGGCTTTCATGCCCATGAAGGCCTGGATCACGCTCTCGGCGGCCTGGTTGGTTTCGGCGAGCACCACGCCGATGCCCTGAGTGCCTTCCAGCAGCTTGATGACCAGCGGCGCGCCCTTGACCATGGTGATCAGGTCGGGGATGTCATCGGGGGAGTGAGCGAAGCCGGTGACCGGCAGGCCCAGTCCCTTGCGCGACAGCAGCTGCAGCGAGCGCAGCTTGTCACGCGAGCGCGCGATGGCCACGGAGTCGTTGACCACGTAGGTACCCATCATCTCGAACTGGCGCAGTACCGCACAGCCATAGAAGGTGACGGAGGCGCCGATGCGCGGCACCACGGCGTCGAAATGCTCGATCTCGGCACCCTTGTAATGGATGGAGGGGCGGTGCGAGGCGATGTTCATGTAGCAGCGCAGCGTGTCCACGACGCGTGCGGTATGCCCGCGGGCTTCGGCTGCCTCGATCAGGCGGCGAGTGGAGTAGAGGCGGGAATTGCGCGACAGGATACCGATATGCATGAAATCCTCCAGAGCCGAAAGGGCCGTCAGGAATGAGAAGGTGGCGAAAGGATGAAAGAGGTGCGTCAGGAGGCGTCTTGCGCGAGCGCCGCGAAGGCGGCGTGCCCGTTCGAGTCATGCCGGGGGCGAGTCTTGCGCAATGTGAAGGTCGTCAGGGCTCGCCATGCAGATAGGCGGCACCCGGTGCCACCAGCAGGCGACGCAGTGCACGGCGCCCCAGCAGGATGGGGTGGCGCATCTGGGAGCGATCGACCAGTGTCATGTCGATGTCGTAGTCGAGCCCGGCGAGCTGCATGCGGGAGCGAATCACGTAGCGCCACTGTGCCTGACCGTTGGAAGACCTGACCCGACGCCGGTCGTGGACCCGTGTCTCGACATCATGGGGCGGAGAATCACTGCCGCCACTGCGCGTGATGAAGCGTACCCACAGGTCTTCATCCTTCTCGAAGACCTCGATGTTCTCTGCGTGCAGTGCGCTCGAGTGCGCGCCAGTGTCGATCTTGGCGTTGAGGTGCAGATGCAGCTCCGGCAGCTCGATCAGTTCACGCCGCCCGACGACGGCTCGCGGCCGAAAGCCGAGCAGATCGTGGTTCAGGAATCTGAGATCCAGAGGCGGTGCCTTGTGAGCGTGATGACGAGCAGGGGTCTTGGAATGCGGCATGTTTCATCCTGAATCAGAGGGCATGACCTGGCCTGGAGGTCGGGTCACGGCATGAAAGGCACCGTGGTGATCGCAATGGCGCGTGGCAGACAGCGGGATTGCGACCAGACGGGCGCGCAGCATAGTCACTTACCGTATCAGCAGCAATCCTTGTTGGCATATCTTTGGCTGCGAGCAGCGCCGCTCCCGTGCCTGGCGCCTTGCAGAGCGCTTTCACCGGGCAGTTCTCGCGCACGATGATCAGGCCTCTCCCAAGTGTCGTGGGTTATGCGCATGATCTCAAGGACTGTGATGCTCACCTGTCGCTTGCGCTGGCGTCCACCGGGCAAGGTGCTGGGCCTAGAGCTAGGCATAGGGCTGGGCCTGGGGCCGAACGAGGTACGTGGCGCAGTGCCGGGCACGAGCCGAGAGGAGAGATTGGCCAGGACGGGCCGGCAGGGGATTGGCCATCAGGACCGGCGAGGGCGGCGGGTCCTGATGGCAGGGCTGGCTCAGTGGCTCAGTAATTCAGAGGCTCTGAGGCTCAGTAATTCAGAGGCTCAGTGGCGTTGCGTCGGCGCCACCGTCCGGCCGGTGAGCGACGCCAGGGCGAGCCCCAGGGCGCTGTCGGGTTCGGCGTTGCGCAGCGTCATCAGTACCGGCAGACGCAGACGCGGAATCAGCGCCAGATCACGGGCGAGAGCCTGGAAGCTGGCCTGCGGGCAGTTGGCCAGTCGCACGAGGAAGGTCGGCAGGCGCTCGGCATCTTCCAGATGGGCATAACCGCGTGCGGCGATCGCGACCAGCACATCCACGCTGGCGGCGCTCTCGTCCGCCAATAGCGTATCCAGCCATTCGGCGGCCGCTGGCAGGGGGCTGGCAGCCGCTGCACGCAGGCAGGCGCACAGGGTTTCCAGGTCTCCCAGCTCCCGTGCCGTCCGACCGCGGCGAATCAGACTGTCGAGCAGCTCCGCCTCCAGACTGTCCGTCAGCGGACTGGCCAGCTGCGGATGGGCCGGGGGAGCCTGCTCCAGGCACAGGGCGAGCGCGCGCAGCGGCGTGTCGGGAAGATAGCCGATCCGTTCGATCATCGCCTCGGCAAGTTCATTGGTGAACTCACCGCGACGCGTCAGTCCATCGGCGATGCCCTGCAGGCCAACGCTGGGCCAGTCATCAAGGGGCAGTTGCGCGGCGAGATAGCGTTCCGCCTGTTCGTAGTACTGACTGGCAGGGCGATCACAGTCGATGCTGGCGCGGGCATGCAGCATGGCGCGCAGGCTGTCATCTGGAGTGAAGGCCAGGGGATTGTCCTGCATCAGGTTGTCGATCTTGCCTGCCTCGGCCTGCAACAGGTCAGAACGACCGACGCTCAGTGCCGTCTGGCCGAGTGTGGTCAGCAGGCGTTCGAGGAATGCATCTCGTTGCGGCGGAGAAAGCCGGCCTTCTTCATCCAGCGGCAGGGCCAGAAACCACACCAGTGGATCGTCGATGCCGGCGGGTCGGAAGACGCACGCCAGCCGGGCCTGTCCCTTGAAAGGTTGCGACCACGGCTGTTGCTGGGTCTCGAAGGCTTCCAGCTCTTCAAGGCTCAAGGGGGACAGGATGCGCCCCAGGTGATAGAGGTGCACGTCAGCACCGGTGCGCTGGAAGAAGTTGCTCAGGGAGGAGAGTGGAGTCATGAGGCTCACCGCTGCGGTTGGGCTCCCCGGACGCAGTACGCGTCCGGGACGACCTGAGATTGGGCGTGATATCGGCAAGGATACGCCAAGAATGGCTGAGACTTTAGCGATTCGCCTCTTGGCATGCCACCCGCGAAGGCTATCGCGCATTGTCGCAACACCTTGATTGCAGAAAGATTGCCGGCTATGGGGCCTTTGGGAGACGTCCTGGTGACTCGCTGATGAAAATTTGATCAATTTTCTCCTGCCCAGGTCTGGCGCGGCTTGCAGCGAGGAAGCACAAGGTTATCCACAGTATCGTCCACGGAAGACGTGAATAACTGTCATCCTGATGACCTCAGGCTGTCATCGTTAGCCGCTACCCGGTGGCGTGCTCTTGAGAGGGCACACTCAATCCGAGTGGCAGCGGCCGTTGCGCCCGCCGGGACGCCTCGGCGCATGGCTGGTCAGCAGGGGCAGGCATGCTAGAATCTCATCATTGCTCGCGCATGTAGCGTTATTCCTTTTCGTTCTTACCAAAGTGGAGGAAATGTTTGGGAATGCGCGACAGGCTCGTTATTCTATAAAACTAAATCACATATAAATGCTGTCGCTTATGCCTGATTCGTTGCTGTCATGTGCTCGCTGCGTGTGGGACGGTGGATGACGTCTGCACTTCGACACATGCCCTGCCCGCATAAGTCTGCCACCATCGAGGATTTCCGATGCGCCATTCACGTTCACTTGCTGCCGTCTTCTCTGCCACTGCTCTCAAGGGCACCGTGATGGCGGCGGCATTGGGGGCTGCTGCCATGGGCAGCCTGGCCGCTCACGCCGACACCCTGAAGGTCGGCATGTCCGGAGGCTACTTCCCGTTCACCTTCGTCAAGCAGGACAAGCTGCAGGGCTTTGAGGTGGATGTCCTGAATGCCGTGGGCGAGATCACCGGCGACGATGTCGAATTCGTCACCATGAGCTTCTCCGGTCTGATCGGTGCACTGGAAGCGGGTCGTATCGATACCGTGGCCAACCAGATCACCATCACCGATGCGCGCAAGGCCAAGTTCGCCTTCACCCAGCCGTACGTCTATGACGGGGCGCAGGTGGTCAAGCGTCGTGGCAATGACGAGATCACCGGCGTCGAGTCCCTCAAGGGGCACAGCGTGGCGGTCAATCTGGGGTCCAACTACGAAGCGCTGATGAAGGAGCTGCCGTACGCCGACCAGATCGACATCAAGACCTATGAATCCAACATCGAGCAGGACACCGCCCTGGGCCGTGTCGATGCCTTCGTGATGGACCGCGTCAGTGCAAGCCAGGTGATCCAGAAGACACCGTTGCCGCTGGAGCTGGCAGGCACGCCGTTCTCACGTCTCGAGAACGCGCTGCCGTTCCGCAAGGATGCCGAGGGTGAAGCCAAGCGTGACGCGGTGGATGCCGCGCTGACCGAGCTCAAGGAAAATGGTCGTCTGGCCGAGATTTCCAACAAGTGGTTCGGCAATGACATCACCACGCCTTGAACATTGACGGGCGCGCCCTGATACAGGGGGCACCCGTGGACGAGCCTGACGCATGACGGTGTGTCACGTGCAGGCGCGTCAATCGATGTCGTGAGCAAACGGGGTGACGGCACAACCGTCACCCCGTTGCCGTGATGATGCTCCGCGTGTCGCCGGGATATTGCCGTCATCACGTCGATGGGCGTCTTCCGTGAGACTCTCAGCCAAGCCCTCAGCCTGTCCGGATAACGAATGGATACTCTCAATATCGATTACATGCTTGGCCTGCTGCCGGTCATGCTCAAATACCTGCCACTGACACTCAAGATGGCCTGTATCGGCATGGTGGCCGCGCTGGTACTGGCCTCGCTGTTGGCGGTAGTGCGGGTGCTGAAGGTGCCGGTGCTCAACGCGCTGACCGTGGTGTTCATCTCCTTCTTCCGCGGTACGCCGCTGCTGGTGCAGCTGTTCCTGTTCTACTACGGCCTGCCGCAGGTGATGTCGTTCCTCACCCAGATCGATGGCGTGACCGCGACGATTCTGGGCCTGACGCTGCACTTCTCGGCCTACATGGCCGAGTCGATCCGTGCGGCCATCGTCGGCGTCGATCGCAGCCAGACCGAGGCGGCGCTGTCCATCGGCATGACCAATGTCCAGTTGATGCGTCGCATCGTGCTGCCACAGGCAGCCCGTGTGGCGGCTCCCACGCTGATGAACTACTTCGTGGACATGATCAAGTCCACGTCGCTGGCCTTCACGCTGGGGGTGACCGAACTGATGGGCGCGACCCAGAAGGAAGCGGCCAGCAGCTTCCTGTACTTTGAATCCTTCATCATGGTGGCCATCGTCTACTGGGTGATGGTGGAAGGGCTGTCCTTCGTGCAGCGCTGGATGGAGAAACGTCTCAACAAGGCCTATCAGCGATGATTGCAGTCAGAAATCTGATCAAGAAATTCGGCGGGCAGGCCGTGCTCGATGGCATCACGCTGGAAGTGAAGCAGGGCGAGATCATCGTCGTCATCGGCCCGTCGGGTACCGGCAAGTCCACCTTGCTGCGTTGCATCAACTTCCTGGAACAACCCGATGACGGGGAAATCCAGATCGGCGAGCACAAGGTCGCGGCCACACGCGCCAGTCGCCATGACATTCTTGCCCTGCGTCGCAACAGCGCTTTCGTGTTCCAGAACTATGCGCTGTTCGCCAACAAGACGGCGCTTGAGAACATTGCCGAGGGCCTGATCGTCGTCAATGGCTGGCCCAAGGCCAAGGCGCATCAACGCGCCCGCGAGATTCTCGAGCGCATCGGCATGAGCGAGAAGGCGGATGCCTTCCCGGCGGCGCTTTCCGGTGGACAGCAGCAGCGCATCGGCATCGGGCGTGCCATGGCGGCCCAGGCCGAGGTCATCCTGTTCGATGAGCCGACCTCGGCGCTCGACCCGGAATGGGTCGACGAAGTGCTGGAGCTGATGAAGCAGCTGGCGGTGGAGCGTCAGACCATGATCGTGGTCACCCACGAGATGCAGTTTGCGCGGGAAGTCGCTGACCGCGTCATCTTCATGGAAGGCGGGCGTATCGTCGAGCAGGGGCCACCGAGTCAGCTGTTCAGCGCGCCGAAGGATGACCGCACCCGCGCCTTCCTGCGCAAGGTGCTCGATGAAGTCCCGCCGCAGGGAGCGGCAGGTATCTGAGCGGCTGCCATCTCAAGGGCAACCCTCATCACGACGGCCCACCTGCCTGCGCAGGTGGGCCGTCGTGGTTGGTGAGGCTCGTCGTGGTTGGTGAGGCCCGTCGTGATTGATGGCGAGCATCGAGATTGCCCGGGCGCATCGCGGGGATGCGCCCGGGGCAGAAGAGGGCGGCGACTAGCTGCGTCGCGGCATGCTGTGCACCCTGGCCACCGCATCATCAAGAGCCAGGGCCACACGCTCTTCCAGCAGCTCCTGTTCGGCAGGGGTCATGTAGAAGGCCATGTCCACATCATGACGGATGTAGCGCGGTGCCAGCTGATTGAGCGCGATGCAGGCGACATCCTCGCGGCTGTCGCCATCCATGCCGCTGGCCGTGGCATGCAGGCGTATGCCATCGAACACCAGCTGCTCCATGTAATTGTGGACGCCCATCGACTGTGGGCTCCCCTGGGTCGAGCAAGACGTTGCGTGCTGTCCGTGCATGATGAGTCTCCCTTGTGACGTGACGAAGGCGGTCATTGCCTGCTGTCGAAAGGCCGGTCTCCTGTGCCCGTCCGGCGGACAGAGCCTCAGCCCGACAACAGACGCGCTTCTGCCTCTTCAATATGATCAGCCAGCCCGGACAATACCAGCGTATCGCCACACGCGAGACGAAGATCACCCGTGGGCTCCTCGATGCAGTCCCCGTTGGCGCGCACGATGCGGGAGATCAGGATACCGCTGCGCTCCGGCAGGGAGATCTCGTCCAGTCGGCGCTCACAGGCCCAGGTGCTCTCGGTCAGGGTCACGGGATGGCGTCTCAGCAGCGGGTTGCCACGCTTGTCGGTCAGCTGGGACTGCTGGCCGTGGAAGTAGCCATGCAGCAGACTGTAGCGGGCCTCGCGGGCCTTCTGGATCGAGCGCGCCACACGGCGAAATGGCACCTCGAGATTGACCAGCACATGCGAGACCAGCATCAATGAGCCTTCCAGTACCTCCGGGATCACCTCGGTCGCGCCGGCGGCCTTGTAGGTGTCCAGGTCGGCGTCATCCTGGGTGCGCACCAGCACCTTGAGCTCGGGGAGCTGCAACGGCTGGATGGCATGCAGGATGGCCAGTGCATGCGGCAGCTGGTTGACGGTGATCACCACCTGGCGGGCGCGCTCGATGCCCAGTGCGCGCAGAATGTCCTGACGCTGGGCATCACCGAAGACCACCGGTTCACCCGCGCTGGCGGCTTCATGCACGCGGATGGGGTCGGCATCGATGGCGATCCACTGGAGCTTCTCCTGGGTCAGGAAGCGCCCGACCGTCTGACCGACACGCCCGAAGCCGCACACGATGACGTGGTCGTGCAGCAGGGCCGTGGCCTCGCTCAACTGCGCCGTGGTGTGCGGATTTTCCTGGGTGGGGGTATGTGAGCGGCAGGCACGTTGCGACAGATGCTGGTTGTGACGAATGAGCGAGGGCGTGACGACCAGCGAGCCGATGATGATCGCCACCACCAGTCCCACGGTATCGGTGTCCATCAGCTGTTGTTGACTGGCCAGTGCCAGCAGGGCAAACCCGAACTCTCCGCCCTGTGACAGCACCAGGCCGGTGCGCATGGCCGAATCCAGTGGTCGTCCGGAGAGTCTGGCAAGCCCCGTGATCAACAGTGCCTTGGTGGTCAGCAGGCAGATCACGCCGATCACCACCCAGTACCACTGTGCCAGCAGGACATGCGGGTCGAGCAGCATGCCGACCGAGACGAAGAACAGGCCCAGCAGGATGTCCCGGAACGGGCGAATGTCCGCCTCAATCTGATGCCGGTAATGGCTTTCACCGAGCATCATGCCCGCCAGGAAGGCGCCGAGCGCCATCGAAAGGTGCAGGCTATGGGTCAGCCAGGCCGAGAACAGGGCCACCAGCAACACGGTGAGCACGAACAGCTCTTCCGAGCGTGAGCGCGCGACTTCCTGAAAGACCAGTGGCAGCACCCATTTGCCGATGGCCATCATCACCACCACCAGGCCGATGCCCTTGGCCAGCATCACGCCCAGATCGCTGAGCAGCTGGCTGCCATCTCCCGCCATGGCCGGAATCAGGATCAGGAACAGCAGGGCGGCAAGGTCCTGAAACAGCAACACTCCCACCGCGGCATGGCCGTGGGGGCTGTCCAGCTCGTTCCAGCGCGCCAGCTCCCGCGTCACGATGGCCGTGGAAGAAAGTCCCAGTGCGCCGGCCGCGACCAGCGCCGCGGCAGGGGTCAGCCCCAGTGCGCAGCCCAGCGCCCAGAAGAGTCCGCTGCAGACCACCACCTGGGAGGCCCCCAGTCCGAAGACGGTGGTCTTGAGGGCTCGCATGCGGGGCATCGAGAATTCCAATCCCAGCGAGAACAACAGAAAGACCAGGCCGAACTCCGACAGAAAGGCCAGCTCTTCCGGACGGCCTATCCAGCCTGCCAGATGCGGGCCGACCAGAAAGCCCACCGCCAGATAGGCCAGTACCGGTGGCAGGTGCAGGCGTCGGAACAGCGCCGCCGCGACCACCGAGGCCCCCAGCAGGATCATCACGTCATTGAACAGGCTATCTGCCATCTGGCCCTCCTGGCCTTCCAAGCGTATGAACGGGATAATACCGTGAACGCATCATGCATGAATTGACGGAGGTGTCATGAACCCGACCGAAATACCCCAGGACGGCGAACTCGCCGGCAACGCGCATGACGAATTGCGTGACCTGCTGGCACGCCTGGAAGCGACGATGAAGGCGGCGGATCTGTGGCGCATGGAGACACCGACCCCAGAGGCCTTCATGAGCGTGGAGCCCTTCTGCGTGGACCGCATGGACATGGGCCAGTGGCTGCGTTTCGTGTTCATCGCGCGTCTCGAGGCACTGTGTGACGCGCGTGGCAGCTTCCCGGTGAAGTGTGACGTGGCGCCTGCCATCGAGGCCTGGTTGAAGGATGCGCGTCCGGAGCGCCGCGTGGCGATGACGGAAGTCGTGCGCGAGATCGATACGCTGATCACCGACAACTGAGTCGTCGCGGTTCACACGGGAGACGGGTATGCCGTACTACTTCGCCTACGGAAGCAACATGAATCCGGCGCGTGTCGCGGCACGCATCGGTGACACGCGTCGTGCCCTGCATGGCTGGCTGGAGGAGCATCGGCTGAGTTTCGACAAGGCGTCGCGTGTTCCGGGGATCGCACATGCCAATGTGCAACCGGCGCGGGGTGAGCGTGTCGAAGGGGTGCTCTACGAGCTGCGCGACCCTGAGCAGATCACCCTGATGGACCCCTACGAGGGGCGCCCACATGAATATGAGCGCTTTCGTCATGCCATCGTGACACGTGACGGTGTCATCGAGGCCTGGGTGTACATCGCCTTGCCGGAGCGCACCGGTCAGGGACTCAAGCCGGCCCGTGAGTATCTCGAGCACCTGCTGGGTGGGCGTGACTTCCTGACCCCGGACTATTTCACGGCATTGGCAGACGTGGAAGCGGTGCACTCGCTGGATGATGACACGCTCGCACGGCTGGGGCTGTCACGCAGCACGCCGCGCTGAGACGCCAGAGACGACAGCCGTGACGAAAAAAGCCCGCCCCTCATCACGAGGGGCGGGCTTTTTCATGGCAACGCCCTGGCAACATCATGCCACCAGGGGAGGGCCGAGGGGCGCTCAGCGTTGCTCGGTCAGTACCGGGTCCAGATTCGTCTGGTCACGACGGCTGGTCAGCATGCCGATGATCAGGCCCGCCAGTGCAGGTGCCAGCCAGCCCAGATTCATGGAGGCCAGCGGCAGCAGCGGCTCGATGCGGTGCGAGATGGCCATCAGGGAATCGATGCCACTGGCTTCGAAGCCATCGAGCAGGCTGACCAGCAGGGTCAGGCCCAGGCTCCAGGCGAATACGCGCGGTGCATCATGCAGGCGCGGGCGCAGGTAGGAGAGCAGCGTCAGCACCAGCACCAGCGGATAGAGCGTGACCAGCACCGGAATCGAGACGCTGATCAGCGTCGAGAGGCCCAGGTTGGCGATCAACGCCGAGGCCACGGCCATCACGATCACCAGCAGACGGTAGGGCACGCTCGGCAGCAAGCGATGGAAGAACTCGCCGCAGGAAGTCAGCAGGCCCACCGCGGTGGTCAGACACGCCAGAGTGATGACCAGCGCCAGGATCAGCTTGCCGGCATCCCCGAACAAGGCCTCGACGTAGACCGGAATCAGTTCGCCCTTGGCGGCTTCCGTCACCAGAGCATGGCTGGTGGCGCCCATGTAGGTCAGCGGCAGATAGACGGCGGCGAGACAGATCGCGGCGATCGCGCCGGCCCACAGGGTGTAGCGCGTCACGTCAGCGGTGGCGGTGATGCCACGCGCCTTGATCGCGGAGACGATCAGGATGCCGAACACCATCGAGGCCAGCGCATCCATGGTCAGGTAGCCCTGCTGGAAGCCGGTCATGAAGGGCGCTTCGGCCCACTCGGGGCTCACCGGGCCCAGCGGTCCCTGCGGGTCGATGATGGTGAACAGCGCGATCAGTGCCAGCAGCGCGATCAACAGCGGGGTCAGCCACTTGCCGACCACGTCCATCAGCTTGCCGGGGCTCAGGGCGATCAGGGTGGCAATGCCGAAGAACACCACCGAGTGCAATGCCAGGCCTGACTCGGGCGTCATGTCGATGAACGGACGCATGCCCATCTCGAAGGCGACGGTGCCGGTACGCGGGATGGCGAACATCGGCCCGATGGACAGATAGATGGCGACGCCGAAGGCCGCTGCCGCCCACTTGGGCAGCGGGGAGGTGATCTTGTCGAGCCCGCCGCCGATCACGGCGACCGCGACGATTCCGGCCAGCGGCATGCCGACACCGGTGGTTAGAAAGCCCAGTGCCGCCGGCCAGAACTCGGCCCCTGCGCCCTGACCTACCTGAGGCGGGAAGATGATGTTGCCAGCGCCAAGGAAGAGCGCAAATGTCATGAAGCCCAGCGCCACGATATCGAGGCTGGAAAGTCGTGTTTTCAAGATGACGTCCTACGGATTCAGCGGATGCGTTGCGGCAGCAGGATGTCGGAGTCGACACGCTGCCGGGAAGCCGTTGGCCAGCGACAGGGGTGAGGTCACCAGCAGACTCGGGCTCGCGGGGTAGTGCGAAGCCCGCGTCTCATGGCGAGAAACAGGCCAACCTGTGAGTCGCCTGAATCTGACGCGGCGCATTATCGTTGATTTCACGCATCAAGACAAAGTGAGTACTCCCTCCCGAGCAGTCCGCTTGCCGGCCTGATCGCGACGTGAGTCGTCAGGTGGGGGAAGCCGGGGGCAGCGGGATGAAGTGAGGCCATCCATCCGGCACCACGAATACCCGCCATTGAGAGGGGGTGTCGTGTCGCGAGTCCAAGGGCCGGTGCGGCGCGCGTTCCAGCCATAGCTGACGCGGATGCTGAGGCGGCGCCTGCCGGGGAGTGCCCGTTGGTGGGTTCGCTTCCCCGTCAGAGGGCGCGAAATAGTCCTCGAGCCAGAGTTGCAGCTCGCGCCACCCGGTCAGTGATTGCGCAGGGGGAGGGGCCAGCCAGGCGGGCTTTTCCCTGAGACAGCCCAGCAGCGGCGCGGTATCCATCGCGGTACTGTCGAGGCTCTGGCAGAAGGCGGCAAACTGGCTCACGGGGACCCACCAGCCAGCCTGCGTCGCGCTTGAAGGATGGCAGTGACGCGGTGGCGGCAGCTGCTCATCGGCAGGTGTCTCCGGCTGCCAGGGGCGAAACAGACCGCCGGGCATGGCCAGGCATTGGCCCGCGAGCCACCCGGGGGCCGAGTCTCCCGTCGCCTCGGCGGCGTCGCACACGGGTAGGCCAAGCGCCTGACGAATCGTCTGTTGCCCCCGCTCGCTGAGCGCCAGTGGCAGCTGGTGCGCAAGACTGCGTCGCGTCTTGATGGCGAGACTGTCGGCGCCACCCGGGCCGATCCAGCGCTCCAGGCCATCCGCCGGCCCCGGACCTTGTGGCAATCCCAGATAGAACTTGATCGCGACTTCCAGGTGGGTGGGGGTCGTATCGCCTGCCGCCAGATACAGCATGTCCAGCTCGCCCAGCGTGATCTTGCCTTCCATGATCCTGAGATTGTGGGCCAACAGTCGGCTGCCCGGGGCGTGGGCCAGTACGAACCGCCACAGCAGCTCGTGATAGAGACCGAGCCGATGGTGGCGACGCTCATCCACCGCGGATTCCAGTGCCTCGGGGGCCTGCTCAAGCTCGCTCAGCCAGCGATGGCGAGCGATGACGTCGCCCAGTCCCAACGCCTCGAGAGCCGGGCGCTGATAGGGGAGCAGTGTCAGCAGGTCCGGGGCACTCAACAGCCAGGCGATATCCCTGACGCGCGGATGCGTATAGCGCTCGCATTCGCCACGCAGGGTCTGCCCGGCAGTCTTCGGCCAGCGGGTGGGAGGGGCCTGAAAAGGCGCGTCATTGTCAGGAATGGGTGGCGGGTTGGGCATGTCGCCAGTGTAACGCTCACTCACCCACGCGGCCATTCGTGCCAGAGGGACCCGCGACCTCTGCTGACGACGTTGGCGAGGGCATCGTCGTTGAGGATTGATTCCTCATGAGAACCAACCCGTGATGGTCAGGCCGGTACTCCACGCGCTGCACGTCTCTCGGCGTGTTCAACAAAGAATGTACGCAACATGCAGACAAGATGCAGGCAATGTGCGCGTGTCTCTTGAGGTCTGAATGCCCCTTGTCACCTGACCAGGACGGAGCCGTCATCTGACGAGCGCGCCCAGGCAGCGTGCTTGAGCCAGGGCCCCCGGCGATGGTGGAAGCGACCTTCGGCGTACTCGGTGGGTGAGGAACAATTCGGGCGACCGGGGTGAGCAATCCTCTGCTCTGCAAGGGAGTTATCCGGCTTCCTGTCGCTGGCCGACAGAAAAATAAACGCATTATTTCTCTTTCTACTGCATCCAGTCTCAAGGCCTTGGCGTATGTATCATCAGAACATGACGACACACTTCACCGCTGGCGACATGTTTTCCCGAGGGGAGTCTCGAGACAGGGATTTCTCTCGAACACCGAAGGATTCTGCCAGGGCAAGGCGTCAGTCAGATGGCTGACTCGGCACGGAATCAGGAAGTTTCTGCACCATTATAGTTATACAAGAATTGTTCATGACTCTGACATGAATTGTCGATCTCGAGGGGCGCGCGGAAGATGCTGGCCCCGGAATCGACAGCCTACCGCGAATTTGTTGCTCAAGACGAAACAGTGAGCTTCCAATGGCACAGCTAGTTAGAAAGCGGAATAAAGATTAGTCTGTTAATTATCTAAGCGAAGCACGACCCACAGCCAATGGAGGACGGAGCCCGGACAGGGGTTACCCGCCAGATCCTTCACTCGCTGACAACGACTTCACGCGGAATCATCCGCTACCCAGGACCAGGAGATAGACCATGAAGAACACCACACTGAAGACATTGATCGCCGCCGCCGTCATCGCCACTGCCAGCACGTCCGCCCTTGCCGCTGATGACAGCCCTGCCGCTCTGCGCGTCCAGAATGCGCTGAACAGCCAGCAGATCATCGGCCAGTCCCAGCCGGCAGCCACCAGCCAGCAGAGCTTCGCGGAGACTGGAATGAGCGTTGCCGCCGGACGTGTCGAGCAATCACTCAATGCCGAGCACATTCGTGGCCAGCAGACCGCTGCCGTATCCCGGGCCAATGACACCGTTTCCGAGCAGGGCAAGAGTGTCGCAGCCAGCCGAGTCCAGCAGAGCATCAGCGACAACGTGTGAGTCGATGCAACGCTGAGTCGTCAACGGGTCGCAAGACACGGCCTCTCGGCGCGTCGCTCTCAAGCACTCTGTCTTTCCCTACCTCTTTCGTCAGTGTCATTTCCAGGAGTCACATCATGAAGACCTTCAATGCCCTCATCGCCGCCGCCGTTCTCTCCGTCACCACCGCAGGCGTTGCCAACGCTGATAGCGTTGCCGACCAGCAGGTCCGCGCCACCATCAGCGAATCCGTGATCCACGGTCAGGCCCAGCAGGCAGCGACTCAGCCGCTGCACCTCAACGACGCCGGCAAGAGTGTTGCGGCCAGTCGTGTCGAGCAGGCGCTGAACAACCAGAGCGTCAATGGTCAGCAGGCGCAGATCACTCGTGATTCCCGCCAGTACGTCAATGATGCCGGCAAGAGCGTTTCCGCTACCCGCGTCCAGCATGCCCTGAGCGAAAGCGTCTGAGGACAGGGGATCGCATTGGTGGATGGTCTTGGCTACCGCCACCGGGTGGGTCGTCTCTGCGCATGGTATGTGCTGGATGTCGACAAGGTGTTAGAGGATTTTCTTGAGTCTTCGTGAGGCATTCTTGCCAAAATTTACGCCGGTTGGATGCTGATATCTGCGATGTATCATTGGACAGATTTGAGACGATTTCTGGGGTGCAAGGCGTGATAGGCGCTCGAGAATGACAAGCCAGTCAGCCCTCGCAAGGAAGGATTGTTAATCTGGATAATTGCAGATATTTCCCGCGTTTTTCGTGAAGATTCATCGCCAGTTCATGGTGAGGGTGTCATGGTGAGTCACGGTGATTAAACGTTGTTGATTGCCGAGCGGCATACCGGAAATGTCGAGGCCGGATGCCATGATATCGATCAAGTGGAGACCCATGATGGTGCGCGGAAAACTCAAGAAGGTGGCAGGTTCAGTGTTGTTGGGTATCGGCCTGATGTCGGGGAATGCGATGGCGGATGATGTCGTCGATAAGCCCAAGGTGCTCATCTTCGATGTCAATGAAACGCTGTTGGACCTGACCTCGATGCGCAGTTCGGTCGGTGAGGCACTGGGGGGAAGAGAAGACCTGCTGCCCCTGTGGTTCTCGACCATGCTGCATTACTCCCTGGTGTCTACCGTGACCCGGGACTATCACGACTTTGGGCAGATCGGTGTCGCCTCGTTGCTGGTGGTCGCGCAGAACAACGGTGTCGAACTGACGGATGAGCAGGCGAAGAAGGCCATCATCACACCGTTGCTGACACTCCCGCCTCACCCTGATGTCAAGGAAGGTCTGGCCAGGCTCAAGGCCGAAGGCTACAAGATCGTCAGTCTGACCAACTCGTCCAACAAGGGCGTCAAGGCCCAGTTCGAGAACGCGGGACTGCTGCCGTATTTTGATGCTCGCTACAGCATTGAAGATATCCAGATCTACAAGCCGGACCTGCGTTCCTATGAGTGGGTGCTGGACAAGCTCGATGTCGAACCTGAAGAAGCCATGATGGTCGCTGCACATGGTTGGGATGTCGCGGGTGCCAAGGAAGCGGGCTTGCAGACCACCTTCATCGCCCGCCCGGGCAAGGCACTCTTCCCGCTGTCAAAGGCGCCGGATCATGTCGTGAAGGATGTGAACGAACTGGCCGACATTCTGGAGTAATTTCCTTGATTGGCGGGGGGTATCGAGATCCTGTCACCCTGAAGTCCGCGGTATCGGTGGGGCTGGCGAATCTCCTTTGACAGAAATCATATCCTGTCAATCGGGAGGCTGCCGGTCCCATCGCCTGGCAGATTCATCGTGAATACTCCGCAAGTATTCTGGCGATATTGTCGAGATTTCGTGATGGTGGTTCGCTGTCATGCGCTGTCATGCGCTGTCATGCGCTGTCATGCGCTGTATTTCGTTGATGTGGATCGATGGTGCGTGATGATGGAATGGCGCGCTGACAGGTCGCATCGAGGTGGCGTGACAGTCCTCAGGCGATCTCGAGAAGGATGTTCGTCAGAAAGACCCAGAGTGCTTGAGAAAGCCCCCCGCAGGCACGGTTTCTCAAGCGCTTTCCTGTCCTGGGTGTCGCTGTCCCGACATTCATTGCCCGCCCGATTGGCGGGTTTTTTTATGTCTCGCGTCCAGAGGCAGTGTCATGGTGAGGGCGCGCCAGAAGAGGGGGAGCACAGGTCGAGCAGGCGTGCTGCATCGCGCGGTCGGGCTCTGAATGAGGGGAGCGCAGGTGGCAGAAGGCAATGTCAATGGTAGGCTGGGCGGCATTCCCCTTTTCCAGACAGGAGCGCAGAGATGAACGACGCATCACCCCAGCATGGCCACCGTAGTCCGCAGATCATCGAGCCTCAGGGCCAGGCGGATGCCTGTGTCATCTGGTTGCATGGGCTGGGGGCGGACGGCAGTGATTTCGTGCCCGTGGTGCCGGCGCTGGGATTGCCGGCGGATCACGGCGTACGTTTCGTCTTCCCGCACGCGCGTGAGCTGGCCGTGACCGTCAATGGCGGCATGCGCATGCCGGCCTGGTACGACATTCTCGAGATGAATCTTGGGCGGCGTGTCGATGAAGTGCAGCTGCGCGAGTCCGCGGCTTACGTGCATGCCTTGATCGAGGAGCAGGTCGCGCAGGGGATCGCCAGTGAGCGCATCCTGCTGGCAGGCTTTTCTCAGGGCGGTGCCGTGGTCTACGAGGCGGCGTTGAGCTGTGAGCGGCCGTTGGGTGGGTTGCTGGCGCTCTCCACCTATTTCGCCACCAGCGCGACCATCACGCCGTCAGCCGCCAATCAGGGGCTGGCCATCAGTGTCCATCACGGCACCCAGGATGACATCGTGCCGCTGGCACTGGGGGAGGCTGGCGCCGAGAGTGCTCGCGCCCTCGGGCATCCGCTTGAATGGCACACCTGGCCGATGGCGCACGCCGTGTGTCTCGAGGAGATCGAGGCGATCGGCGAATGGTTCACGGCACGCCTGCTGGCCTGATCGGCCGCCAGTCCCACAACGCCGCTGACGGAGTGATTCGTCAGCGGCGTTTTCATGTGCCGGCAGCGCGGGTCACGTTCAGCAGCGATAGCGATAGGCGAGATGTTCATCCTTGCGCGGGCCGGTGATGCGCCAGTCGAGGTCGAAGCCGCAGGGCTTGTCATCCGCATCGCGCACGATGACGAGGGTGGCGGAATAGAGGTCATCGATGCACAGGTGTGCCTCGCGGCTGATGAAGTGGTCACCATCGCCTGCGGGAGCCTCGATCAGGTCGAACAGGAAGACCGCCGCATCGCGGCCGCGGCGCTCATGGCTCAGTGACAGGGCCGTGCCATCGGGGCTCAGTCGCCAGCGATAGCGATTGCGGAACGTGACACTGCTGGCCTGGCCCTCCAGTCGGAACTGCCCCTGTTCATTGAAGAGGATGTCCCACGAGTCTTCCGCCCCAGTCCTGCCGGCCCCATCAGGCATCTCCTTCTCGAGGCGCACTTCACCGCTGCCATGGCCGGACCAGGCGTTGCGTGAGGCAGGCCCTGAGCGTGACGAAAATTCCAGGTGGCGTATCTGCTCAAGCAGCGCGTGGAGGGTTACAATGCCTGTCAACTTTCTCTGCCTAACGGGTTTACTCGTCATGTCCTACCTGATCGGTGTCACGGCCCTGTGGGCCTTCTCGTTTTCCCTGATCGGCGTCTACCTGTCCGGTCAGGTCGATAGCTATCTGGCCGTGCTGACACGCATCGTGCTAGCCAGCCTGATCTTTGCTCCCTTTCTGCGCCCACGGGCGATCAGTGGCCGCATCCGCTGGCAGCTGATGGCCATCGGTGCGGTGCAGCTGGGGCTGATGTACATCTTCTTCTACCGCTCCTTCCTGCTGTTGCCCGTCCCGGAAGTGCTGCTGTTCACGATCTTCACGCCCATCTACATCACCCTCCTGGATGACATGATGAAACGTCGGCTGTCGCCATTCTACCTGCTCACGGCGATGGTGGCGGTCATCGGTGCGGCGATCATTCGCTACGACGGGGTCACCGAGGGCTTCTGGCTCGGCTTTGCCGTCGTTCAGGGGGCCAATCTGTGCTTTGCCATCGGCCAGGTCGCCTATCGTCATCTCTCGCCCCAGCTGCCTGAAGGTGTCGCGCACCGTCATGTGTTCGGCTGGTTCTATCTTGGCGCCCTGGCGCTGGTGGTCGTGATGTTCCTGCTGTTCGGCAATACCGACAAGCTGCCTTCGCAGCCGGTGCACTTCGTGGTGCTGGGCTGGTTGGGCATCGTGGCGTCCGGGATGGGCTACTTCCTGTGGAACAAGGGAGCGACGCGCGTCGATGCCGGTACCCTGGCGATCATGAACAATGCGCTGGTACCGGCGGGACTGCTGGTCAATCTGCTGATCTGGAATCGCGACGCGGACCTGCCGCGTCTCGCGCTGGGCGGGGCGGTCATCGTGCTGGCGCTGTTGATCAATCAGTTCTGGGCGCGCCAGCGTGAGCAGCGCGCGCGTGAGGCGCAGAGCGTTCGCTAGGCATCGGCTCCGTGCAGCGCGTTGCGCAGGGTCGTGGTCAATCGTGCGAGGGTCTCATCGTCCTGCAGCTGGGCCGCATTGAGGCGCAGGCCGGGGCTGACCGCCTTGAACAGGTAGCCGGGCAGAGTGGCGATGCCAGCCTCGAGCAGCTCGCGGTGCAGGCGGGAAAGGGCCGCGCCATCGAGTCCCGGCAGGCCGCACCACTGCAGATAGCCACCACTGACACCGGGCAGCCAGACGCCATCGCCGAGAGCAGAGGCAAGCGTCTCGCGCAGCAGTTGCAGGCGCTTCGCGTAGCAGCGGCGCATGCGGTGGACATGGCGCCCGTAATCGCCGCTGGCGATCAGTTCCGCGAGGGCGGCGTGCATCCATGGCATGTCGCCCATGCCATCGGCCCAGCGTGCGCGAATCAGCCCCTGCATGCCCAGCTCGGCGTCAGGCGTCACGCTTTCGGACCGTGGGAGCCACACCCAGCCACAGCGTGCTCGCGGGTCGAGCGTCTTGGACAGCGATCCCACCATGATCACGCCGGGTGCCTGTTCCGGTGATATTGTCTGTCCCAGTGGCGTTGTCTGGCGCTGATGGAGGTCCATCAGCCAGGGCAGGCGGGTGTCGAAGCTCAGTTCCGCGAAGGTGGCATTCTCGATGATCTGTACCCCGTGGCGTTGGGCCAGCTTGAGCAGGCGATCTCGATCCGTCAGGCTCAGCTGGCCACCCAGCGGGTTGTGGCAATCCGGTGAGACGATCAGCGCGTCGAGGGCGGCCTTGCCGTGTCGGTTCCCGGCCGTGGGCGGCATCTCTGGCCGCGTCTTGCCTGCACACGTCTGCCGCCTGTCCATCTGCCTTGCCTCTCCTTCCTCCAGCAGTCTGGCCAATGCCTCGATATCCAGTCCGCTTCCGGCATGTGTCGGCAGGGCAATGGCTTCGTGACCATTGGCTTCCACCGCCGCAAGCACACCGAAATAGCCGGGGGCCTCGATGCCGATGCGGCAGCGTCCCCGGCTTGCGCGCCATTGTCGGAGAATCAGCGACATGCCTTGCTGAGCCCCCTGACACAGCAACAGGGTGTCACCGTGACAGTGATGGCCATGGTGGCTGAGGTGAGAGGCAATGGCCTCGCGCAGGGCGGGGGAGCCCGGGGGCAGCGCGTAGGCGCTGGGGGATTCGGCGTGATGCTTGAGCTTCTGGCGCACCAGCCGATAGAGGCGCCGCACGGCGGGCGCATCCAGCTCGGGATGCGCCGCGCCCAGCGGAGCCAGCGCCGGGTCGCTGGCATGTGCCATGGCCTGCCAGGCCGGGTCATCGATGGCCAGTGACGGAGTGGCAAGAGGGGTGCAGCGTGACGGGGCGGCATCGTGATCGCGGCTGGCGGAAGAGGGAGGCGCCGCTGCGGCCGCGACCTGAAATCCCCGGCGCGGGACAGCCACGAGGAAGCCGGCGGATTCCAGCTCGCCATAGGCGCGGATCACGCTGTTGAGTCCCAGCCCTGACAGGGCCGCCTGGCGGCGCAATGAGGGCAGCCGTAGTCCGGGGACGAGTTGCCCCGTCGCCATCTCGGCTTTCAAGCGCGTCGCCAGTTGTTGGTAGCGCGGCGCTGATGGGAGGTCTTGAGTGCCACTCATGCGGACTGTATCCCCTGAAAAAGCCATTCTCTGTATCTTGTATCCCCTGATGCCTTCGCGGCAAGCTCATGTCACATCACGCCGGCGATGCCTGACGCGCTCGGTGTGAGCGCTCCTCGGGACAGTGAGGTCCCGTCTCTCGTGCTCTGGAGTCAATCTGATGTGGATGCCGCTGACCTTCGTCTTCCTGTTCGCCACCGGGTTCATCGCCGCACGTTTCGGAACCCTGGATGCTGAGCCTTTCACGCTGCTGCTGGTGCGTAGCCTGCTGGTACTGCCGGTGCTGGGGCTGATCCTGTGGATACGCCGCAAGCCGCGCCAATGGGGGCAGCGCCATGACAAGCTGGCTCAGATGGGCATCGGCATGCTGTTGCACGGCGCCTATCTGGGTGGCGTGTTCGCGGCGGTCAAGGCCGGGCTGCCTGCGGGGCTGACGGCCTTGCTGGTCAGCCTGCACCCTCTGGTGACGGCTGCGCTGTCACTGCCGCTGTTCGGTATCCGTCTGGGCGCCAGGCAGTGGCTGGGGCTGGGGTGTGGCGCGATTGGCGTCAGTCTGGTGCTGGGGGCGGGCGTGCTTCAGGGGGCAGGCGCCGCAAGCGCTACGCTCGAGTGGCCGATGATCGGCCTGCTGTGGTGTCTGGTGGCGCTCATCGGCGTGTCCAGCTCGACGCTGTGGCAGAAGCGTGTCGGTGGTCGGATGGGGCTGGTGGAGGGGCTGGTATTCCAGTATCTGGGAGCGGGCTGTGTCTTCCTCATCGCAGCCAGCAGCGTAGGTAGCTTCGCCTTCGACCCGACGCCTCGTCTGCTGCTGACCCTCGCCTGGCTGGTGATCGCCATCTCGGTGGGTGCCATCTGGTTGCTGATGCTGATGCTCGAACGTGGCGAGGCCCACCAGGTCGCACGTACCTTCTTCCTGGTGCCACCGTGTGCCGCGCTGATGGCCTGGTGGCTGTTCGATGAGCAGTGGACCGCCTTGATGGTGGTGGGAGCGGCGCTGGTCGTGCTGGGACTGGTGCTGGATCGCCCCCGTCCGGGCAAGGTAGCCAGGGCGCCGGCTGACGACACGTCGCCGTCAGCGCCCGAGACGTCGGCACCGAGCAGCGGGCAGGCCCCCTCGCGCTGATTCGCCCTGAAAGCACAACGCCCCGCCGGCCCGTGATGGGCTGGCGGGGCGTTGTCGTCTGTGGCCAGTCAGATGCGCGACTCAGAAGCGATAGCTGATACCGGCCATGGTCACGATCGGGTCGATCTCGACCTTGTCGTTGACGCTGCCCGCCACGGTGACATCGGAATCGATATCCAGATACCAGGCAGCGACGTTGGCCGCCCAATGCTCATTGATGACCAGGTCGACACCGATCTGTGCGGCCGCGCCCCAGCTGTCATCCATCTCGAGCTTGGTGCCGTCATCGAGGGTTTCATCGGAGAAGTGGGTGTAATTGACGCCTGCACCGATGTACGGCTGGATGCGGGAGTCGCGTCCACCGAGGGGGTAGTACTGCAGTGTCAGGGTCGGTGGCAGATGATCGACGGAGCCGGCCTTCTGGCCATTCAGCGAGATGTCATGCTCGAAATTCTGCGCGGCCAGCAGCTCGATCCCCAGGGTATCGGTGAAGCGATACCCCAGAGTGAAGGCGAAGGCGCTGTCATCATCGACGTCCACGTCGGCACCGATGGCATCGATGCGACCGTTGTCGCTCTTAGGCGAGACCTTGGCGACACCCGCACGCGTCCAGAACTGGCCGGCACCATAATCGAGGTTCTCGAGGCCTGAGTCAGTCGACGAGAACGGCGCAGCGACAGCCGACGTGGCAGTCAGCGTGAGTGCGGCCGTGATCGCCGCCATGCGCAGCGGGCGTGAAGAGGACCGGCAGAAGGAGAAGGGCAAGAAGGACTGTGCGGCTGACATGTTCGCTCCCGAAGTGACAGGGGGTGAGAAAGGAGATGTCAGTCTAGGAGCTCATGTCGACGAAAAATTGATCCATGACAAGGGTTTGCCGTCATGTCCGACAAGGGTCCGTCACACTTGATTCAAATCAAGTTCCGTCTGTCTCGCCGACTGTCCGCGCATGCAAGAACGCCGCAGGCCCTGAGGCCTGCGGCGTTCTTGTGCGTCGTCAATGAGGCAAGGGGATCACCCCTGATGCGTCATGGCTCGGCGCGGCTCGTCAGTGCGTGTTTCAGCACTTAGAAGCGGTAGGTGACACCGGCACCGACGGTGACCGGGTCCAGCTCGGTGTCGTTCACGTCCTGGCCGTTGATCTTGGTGTCGGCCTTGACGTCAGCGTAACGAGCGAAGCCATTGACGGCCCAGGATTCGTTGATGTTGAGGTCAACACCCAGCTCGGCAGCAGCGCCGTAGCTGTCGTCGATGTCCATGCTCTGGCCACCGGCAGACTCACCGGAGAAGTGGGTGTAGTTCAGGCCGACGCCAGCGTAAGGCTGAACGCGAGCTTCGGTACCGCCCAGCGGGTAGTACTGCAGCATCAGGTTGATCGGCATCTGATCGAAGCCACCGTCGCTGTTTTTCCAGTCGGTGCTGAATGCTTCAGTGGACTGCAGAGCAACTGCCAGGTTGTCGTGGAACATGTAGCCCACGGAGCCGGCGAAACCGGATTCATCCTTGGCGATCAGACCATTGCCGTTGTTGCTCTTGCCGTCGACCTTGGCAACGCCGCCGCGCAGGAAGATGTCGCCCTTGCCGTAGGCCAGTGCAGATTGTGCACCCATTGCCATGGTGCCGGCGATGACGGTAGCAGTCAGGATCTTGATGGTTTTCATGTGATGTTCTCCTTGAAGCTTGTGGCCTCGGGGGCTTCCTGTCGGCGGTGCCTGGCGAACTCGGGGGATGTACCGAGTGTGGCAAGGCTGCCTTGTTCAGGGGACGAGATGAACTATAAAAAACACTGTTCTTTTTGGCAAGCATTTTTTTAGAACAATGTTTGAAAACATATTTGACGTCTTGTTAGCGGATGTTACCGATTATTTCAGAAAAGGTGCATGTCTCGAGGGTGAGACTGGAGGTGGCGCAGGACAGCGACAGGGCTGTTCATTTTCACGACAGATTCATGAGACGTTGGTCGTAGGCGGCTCGTGAGGTGAGCGCATGCTACGCAATGCGCGATGCGCCCACCAGTGTGGGAATTCAGCGACGCTTGCGCTGGGCACGTGCTTCAAGCTCGTTGAGCCATCGACTGACCTCGTCACTCTGCGCGGGACAGTCGAGGTAGACGGCCAGAAACTCTCGCCACTCCGCTGCCTGCCAGGCCTTGAGGCGGCGCCACAACACGTAGAGGTCGCGCTGGCACTCGTGACGGCGCAGCACGAAGCGTCGGGTCTTCTCCAGGTCGATGATGACGGCATCCATCTGTTCCTGCATGGCGCTGGTACCGTCGGCGGCGGGCTGTGGGCGGCTGAGGAACAGATGCTTGGGGAACAGGCAGCCGTGCATCATGCCGGCCTGATGAATCTGTCGCACGAGACGTGCGCTGGCAGTGATGACTTGCGTGCGTCGGGTATCGTCCAGCGCCGGCCAGCGTGCATGCCAGTGGTCCAGATCATCGCGGCCGTCGAGATCGAAGGTGATCAGGATGGCGCGCCACTCCTTGCTGGTGCGGCGCTCGCCATACCAGCCGGCATCCACCGAAGGAATGCCCAGCGCGTGATAGTGGCGGATGGCACGCCACTCGCGCGAGAAGGTCGGCTCGCCCAGTGGGCGTGACAGGCTGCGGCCCAGATGGTTGGTCTGGCGCTTGAGGTAGAGGCGATGTGTCTGGCCCTGCTCGTCCTCGAGAGTGAGCAGCGAGACCGTCGAGATGCCTCCGCGCTCACGGTTAGGGGCATCAACGTCCTGGGCGGCCACGTGCCACAGGGCCTCGAACCGGTTCAGGCCGTGGTAATCCAGCAGATTCCCCAGGGCGGGGTCACAGTAGTCGGCATGGCCACGGGGCGCCGTGGCACGTGGGCCCCGAGAGGCGCTGGACAGGGAGTGGCGGGAAAAGGAGGTCATGGCAAGTTCACGAGCGAAAGAGGGGAGGTGGGTCACGGGCAATCCCTGCCGCAGGACCCAGCGATGGATCGCCCTATGATAGTTAGCCTGCTGGTGAAGTGATAGTCGCTGATCGGCAACTCCTGTGTCTGCGCATTCAACACGCGTCGCAGGATTGTCCGAGCCGTGCATGGCTGCTGTCGTGCAGGCCCGTGCTCTGTGGCGTGTGGTGGAAGGTCGCAGGTGTCGCGCAGGTGCGCAGGAAGAGCGTTGAGAGGCCGCTGGCGGTCCACTGCGCGCCAGCCCAGCAATGATGCGGGCCATGGACGTTTCCGCTGTCAGCTCATGGGCTTGCGATCCCCGCAGGCGGCGCTTGCCGGAGTGCGGCTGCGACAACCTGTCATCTGGAGCCTGTCGCGAGAGGGCAGAGAATGTCCGACCAAGGTCTTGGTACCACGGTGCCATTGCCTGTGCGCTTGCCGGCGGGAGTCGGGGGGAGACTGCCCCCGACGTCGGTGGCAAGCGCATGCAGAGACGGCAGTCTGGCCGTTCGTCTTATCGCAAAGGGGTTAGACATGATCTCCGATACCGTAGTGGAGCTGTCGCGGTTCCAGTTTGGCATGACCGCGCTCTATCACTTCCTGTTCGTCCCGTTGACCATCGGCATGGCCTTCCTGCTGGCCATCATGGAATCCCTGTATGTGATGACCGGCAAGCAGGTCTACCAGGACATGACCAAGTTCTGGGGCAAGCTGTTCGGCATCAACTTCGCGCTCGGTGTCGCCACCGGCCTGACGATGGAGTTCCAGTTCGGCACCAACTGGGCCTATTACTCGCATTACGTCGGCGACATCTTCGGTGCGCCGCTGGCCATCGAGGGCCTGGTGGCCTTCTTCCTCGAATCCACCTTCGTCGGGCTGTTCTTCTTCGGCTGGGACCGCCTGAGCAAGCGTCAGCACCTGATGGTGACCTGGCTTGTCGCCTTCGGCTCCAACTTCTCGGCGCTGTGGATCCTGATCGCCAATGGCTGGATGCAGAATCCGGTCGGGGCGGCCTTCAACTTCGAGACCATGCGCATGGAGCTGACCAGCTTCGCGGATGTCATCTTCAATCCGGTCGCCCAGGCCAAGTTCGTGCATACCGTGTCGGCAGGCTACGTGACCGGCGCCATGTTCGTGCTCGGCATCAGCGCCTTCTACCTGCTCAAGGGGCGGGATCTGGGCTTTGCCAAGCGCAGCTTCGCCATCGCCGCGGCCTTCGGACTGTTCTCGGTGGCCTCGGTCATCGTGCTGGGCGATGAGTCCGGCTACGAAGTCGGGGATGTCCAGAAGGCCAAGATGGCCGCCATCGAGGCGATGTGGGAGACCGAGCCGGCGCCGGCGTCCTTCACGCTGATCGGTCTGCCCAACGAGGAGACCCAGCACACCGATTACGGCATCCACATTCCCTATGTGATGGGGCTGATCGGTACGCGCTCGCTGGATACCGAGATTCCGGGCATCAAGGAGCTGACCGAGGAGCACCGCGGACGCATCGTCAATGGCATGCAGGCCTATGATCTGCTTCAGCAGCTGCGGGAGGGTCAGGACGATATCGCGACCCGCAAGGCCTTCGATGCCGTCAAGCAAGATCTCGGTTACGGCATGCTGCTCAAGCGCTATGTCGAGACGCCCTCCGATGCCACGCCGGAGATGATCGACAAGGCCGCGGCCGACTCGATCCCCCCGGTGGCACCGATGTTCTTCTCGTTCCGGATCATGGTCGCCTGTGGCATGGCGATGCTCGCGATCTTCATCGTCGCGGTATGGATGAGTGCCAAGCATCGCTTCGATGTGCGCCCCTTCCTGTGGATCTGCCTGCTGTCGATCCCGCTGCCGTTCATCGCGGTGGAGACCGGCTGGTTCGTGGCCGAATTCGGGCGTCAGCCCTGGGCGGTCGGAGAGATTCTGCCGACCTTCATGGCGGCCTCGAGCCTGGATGAGTCGGATCTATGGTGGTCCATCGGCGGTTTCCTGGCCTTCTACAGCCTGTTCTTCGTGATCGAGATGTGGCTGATGTTCCACTTCGCGCGCAAGGGACCCTCTTCCCTGCATACCGGCCGCTATCACTTCGAGCGCGGCGCCCTGCGAGACGACGAGGGCATGTCGCTCAATCCTTCGCTGTCATTCAAGGAGTAATGGATCATGTGGGATTACGAGATCCTCAAGCTGTTCTGGTGGGTGGCGGTGGGTCTGCTGCTGATCGGCTTCGTCATCACCGATGGCATGGACATGGGCGCGGCGATGCTGATGCCGCTGGTCAGTCGCAGTGACAGCGAACGGCGCGTGGTGATCAACACGCTGGCGCCGCACTGGGATGGCAATCAGGTATGGCTGGTCACCGCCATCGGTGCCGTCTTCGCGGTGTGGCCGGTGGTCTATGGCGCGGCGTTCTCCAGCTTCTATTTCGCGATGCTGACCATCCTGTTCTCGCTGTTCTTCCGTCCGCTGGGCTTTGACTATCGCTCCAAGCTCGAGAGCCCCCAATGGCGGGGCTGGTGGGACCGCGGCATCGTCGCCGGCAGCCTGATTCCCACTGCCTTCTTCGGCCTCATCTTCGGCAACCTGCTGCAGGGCGTGCCGCTGGAAGTCGATCAGTACATGCGTGCCAGCTACGACGGCAGCTATCTCGGGCTGTTCAATCCCTTCGCGTTGCTGTGTGCGGCGCTGTCCGTCGTGATGGTGATGCTGCATGGCGGTACCTGGCTGGTGGCGCGTGCCGATGACGCCGTGGCGGCGCGCAGTGCGCGTCTGGTGCAGCCGCTGGGACTGCTTTCGCTCGGGCTGTTTGGCCTGGGCGGACTGTGGGTGTGGTTGTCCGGCATGGGCTACAGCATCGATCAGATGGGCGATACCGGCACGGCGCTAAAGCTGCTGGACAAGCAGGTCGGCCCCGGCAGCTGGATGGATGTCTACGCGCGTGAGCCGCTGACGTTGCTCGCGCCCTTGAGCGCCGTGGCGGGTATCGTCACCGCGATGTGGCTATCGGCCAGACGTCAGGGCGGGGCAGCCTTCACGGCCAGTTCCGTCGGGGTCGGCGGTGTGGTCGCCACCGCAGGCATCAGCATGTTCCCGTTCATCGTGCCGTCCTCGCGCATGGGCGAAGCCAGCCTGACGCTGTGGGATTCGGTCTCCAGCGAACTGACACTGTCCATCGTCACCGTGGCGGGGCTGGTGATGGTGCCGACCATCATCCTCTACACCACCTGGTGCTACGTGAAGATGTGGCGGCGCGTCACGGTGAGTCACGTCGAGCAGGACGGACACAGTCTGTACTGAGGCAGGCAGCCGACGCTGCAACCGCTTTTCCCGTACGCTTCATAATTGCATCATTGGGCGAGGGCACCGCCCTCGCCGGGAGACGACTTCATGTGGTATTTCGCCTGGATTCTCGGTGTACTGCTGGCCTGCTTCGCGGGCATCATCAATGCATTGTGGCTTGAGCAGACTCACACCTTTGACGATGATTGAGGCAGGCGGCCTCAACGATGCTTCTGCGCCGCCGACCGTTCTGATCAAGGAGAGCTCGATGTCACGACCCTGGTACGCCTCACGACCACCGGCCTGGTGCCGAACTCGCCCTGCCCATCTGGCCTCGCTGCTGCTGTCTGCCATGGTGGCCATCTGGATGCTGCTGGGGCCGGATGCCATCGCCTCGATGGCCACCGGGCCGCGCTATCTGATGCTGCTGATCGCGCTGTGGGGGCTGGGGGCCGGCTTCACGCATGGGGTCGGGCTGGTGCCGCGTCATGCCACGCGCGCCTGGCTGCTGGGCGCACCGCTGAGCTGGTGTCTGCTGCTGATCACCCTGATCGCCCTGAGCATGAGCTAGCCACCGCGATGCCTTGAAAGTCCCGAGAGGGGTCACTCCATGAGTGGCCCCTCTTGCGTTGGGGGGATGCTGGCGCGAGAAGTGTCACCGGGGAGGCAAGCGAGCCCTTCTTGAGCGGCAGCGACATGCGATATCGCTTTACATCCCGCCAGTCCGCGCCCTATAACGCCAGTGCAACCGCGTGAGAGGGGGCCTGGAGGTCACCGCGATTCGCTCATGCCCTTGGCCCATGCCCTGGGCTTGTGCATCCGGGCGTGGTGGGCGAGGCGTCATTGCAATCCCTCCTGCGAGCCCCACCTAACACAAGAGACCCCCTGTGCGCCCGAGCGTGCTGTCGTGGGGGTATGGCTGGGCGACCGATATCAACAACAATGGTTCACGAGCGATATCCAGACCGCTCTTCGAGGAGGAAGGCATGCGATCATCCGTTGACTCTGCCCGCGGTTCGGCCCGCGGACCCGAGGGAAGCAGGCCGTCCACGGCGTCTGCAGGTTATATCCCACGCGACATGACGCGGCGCCAATCAGGCGACTGGGTGCTGTCGCTGGTGGTGCCGGTGATGAATGAAGAGGAGACGATCGCGCCGTTTCTTGCCGCCATCGATGCCACCCTGGCAGCGCAGGTACCGCACCTGGAAATCCTGTTCGTCGACGATGGCTCCAGCGATGCCACCCTGGCGCGCCTGGAAGCTGCCGCGACCGATGACTCACGCATTCGTTATCTGAGCCTGACACGCAACTTCGGCAAGGAAGCGGCCATGAGCGCCGGCATCGAGCAGGCGCGAGGCGATGCCATCGTGCCGATGGATGTCGACCTCCAGGACCCGCCCGAGGTGATACTCGAATTCATCACCCAGTGGCAGGCCGGCTACGACATGGTCTATGGCGTCCGCGCCGCGCGTGATGAAGACACCGCCACCAAGCGCAAGACGGCAGGATGGTTCTATCGCATCTTCAATCGCCTGACCTTTACCGAGATTCCACGGGACGCCGGGGATTTCCGACTGCTGGATCGTCGGGTCGTCGAGGCGTTGCGCCGCATGCCGGAGCGCAACCGTTTCATGAAGGGACTGTTCTCCTGGCCCGGTTATCGCTCGGTTGGCGTCACCTATCAGCGCCCGGCAAGGACCGCCGGCACGACCAAGTTCAACTACTGGAAGCTGTGGAACTTCGCCCTGGACGGCGTGGTGAGCTTCTCGACCTGGCCGCTGCGGGTCTGGACCTACCTCGGCGCGTGCATCGCGGGGCTGTCCTTCCTCTACATTCTCGTCATCATCAGCAAGACGGTGCTGTTCGGCATTGATGCCCCGGGGTATGCGTCCCTGATGATCGCGGTGCTGTTCTTCGGCGGCATGCAGCTGATTTCCATCGGCGTGCTGGGCGAATATCTCGGGCGCCTGTTCATGGAGACCAAGCAGCGCCCGCTGTATCTGATCGATCACGACAGCCTGCAGGATGGCCCCGGTGGCGCTACCTCGCCGGACAGCGGGCTGGACAGTGGCCTCAGCACGGCGCGGGTCTTGCGCGGACAGCGTGACCGTGAGGCCAGTCGCCGCCGTGAATCCTGTCAGAGTGCCGAGCCTGACATGACGCGAGGAGACTCGCGTGAGGGATGATGCCACGTCACGCCAGACGTCCAGCACCGCAGAGCGGGCACGACAGGAAGCTGGCACCGCCACCCGTTTCGGTCTGGTGGGGCTGGCCGCCACGGGGGTGCACCTCGCGGTCGCCGCGTTGATGCTGTTTCTCTGGCCACCGCTCAATGAATTCATCGCCAATATCGTGGCCTTCTGTGTGGCCTTCCAGGTCTCGCTGGTGGGGCATCGACGTCTGACCTTCAAGCGACAGGGCAGCGCCTGGCGGTTCGCGCTGGTGGCGGCCAGCGGCTTCGCGCTCAACAACGGGTTGCTGGCCGTGCTGATCCAGGGGCTCGGCATGAGCGGCTTCGTGGCCATCGCGATCGCGACGCTCTCGGTACCCGTCGTGACCTATCTGGCATCACGACTCTGGGCCTTCAAGGAATGAGCCTCATGAACGACAGCACTGCCGTGAAGGCCGAGCGGATGGGCAAGGGGCGGCTGGCGGCCCTGGGGGCCGCGTTGATCGCCGAGACGCCATCGCCGAGCGAGGCGCTGGTGCGCGCACGCACCGCCAGCATTCCCTGGGCACATATCCTGCTGGCACTGGTGATCACGCGGCTTGCGTGGCTGGCCATCGCCGCCCATGGCGATCAAAGCTACCTGCATGCCATGGCCCAGTTCGATGGCAGCTGGTTCAAGGGCATCATGACCCGTGGCTACGATGTCGAAGCCCGGGGCATGAGCGACGGTGATGCCGCCAACTGGGCCTTCTTTCCGCTCTATCCTGCCCTGTTGTGGCTGGTGACGCTGGGCGGCCAGCTCGACTCGGAGCTGATGGGCGTACTGCTGAGCAATGTGCTGCTGGCGGCGGCCCTGGGACTGGGGTGTCGCTATCTTGCCATCACGCGCCCTGATGCCTCGCCGCTGCTGTTCGTGTGGCTGGTCGCCAGCATGCCGTACAGCTTCTATTTCAGTGCGCTGTACTCGGAATCGCTGTTCTGGCTGTTGTGTCTCGCGTCCCTGATCGACTGGCGCTGTCAGCGCACCGGACGGGTGATGCTGTGGACATTGCTGCTGTCGATGACACGAGCCACCGGGGTGTTCTGGGTCATCGCCATGGGCATCGAGCTGCTGGCGCGTCTGCGTCTGGCGGCCTTCGCCGAGCTGTGGCGCCGCCCCGACTGGCTGTTGATCGGCGTGATGGGGCCGCTGGGGCTGTTTCTGTTCATGGCGGTGCTCTACCACCAGACGGGCGATGCGCTGGCCTTCAGTCACGTGCAGATCTCCTGGGGCCGCGAGATGGGCAATCCCATCGTCAATCTGGTGCAGGGGCTGGGGTACTGGTTCACGGCGCCGGAAACGCTCCGGCCCGCCTGGCAGGCCAGCATGGCGCTGATCGGCATCGCGTTGATCGGCTGGCTGGGCCTGCAGCGGCGCTGGCTGGAGATGGGCCTGGCGGCGTTCACCCTGTTCATTCCGCTGGCCACGGGGCTGGACGCCATCCCGCGCTACCTGATCGGCATGCCGGTGTTCGTGCTGGCGCTGCTGGATCTGCTCACGCGCCTCCCGAGCCGACTTGCCTGGGGGCTGGTCGCCCTGGGCGCGCTTTTCAACCTCTGGCTGGTGGAGAACTGGTATGACGCCGCATTCTGGCTCGTCTGATGTGAGTGCGGACCTCTCCGCCACTTCGGGAGGGCGTGCCGACGCGCGTTACGGCGTGCCGACCCGCTTGAGCCGGCGGCGTCTCTGGCTATTGCTGGCAACGGCCGCCGTGCTGGCCTTCGAACTCTGCATGCTGTGGCTGGCACGCACCCCTCAGGTGGATGACCACTACCGACGCTACTTCATCGAACACGCCACCACCTGCTATCGCCCGATGGGCGAGGTACCGGTTCTCGCCTTGGGCGAGCGCTATCCCGTGCGCAAGGGGGAGCCGCTTGGCAACTGCGGCGTGCTGTGGGAAGGGTTCTATTCGCCCAAGGAGGATCGGCCGGTCAGTGCACGCCAGGCGCAGGTGGGTCTGCGTCTGAAGGTCACGCCGGGCCTCAGGCAGCCGGTCGTGGTGGCACTCGCGCTGTCACGCTATCCCGATGACGCCGAACCCCGCCCGGTGGAGGTGTGGGGGGAAGGCGAGCTGTTGGCCCGCTGGCCGGTGGGCGGTCGTCAGGCCAGCCACGAGGTGGAGGTGCCGGAGCGGTTGATCCAGCCGGACGGCAGCCTGCATCTGACGCTCAAGGGGCCGCCGCCCATTGCCCCGCGGGATGTCGGGATCGATGGCAACAAGTTTCCCGTTGGCCTGCGCCTGGATAGCGTGATGTTGCGCTCGACCCTGGGGCTGACGCCGCCCGACAGTGCTCCATGACCCTGACCGGCGGCGCGCGATGGCACTGACGCGGCGACGATAGTCAGGTAAATTGTGCGCGCGGCAACGTGAATGATCCGTCCGACCGAGCGGCAGTTCGCCTGATGGTGAACGGCTCGCGTCCTATCAAGAGAAAGCGCCCGGTAGTCAGTGACTGTCATCGCAAGGGGCTTACAAGGAGTTAGTGTGGATTTTCTGAATGCCATTCCCATGGAAACCGACCAGTTGTTCGAGCTGGCGTTGTGGTGGGGCGGAACCCTGTTGTCAGCACTGGCCGTGCTGGTGTTCGGGATGTGGGTGGCCAAGCGTCTGACCCGCTGGGTCACCTCGCTGTTGCAGCGCAAGAGCATGGACGAGGCGGCAGCAGGCTTCGTCGGTCAGATCGCCTACGCGATTCTGGTGGTCATGGTGCTGCTGACCGCGCTGGATCAGGTGGGGGTCGATACCACGTCGATGATCGCGGCGCTGGGTGCGGCGGGTCTGGCCATCGGTCTGGCACTGCAGAGCTCACTGTCCAATTTGGCCTCGGGCTTCCTGCTGGTGACGCTGCGTCCGTTCAAGAAGGGCGATTACATCGAGGCCGCCGGGACGTCCGGCAGCGTCGACCAGATCACCATGCTGCAGACTCGTCTGGTGACGCCGGACAATCGCAAGGTCACCGTGCCCAACTCCAGCGTGATGTCCCAGACCATCACCAATTATTCGGCACTGCCGACACGTCGTCTGGATCTGGTGGTCGGGGTCAGCTATGACGACGACATCCGTCAGGTCAAGGCGGTGCTCGAGGAGCTGGTCAACAGCGACGAGCGCATCATGAAGGAGCCGTCCTACCTGATCGCCGTGGCGGAACTGGCCGACAGCTCGGTCAACTTCAACTTCCGCATGTGGTGCCAGGCCTCCGACTACTGGGCACTGAAGTGGGACATGACCGAGCGCATCAAGCTGACCTTCGATGAGCGCGGCATCAGCATCCCCTATCCGCAGCGCGATGTGCATATCCATCAGCCGGGCAGGGCGGCCGAGTAAGCCACCTGTCCTCGCGTGATGGCATGCCATGCCATGACATGCCGTGATATGACACAAAAGAACGCCACCTTCGGGTGGCGTTTTTTTGTGGCGCGAGTCAGCTACTCTCGAGTGTGGCAGTGGTTCATCCTCCAGGACCGGGAGTGTCGTCTCTTGTACATGATCATGGATCTGACTCGTCGCCAACGTCGCCAGGCGTGGCGCCTTCTGCTTGCCAGCCTGGCCGTGCTCGGCATCGGGCTCGTGCCGCTGTTAAGCCAGCAGGCCCTCTATCTGGATGACATGAGTCGTACCCTGGATGGCTACTTCGGATGGGGGCTGAATGCCCGGCCGGCCGCGGAAGGCGTGATGCGCCTGCTGGGCTTCGGGGGAGAGCTTGTCAATGTCGCGCCCTTGCCGCAGCTGGCGGCCTGGGGCATCGCGGCCGGTATGGCGCTGGTCTGGTGGCGCCGGGTGCCGGGGCTCTCGCCGGGCGTCTGCGTGCTGGGCAATGCGCTCATCTGGCTGACACCCTTCACGCTGCAGAACTTCAGCTATGCCTACGACAGCCTGCCGATGAGTCTCGGGCTTGCCAGCGCGATGCTGGCCAGCCTGATCCTGCGCCCGGGTGTCCACGGGCCGGTGCAACGTTCGCAGCGCCGCTGGCAACCTTCATTGATGGCGCTGGGATTGCTGCTGCTGGCCCTGTGCTGCTACCAGCCGGCGCTGAACGCCTTTCTGGTACTGAGCCTGCTGGACGCCCTGATGGGGTCGCGCCCGCGCGGGGTCGAAAGGAGAGAGGCTGAAGAGAGAAATACCGAAGAGAGGAAGTTCGAAGAGGGAAAGACCGAACAGAGTGAATCGGTATGGCGCGCCTGGCTTGCGCTGCTGCAGCGCGGCGGACTGGTGCTGGCTGCCTTGCTGCTCTACCTGCCGCTGTCACGACTGCTGGTGGCGGGCGACTACAGCCAGCAGCACGGCGAGATGCTGTCGCTGGGGGATCTGCCGGCGCTGCTGGCCGCCTTGGAGCAGCATCTCGTACAGGCACTTGCCGCCCTGCGTGGCGGACTGGATCTCGTCAGCGGGGCACTGAGTGGCAGCCTGCTGGTGGTAGCGCTGGGGGCGGCGCTGATGACAGCAGGCCGGCGGCATGGCGCACGCCAGGTGTCCTCGCGCCAGCTGACGCTGGAGCGTCTGAGTCGTCTGCTGTGGGCGCTGCTGCTGATACCTGCACTGTGGGGGCCGATGCTGATGCTGGCGGAGCCGGTCTTTCACTCGCGCACCCTGGTGGGCTGGGGGGCACTGCTGGGCGGTGCCCTGATGCTGAGCCTGGCGGGCCGGCAGGCGAGAGGCTCCGAGCGCTTCACGCTGCGGCGCTGTCTGCTGGCGCTGGCGGCACTGCTGTTGCTGCGTCACTGGTTGATCTTCGCGGCCTGGAGCAATGCGCTGGCCGCCCAGCAGACCCATGAGACCCAGCTGGCGCGTGAGATCGTCACCCAGGCACGTGAGCTGGGACTGCCGATCACCTCACCACGTGACCGCGCCACCTATCGGCCCGATGACGAGCTGGCGGTGCAGGTGCTGGGGAAGGCGCCGCTGGCACCGCTGGCGCGGGTCGCTGAGCGTCAGGTGCCCGCCGTGCGCCAGAACCTGATCGCCGCCTTCACGCCTGACAACTATTGGGCTGTGGTGAGATTGCGCATGGCCGGTGCCAGTGCGGCGACCCTGCTGCGCGATGATGAGCGCAAGGCCAGTATCAAGGAGCCGCCTGTCTGTGACGAGCGCGCGTCAGTGGATGCCCCGGGAGATGAGGGGGGATCGCCGAGAATCTTCACCCAGACCTTGCGGGAGGGTGTCTGGGTGATCGACTTTCGCACCGCCGAGAACTGTCGCCGAGCAGACGTGAGACCCTGACGTGCGTCCAGATGCTTGCCCAGGCGCTTGCCCAGACGCTTATCCAGACACGACAACGCCGCCCCGAGGGGCGGCGTTGTCGTGTCTCACGGCAGATCATGCTGCCGAGTTCGATCAGGCGTGGTTCTCGACCTGTTCGAATTCGTCGGTGATCTCATCGCTCGGCGCTGCGGTCATGATGCTGACCACGTAGATGGCGATGTAGGCGAAGATGACGCCCGGCACGATCTCGTAGAGGTCGAAGATGCCGCCGGACAGCTGCTTCCAGACCACCACGGTCACGCCACCGACGATGATGCCGGCCAGAGCGCCGAAGCGGTTCATGCGACGCCAGTACAGCGACATGATCAGCGCCGGACCGAAGGCCGCGCCGAAGCCGGCCCAGGCGTAGGACACCAGGCCCAGTACGCTGGAGTTCGGGTCCAGTGCCAGCACCCACGCGATGATGGCGATGCCGATCACGGCGAAGCGACCGACCCACACCAGCTCGGACTGGGTCGCGTCCTTCTTGAACAGTGCCTTGTAGAAGTCATCGGCCAGCGCAGAGGAAGACACCAGCAGCTGGGAGTCGGCGGTGGACATCACGGCAGCCAGGATGGCGGCCAGCAGCACGCCGGCGACCGCCGGGTGGAAGATGAAGTTCACCATGACCATGAAGATCTTCTCGCTGTCGGCCAGATCCTTCGGCACATAGACGAGACCCAGCAGGCCGATGCAGATGGCGGCGAACAGCCCCAGGGCTGACCAGATGACGGCGATGGTGCGTGCGGTGCCGACATCCTTCTCGCTGCGGATGGCCGCGAAGCGCGCCAGGATGTGCGGCTGACCGAAGTAGCCCAGACCCCAGGCCAGTGACGAGATGATGCCGACCAGCGTCAGGGCTTCACCGGTGGAGGCGTCACGGAACCATTCCAGCAGCAGCGGGTTCTCGGCGGTGATGCGCGAGCTCGCTTCTGCCACGCCACCCATGTCGGTGAGCGCGACGATGGGCACCACGATCAGCGCGGCGGCCATCATCAGACCCTGGATGAGGTCGGTCCACGACACGGCGAGGAAGCCGCCGAAGAAGGTGTAGGACACGATGGCGATGGTGCCGACGGTCACGGCGATGGTGTAGTCGAGGCCGAAGACGGTCTCGAACAGCTTGCCGCCCGCCACCAGACCGGAGCTGGTGTAGAAGAGGAAGAACAGCAGGATGAAGACGGCCGAGATGACACGCAGCATCTTGGAGTTGTCGCGGAAGCGCTTCTCGAAGTAATCCGGCAGCGTCAGGGAGTCGCTGGCGACGAAGCTGTAGATACGCAGGCGCTTGGCGACGATCAGCCAGTTGAGCCAGGTACCGGCCAGCAGGCCGATGCCGATCCAGGCAGCGGACAGACCACTGAGGTAGGCCGCACCCGGCAGGCCCAGCAGCAGCCAGCCGGACATGTCAGAGGCGCCGGCGGAAATCGCGGAGGTCCAGGGGCCCAGTGAGCGGCCGCCCAGGATGTAGTCCGACATGTTGGAGGTGCGCTTGTAGGCCAGCAGGCCGATGCCAAGCATCACCGCCAGATAGACGGCAAACGTGATGAGAATTGTGGGGCTATTTTCGACCATCGTGGAGTAAATCCTTTGCATTTATTGTTGTCGGACGTCGAGCGTTCCGATAATCCCGGAGGAGATGGCACCGCCTGGTGCATCACCGCCATGGCCCTGAGCACCTACCGAATGTCACCGTCCAGCAAAGGCTGGTGCCATTCTGTATATGTTCAGACTAGCGCATAAACGAATCATCTGAAGCCTCTCCGTCCCCGCATGTCGCCGTCGAATCAAGCAGGAGAACGGCAACGGACACCGCAGGGCACCTGGCAGGCAGGCCAGTCAATCGGCCTGTCTGCCAAGTGGCATCCCTGTCGGTGTCCGAAGCACACCCCCCGTGCTGCAGAGAGGGTGTGCCAGGCATCGTCCTGATGCCCATTGCCTGACTACTTCATGCACGTCCGGCATGCAGTCCTCTGTCAGGCGGGACCGATGCTACTCGTCGTGCAGGCCCGTCATGCCGAGCCCGTCACCGGCGATAGCGCCGATCATTCGTCGCCCATGGCCAGAAGAGACGCGTTGCCGCCGAGTGCCGTGGTGTTGATGGTACGGGTCTTCTCGGTGGCGAAACGGTGCAGGTAGTGGGGGCCGCCGGCTTTCGGACCGGTACCGGAGAAGCCCTGACCACCAAACGGCTGTACACCCACCACTGCGCCGATGATATTCCTGTTGACGTAGACATTACCAACACGAATTTTCTGTGCAACTGCATTAGCAAAACTTTCGTTTCGGGAATGCACACCGAAGGTCAGGCCATAGCCCAGGCCATTGATGGTATCGATGACCTTGTCGATATCGCCGCCTTTCCAGGTGGCGATGTGCAGGATCGGCCCGAACTGCTCGCTTTCCAGGCTGTCGATGCCGTCGATGCGCAGCGCGATCGGCGCGACGAAGGTGCCTTCGGCGGTGTGCGCCGGGTCCATGCGGGCTTCCGCCACCACGCGGCCCTGGGCACGATATTCCTCGATGTGCTTGAGCAGACCGGCGCGTGCCTCTTCATCGATGACCGGGCCGACATCAGTGCCCAGATCGCGCGGATCGCCGATCTTCAGCTCATCCATCGCGCCCTTGAGCAGGCTGATGACGCGCTCGGCGACATCTTCCTGGACGTAGAGCACACGCAGGGCGGAACAGCGCTGCCCGGCGCTCTGGAAGGCGGACTGCACCACGTCATTGACGACCTGCTCCGGCAGGGCGGTGGAGTCGACGATCATGGCGTTGAGGCCACCGGTCTCGGCGATCAGACTCGGCAGCGGGGCATTCTCACGAGCCGCCAGAGAGCGGTTGATGATCTGGGCCGTCTGGGTGGAGCCAGTGAAGCAGACGCCGGTGATGCGCGGGTCGCTGGAGAGCACGCTGCCCACGGTCGGGCCATCGCCCGGCAGCAGCTGCACGACATCCCGCGGCATGCCGGCTTCACGCAGCAGCTCGACGACACGGTGCGCGACCAGCGAGGTCTGCTCGGCCGGTTTGGCGACCACGGTGTTGCCGGTGACGGCCGCGGCGACCATCTGACCGCAGAAGATCGCGACCGGGAAGTTCCAGGGGCTGATGCAGGCGAACACGCCCTTGCCGCCCAGCAGGATCTCGTTGTGCTCGCCGGTCGGGCCACGCAGGACGGTGGGGGCACCGAAGTCGGCACGCGCACGGTTGGCGTAGTAGCGGCAGAAGTCGACGGCTTCGCGAATCTCGGCGATGCCATCGGTCAGAAGCTTGCCGCCCTCGCGGGAGCACAGGGTCATCAGCTCCGCGGTATGGGCTTCCATCAGATCGCCAAAGCGCTCGAGGATGGCAGCACGCTCCTCGACCGGGGTCATCTCCCAGCGCGGGAAGGCGGCCCAGGCGGCGTCGATGGCGCGGGAGGCTTCATCGGCGCTGGTCCACTGCACGTGGCCCACGGTGACGCGGCGATCGAACGGGCAGGTCACGACCTGACGGCGTTCGGCATTGGCATCGACATCGAAGGCCAGCTGCGGACGTACGTCGTAGGTGCTGTCCATGAACCTGGCCATCTCGTCCATCAGCGGCTGGTACTGGCTGTTGATGTTCAGATTGATGCCGCGTGAGTTGCGACGGCCCTCGCCATAGATATGCGGCGGCAGGGCGATACGCGGATTGTGGTAGCTCTTGAACTGGGAGAGCGTGGTGACCGGGTGGACGCACAGGCTCTCGACCGGCACGCGCGGGTCGACCAGCTGGTGGACGAACGAGGAGTTGGCGCCGTTCTCCAGCAGGCGACGCACCAGGTAGGGGAGCAGGTCCTTGTGGGCACCGACCGGCGCATAGATACGGCACCAGGTCCCTTCGGGAGCGCGCTTGAGGGCGGCGTCGTACAGCGCCTCGCCCATGCCGTGCAGACGCTGGAATTCGAACTGGCGCGTCTCGCCTGAGTTGGCCACGTCCAGAATGGTGCTGATGGTGTGAGCGTTGTGGGTCGCGAACTGCGGATAGATGCGGCCACGGGTGTTCTCGGACAGCAGGAAGCGCACGCAGGCCAGATAGCTGACATCGGTGGAGGCCTTGCGAGTGAAGACCGGATAACCGTCGACCCCCAGCTCCTGGGATTCCTTGATTTCGCTGTCCCAGTAGGCGCCCTTGACCAGGCGCAGCGGGATCTCGTCACCCTGCAGGTCGGCGATGCGGTTCAGATACTGAAGCGTCGGCAGAGCGCGGGTGGAGTAGGCCTGCACCACCAGACCGAACTTGCCCCAGCCGCGGCAGGTGTCGCTCTCGTAGACGGCGCGGAAGACTTCCAGCGACAGCTCGAGGCGATCGACCTCTTCGGCATCGATGGTGATGGCGACTTCCAGCTCGCGCGCGATGCTGACCAGTTCGCGCACGCTGGCGACCAGCTCTTCCAGAATCTGCTCGCGACGGCCGAATTCATAACGCGGGTGCAGGGCGGACAGCTTGATGGAGACCGACGGTGACGGCGTCGCGGCCTTCAGCTTGCGAGAGGTCTCGCCCACGGTGCGAATGGCGCGCGCGTAGTCATCGAAGTAGCCCTTGGCATCGGCACGCGTGCAGGCGGCTTCGCCGAGCATGTCGTAGGAGTAGGTGTAGCCCTTCTCGAACTGCGGCTGGGAGCGCTTGAGCGCTTCCTTGATGTCACGGCCCAGCACGAACTGCTTGCCCATGATCTTCATGGCCTGATACATGGCGCGACGGATGACCGGCTCGCCCATGCGGTTGACCATGCGATTGATGAAGGTCGCCGGCTTGCCGTCATTCTTGGGCAGATCCATCTTGATGACGTTGCCGGTCATCAGAAGGCCCCAGGTGGAGGCATTGACGAACCAGGACTCGCTCTGGCCGAGGTGGGATTTCCAGTCGGCCACGCCCAGCTTGTCCTCGATCAGCGCATCGGCGGTGTCCTTGTCCGGAATGCGCAGCAGCGCCTCGGCCAGGCACATCAGCAGCACGCCTTCCTGGGTGTCGAGGCTGTATTGCTGCAGCAGCTCGTCGATGGAATCGACGGCGGTGTCCATGGTGCGAATCTCGCGGACAAGCTCCGCGGCCTTGTCACCGACACGCTTGATGTCGGCATCGTTGACGTCCAGCAGCTTGACCAGCTCAGCCACGAAACCATCTTCGTCGACCAGATAGTGGTCGCTGACCCGTGAGAACAGCTTGCTCGGATCGCGTTGCCAGGTATTCGGCGCCAGAATCTCGTCGGCACGCAGCACCGTCTCGCCCAGCGGGCAAGCGGTACGCGGCGTTTCCTTGAGGGAATCGGACGGCTGGGTAGTGGCCGGAACGGCCGGAGTGACGGTGGTCATTGAGCAAACCCCCTGCTGCTGGGTGGCATTACGCCAGATAGGATTGCCGGGCACGATGCGCGAAGGTGATGCGAGGCGCATCCGGGCGGGACATCGGCACGTCTTGTTGGATACCGGAGAATGTAGGGTGGTGCAGGGGGGCGGGTCTTTCCAATTTCTCGGCTTCGCGTGTCAAATCCACGGGCGTGGCGTGAAACCTGCCGCTATCTGCGACCTTCGTCGAAAAGCATGACGTCAATTGCTGTGAACTTGTTAGACCAAGGTCGGAGTGTCCTGTGTCAGATCCCTGCCGGTCACGCTCTAAGGACAGCGCCCCTGGCCGGGGCTTGCGTTCAGGGCTTGTGATCAGCGCTGGCGCTCAGCGCTTGTGGTCAGAGCTTGCGATCGGGAGACGCTGGGTGGGGGCGTTCAGGACTTGCGCAGTGCGGAAGGCGGGAAACCGAGGTGCTTGCGGAAGGCGTGCGAGAGTGCGCTCTGATTCGCGAAGCCGCAGCGCTCGGCAATCTGCGACAGGGAGAGGTCGCTGCTGTCCAGCAGATGGCGCGCTTCGTCCAGGCGGCGGCGCAGCAGGTACTGATAGGGCGAAAGCCCCGTCAACACGCGAAAGCGCTCACTGAAATGCTGTTCGGACAGGTGGGACTGACGTGCCAGATCCGCCACGCTCAGTCGGCGATGCAGGTTGGCATCGATGAAGCGGTTCAGGGCGACCAGATCCAGCTGGCGGCCGGTGCCGTTCAGGGCGCTCATCGGCTCGGCGATACGCGAGTTGAGACAGGCGAGGAAGGTGGCAGCCAGCAGGTCGCCGGGGGCCTGCTGATAATCATTGACCTCGGCGAGCATGAATTCCAGATAGCCGCGCAGCCGGGTATCCAGCGTGAAGAAGCGCGGGCGCTCGAACAGACGCTTCAGGTCACGATGCTGACCGGTCAGATAGGGCGCGTCATCCGGCAGGTCCAGAATCAACTGGCGATTCTCGCCGATGCCCGCGTAATAGTGCACGTGGTCTGCCGGCACGATACAGCCGGTCAGGGGGCGAATCTCGCCGCCCTGGCCCTCGATCTCGAATTCGGCCAGCCCATCCAGCCCGATCACCAGCTGGTGGTAGCTGTGATCATGGTGCTCCCGCAGGTTGGAAAGCGGGATCAGGCGCATCTCGCTGTTGACCATCAGGCGCGGGTCTCCGCCACGCCCGTGCGGGCGCGCAGGTGTCCCAGCAGGACGTTGAGTTCCTCACGCCCCTCGCGGGAGAACAACGCGCCGCCCTGCGCCAGTTGCCAGGGTCTGGCGTGCTTGTCGAAGATGCCCTGACAGCGGCGGCGCAGGCTTTCCAGATATTCATCATGACGAATCGGGTAGCCGATCACGCTATGCCACTCGTTCTCGTTGATCTCGCCGCTGACCGCCTGATCCAGCACGCGGGCGATATCACTGAAATCGGTACGGAATCGCGGTGTGCGCGACATCATGAGCAGAGCGACAGTGCCGACGCTGACGATCAGGCAGACCACGAAGGTAATGATGAAGATGGTCATGAGCGAACCTTGTGCGGGCAGAGCCGAGGGAATGATGGGGCATTCTACCACGCCTGTCCGGCGCCATCGTCAGTCCGGCGTGTCGGGTGATGTTCTGTCTGGCAGAACGATATGGCATGATTCTCGCGACATCCGCAGGGTCATGAGTGACCCGTCCATCCAAGGGGAATGCCGAATCATGGCCAATCAACGCGTGGAAGCGGTCGAGCGTGCCTTGACCCTGCTGGAAGCCTTCACCCCCGATACGCCTCGTCTGACGCTCAACGAGCTGGCCCAGGCCAGCGGTTTCTACAAGAGCACGATTCTGCGTCTGATGGGCTCGCTCGAGCATTTCGGCTACGTGACGCGTGACAGCCATGGAATCTATGCCATCGGCGCGGCGCTTGGGCGCTTCGCCGAGCTGGCACCCGGACTCGATGCCCGCGAGACCCTGCAGCGTGGCTGGCTGGCACGCCTGCATGCGGCCAGTGGTGAGACGGCCAGCCTGCTGCTGGTCGAGCATGGCCCGGCTGCGCAGGCGCGTCCCGTCGAGGGACTGACCCGCCCCCGTCAGGCGATCTGTCGCTATGTTCGCGTCAGTGAGGCGCCGCTGCGCCATCAGCTGGAGGAGGGGGAATGGATCGAGGAGGCGCTATCCGCCTTGCTGCATCACTGCATCGACAGTGGCGAGATCGAGGTCGGTGAGGCTGCGGGGCTGACGGTGGCAGCCCTGGCCGTGAGCGTCGCCCCGCATCACGATGAGGGCTTGGCCCCGGCGGAAGTCATCATGCTCAGCGGACCATCGGCTCGCTTGACGCCCGGTCAGGCACGGCAGCTGATGCAGGAGTGGCAGCAGAGCGCCAGGTGAGGAGGGGGGCTGGATGACACGACGCCCCCGCCGGGTAACCGGCGGGGGCGTCGTGTGGTTGGCCGTCTTCCCTTTGCAGGAAGCGCTTGCCTCAGGCGTCGGTGGCGGCCTTGGCGGCCCCCATGCGGCGACGCAGGATGGGGCCGACGATCACCGGCAGCAGCAGGCCGGCGATGGCGATGCACCACAGGGTCACGGCCAGCGGGCTGCCGATCAGGATGGTCCAGTCGCCGTCGGACAGCTGCATGGCGTGGCGCAGGTTCTTCTCCATTTCCGGGCCCAGCAGCATGCCCAGGATGACCGGTACCAGCGGGATGTCCAGCTTGCGCAGGAAGTAGCCGGCGACCCCGAAGGCGACCATGAAGTACAGGTCGAAGGCGGAGTGGCTGATGGAGTAGATGCCGACGAAGGCGACCATCGTCACCACCGGCAGCAGGTACTTGGGCGGCACGGACAGCAGCTTGACGAAGATGCCGACCATCGGAATGTTCATCAGCAGCAGGATGACGTTGCCGATCAGCAGTGCCGCGATCACGCCCCACACGATGTCACCGTGCTGGGAGAACATCAGCGGTCCCGGGGTGATGTTGAGCGAGATCAGCATCGCCAGCAGTACCGCAGTGGTACCGGAACCGGGCACGCCCAGTGTCAGCATCGGCACCAGGGCACCGGAGGCCGCCCCGTTGTTGCCGGCTTCCGGCGCGGCGACCCCACGCGGGTCCCCTTCACCGAAGTGACCTTTCTTGCCGATGATCTTCTTTTCCAGGGTGTAGCTGATGAAGCTGCCCAGCGAGGCCCCGGCGCCCGGCAGCACGCCGGAAATGAAGCCCAGCACCCCGCCACGGAAGGCGGTCGGCAGGATGGCCACGATGTCCTTGAGCTTCAGGGTCATCTTGTTCATCGCGATCATCGCCTTGCCTTCCCCGGCGTGCTGCTCGATGAAGAACAGCAGTTCCGAGATGGCGAACAGACCGACGATGGCGATGATGAAGTCGATGCCTTCATACAGCTCGAGAATGTCGTAGGTGTAGCGCTGGGTGCCGGTGGAGGCATCGATGCCGACGGTGGCGATCATCAGGCCGATGGCCGCCGCCATCAGGGTCTTGACCGGGTTCTTGCCGGTGATGCCACCCAGGGTGGCGAAGGCCAGCACGAACAGCGCGAAGTACTCCGCCGGGCCGAAGGTCAGCGCGAAGCTGGCCAGCCACGGTGCCATCACGATCAGGCCGATGGTAGCGATCAGGCTGCCGATGAAGGAGGCGATCGCCGAGATGGCCATCGCTTCGGCGGCCTTGCCCTTCTGGGCCATCGGATAGCCATCGAGACAGGTCATCATCGCCGGCTCATCGCCCGGGATGTTGAGCAGGATCGAGGAGATGCGCCCGCCGTACATGGCACCGGCGTAGACCGAGGTCAGCAGGATCAGCGACGTCTCCGGGCTCAGGCCCAGGGTGAAGGCCAGCGGAATCAGAATGGCCACGCCATTGGCCGGGCCCAGACCCGGCAGGGCGCCGATCAAGGTGCCGAGGAAGGCACCCAGCACGGCAAACATCAGATTTTCTGGCTGCAGGGCGATGCCGAAGCCCTGCATCAAGAAGCCAAGACTTTCCATTACGCCACCTCCAGAATGCCCAGCGGCAGTGGTAGCTCAAGCACGAAGTTGAACAGGGCGAAGACGACGATGCCGCCGACCAGCCCCGTGGCATAGGCCTTGAGCGGCGTGGCCCCCATGCGCCAGCACAGGGTGCCGACCGCAGCGGTGGTCGTGACGATGAAGCCCAGCGGCTCCAGCAGCGCGGTGTAGAGGCACAGGATCACGATCGCCAGCACCATCTCGGCGCCGGTGCGGCTCCACGGCCAGTGCTGGTCAGGGTCAGGCCGCAGGATCAGGTACAGACTGCTCAGGCCCAGCACGATGGACAGCACGGTAGGGAAGGTTTCAGGACCGATGGACTCGGCCCCACCGAAGGGTTCGGGGAACTGCTGGGCACCCCAGCCGTACGCGACGGCCAGGGTGAGCATCAGCAGACCAAAGATGCGGTCATTCATCAGCGAATCAGCCCAATGTCCTTGGAGAGCGTCTGGATGTCCTTGATCTGCGCCTTCACGAAGGCATCAAACTCGGCACCCGATTTGTGGAACGGCATCAGGCCGCTCTTGGTCATCACGTCCTTCCATTCATCGCTGGTGTAGACGTTGTCCAATGTCGTGGTCCAGTACTGCTCGGCGTCATCGCTGATGTCGGCCGGCATGTAGAAGCCACGCCAGTTGGGCGCGACGGCATCGATCCCCTGCTCGCGTGCGGTGGGGACGTCAGCCAGCTTGCCCGGCAGGCGCTCTTCGGAAAGCACGGCCAGTACCTTCAGATCACCGGACTCCATGAAGCCCTGGATCTCGGAGATGTCACCGGTGAAGGCCTGCACGTGGCCGCCGACGACCTGGGTAATCGCCTCACCGCCGTTGTTGTAGGACAGGTAGGAGACCTTGGGCAGGTTCTCGACACCGGCTGCCTGGGCGGCGATCAGTACCTTGAGGTGATCCCAGCCGCCTGCCGCACTGCCGCCGGCGAACTTGACGGATTTCGGGTCTTTCTTCAGCGCCTCCATCACCTCGCTCAAGGTGTTGTAGGGCGAGTCCTTGGAGACGGCGATGGCGCCGTAATCCGCGCCCAGTGCGCCGATCCAGTTGACCTGATCCTGATTCATGCCCGGGAACTGACCCTGAGCCAGACGCGTGGTGGTCGCGGTGGACGCGGCCACCAGCAGCTGCTCATCACCGGCGCGCTTGGAGACGGTATGGGCGAAGGCGACGCCACCACCGGCACCGGCCATGTTGATGGTCTGGACGTTGCCTGGCACGTATTCGAGATCAGACAGCAGCTTGCCGACGCTGCGGCAGGTGAAATCCCAGCCGCCGCCCGGGTCTGCCGGTGCGATGCAGTCGACCTTGCCCTTGGGCTCGAAGGCGAGGGCCTGGGCGGACATGGCGGTGACCACCGCGGCGGTCAGGAGTTTGAGAGACAGATGGCGTGTCATGGCGACCTCTGATGTCGTTGAGCTTGTTGTTGGTATGCACTCTTTGCGCTGGCAGGACAGTGGCGGGCTTCGTCTCCCGGTTTCCTGTCAGCAACCTTACAGTTCTGTAAGGCAGAACTTTATTCTGTATGGTGAAATTAGTCCCCTCGGCCCTGCCTCGCAAGATCACCATTCGTCGCACCGACCTTGGTCGAAAGACGCCTCCCTGCACCAGGACGGTGCATCGAAGGGGCTTCGACGTTGTCCTGCTATCGGTCATGACGGCATGGCATGTCGTGAATGAGACCTCATGCGGCGTTGCAGCAACTGCAGCGCCGGCTGGCGAGGGCTAGCGTGTAGCCGAAGCCCGCCATCGCCTGACGACGAGCGAGGGGCAAGGAACAGGAGGCGTCATGGTCAAGGTACTGGGGGGAGTGTGGGCGTTGTTGCTGGGGATCGTGCTGATCATGCTCGGCAACGGCATGCACTTCACGCTGATCGGCCTGCGTGGCGCCATCGAGGGCTTCTCCTCGGCGGAGCTGGCGATCGTCACCTCGGGATACTTCGTGGGGTTTCTCTCCGGGGCACGTTATACCCCGGTGCTGATCCAGCGGGTCGGACATGTGCGGGTGTTCGCCGCGCTGGGCAGTTTCATCTCGGCGGCACTGATCGCCTTGCCACTGCTCACCGAGCCCTGGGCCTGGACCCTGCTGCGCATGTTGATCGGCTTCTGCATGTCCGGCATCTATGTGACGGCGGAAAGCTGGCTGAACGCGGCGGCCAGCAACGAGACCCGTGGCAAGGTGCTCTCGGCCTACATGATGGCGCAGACCCTGGGCATCATCGGGGCCCAGGGTCTGCTGACGCTGGGAGATGCCGCGACTTCCGTGCTGTTCATCTGCGCCTCCATTCTCGTGTCGGTCTCCTTCGGCCCCATCCTGTTGTCGGCGGTCGTGGCGCCCGTGGTGGAAGTCTCGCGGGCCATGTCATTCGGTCAGCTGTTCCGGGCCTCGCCGCTGGGGGCCATCGGCATCTTTCTGCTCGGTAGCGTCTACGCCACCCAGTCGGGGATGGGCGCGGTATTCGGCACCCAGATCGGCCTCTCGGGGGCTCAGATCGCGCTGTTCATCGCCACGCTGTTCGCCGGCGCGCTGGTATTGCAGACCCCCATCGGCTGGTTGTCGGACCGCATGGATCGCCGAGTGCTGATCGGGATTCTGGCCGCCGCCGGTGCAGCGTCCTGCGCACTGGGCTGGATGGCGGAAGATGCCCTGTGGCCGTTGATCGCCGCCGCGTTCCTCGCCGGCGGGGTGACCACGCCGCTATATGCCCTGCTGCTGGCCTTCACCAATGACTCGCTGTCTGCCGAGGAGATGCCGGGCGCCTCGGGCGGGCTGGTCTTTTCCTTCGGACTCGGTGCCATCCTCGGGCCGCTGGCGGCAGGGGGCGCGATGGAGATGCTCGACCCCCATGCCTTCTGGCTGGTGCTGGCCGTCACCTTCGTGGCCATCTCGCTATATGCGCTCTATCAGGTCACCCAGAAGGCGAGGGTGCCGCTGGAGGACACCGACAGCTATCTGAATATCCTGCCGACGGCGTCACCGATGGCGGTGGAAGTGGCGGTGGAGTGGGCGCATGAACATGCCGAGGACGAGCAGGAAGCGCTAGCGGCAGCTGAAGCGGCCGCACAGGAAGAGGCCTTCGAACATGAACTGGAGGAAACCTTCGAGGAGGCGCTGGAAGAGGCACTCGATGAGGCCTTTGCGGCCAATGAGACGCCAGTGGACATTCAGGGCGCTGCTGATCAGAGCGCCATTGATCAGAGCGCCATTGATCAGAGCGTTATTGAGCAGAGCATTATTGATCAGAGCGGTATTGAGCAGAGCATTATTGATCAGAGCGGTATTGAGCAGAGCATTATTGATCAGAGAGACGGCAGAAAAACCCCCGCCGCCGCGAAGTCAGATAGGACAGACTCCGCCGCAGCGGGGGGATCAGACGAGCCGGCGTGGCAGACATCTACGTCTCACGACGCGCTCAAGGCCCAGTGGCCGCCGTCCACGCCTTGAGGTCCGCTCAGTGAGGGGCGCGTCTCACGCTTATCTGCGACGACAGGCCGTCACAGCAGGCCCAGCTCACGCGACAGTTGCTCCACATCGCTCACCTGGCGGGTGATGAAGGTCTCCAGCGCCTTGCCGGACTTGTGGAAGGGCATCAGGCCGTTGTCCTGCATCACCTGTTGCCACTCGGGCGTATCCGCCATGCGGTTGAGGGTCTGCTCCCACCAGGCAAAGGCGGCATCGGAGACGCCACCCGGCAGATAGAAGCCCCGCCAGTTGGGGGCCACCACGTCGATGCCCTGTTCGCGTGCGGTGGGAATGTCGCCGTACTGGCCGGGCAGGCGCTCTTCGCTGAACACGGCCAGCAGGCGCAGATGGCCGGATTCGACGAAGCCGCGGGCCTCGGTCATGTCGCCGGTGAAGGCTTCCAGGTGGCCGCCCATGACCTGGGTGATGGCCACGGAGCCGGAGTCATAGGCCAGATAGGGCAGGGCGCGCAGATTCTCGATTCCCGCCTCGCGCGCGGCCATCAGTACCTTGAGGTGGTCAAAGCCGCCCGCGACATCTCCCCCGGCAAAGCGGATTGATTTGGGGTCTGCCTGCATGGCGCTCATCAGGTCGCCCAGGGTCTGGTAGGGGGAATCTGCGGCCACCGCGATCACGCCGTAATCCGCGCCCAGCGTCACCAGCCAGCGCACGTCGTCCACCTTGCCGTCCTGATAGGCGTGCTGCCCCAGGCGAGTGGTGGTGGCGCTGGAGGCCGCCACGATGACCTGCTCATCGTCATGGCGTTTTGACTTCACGTGCGCGAAGGCGACACCCCCGCTGGCACCGGGCACATTCAGTGTCTGCATGCCGGCGGGAATCAGATTCTGCTCATCGAGAAGGCGTGCCACGCTGCGACAGGTGAAGTCCCAGCCGCCACCGGGCTTGGCGGGGGCGATACATTCAGTCTTGCCCCTGGGGGCAACGTCATCGGCCGCGCTTTCCTCGGCGGAGGCGCTCAATGGTGTCATCAGGCCAAGACTCAGCAGCAGGGCAGCGGGCAGGGCGCCGGCACGATGAGGCGCAGCAAGGCGAGAATGCAGGCGGCGCAGCAAGGTGCGGCGGGCAGGCAAGGTGGCGTACATGGCAGGGTGTCCTTGGGTGTTCAGCGTCGATCGTTATGGTTATGTCAGCCAGGGCGGCGTGTCTTCTGCGGCTGGCTTGCGTACTCGCGGGTTCTGGCATGGCGAGTCATTGCGAGAGTACGAATGAACGAAAATAGCCTATTTCGGCGCGCAGCGGAAAGGCGCAGGGCTGAGGCGTCCTGGCAGGAATCGGCATTTCCCCAAGCCTCTCTCCTCAAGGTGGTCCCGGGATTGCTAGAATTGCGCCATCAGGCTGTGATGAACGTTTCGCGATCTCCCAGCCGCCGCCTTTCATTGAGGAGACGGGCCATGACCCTTACCCCGCGCATGCATGACTTTCTCGCCCGCCTGCCCAAGGTGGAGTTGCACCTGCATATCGAGGGCTCGCTGACCCCTGCGCTGATGTTCGAGCTGGCGGCGGAGCAGGGCATCGCCTTGCCCTATGCCACTCTGGAGGAAGTCGAGACGGCCTATGACTTCGCGGATCTTCCCGCCTTCCTCGCGCTCTACTATCAGGGCATGGGCGTGCTGAATGACGAGTCGCATTTCTACCGACTGGCGCAGGACTATTTCCGTCGCGCGAGTGCCGATGGCGTCAAGCATCTGGAGCTGTTCTTCGACCCACAGGCGCATCTGTCACGTGGCGTGAGCCTGGCCACCCAGTTCGCGGGGCTGGAGCGCGCCTGTCGTGAGGCAGTGAAGGAATTCGATATCACCTCGGCACTGGTGCCGAGTTTCCTGCGTTGCCACTCCGCGGAATCTGCACGCGAACTGTTCGAGGCGCTGATTCCCTTCGAGTCACGCTTCGTGGGGGTCGGGCTGGACAGCGCCGAGATCGGCAACCCGCCGGAGAAGTTCACCGAGGTCTTCCAGCTTGCGGGGGAGCGCGGCTGGCACCGTGTCGCTCACGCCGGCGAAGAGGGGCCGGCTGCGTACATTCGCACCGCGCTTGAGGTGCTGGGGGTGGAGCGTATCGACCACGGCGTGCGCTGCCTGGAAGACCCGGCGCTGGTCGCGGAACTCGCCGAGCGGCGTATCCCGCTGACGGTGTGTCCGCTCTCCAATGTCGCGCTCAAGGTGGTGGAGCGCATGGACGACCACCCGCTGCCCAAGCTGATCGAGGCCGGGCTCAATATCACCCTCAACTCGGATGACCCGGCCTATTTCGGTGGCGGCATGCTCGACAACTTCATCGCCGTGCAGCAGGCGCTGGATCTCAGCGAGACGCAGTGGCTCACCCTGTGTCGCAATGCCATCGACGCCGCCTTCCCGCAGCGCGCCGAAGGCCTCGGCATGAGTGACACCCGCCGTGATGTACTGCTGGCGCAACTCGACAGCTGCGTGGCGTGACGCAATTATCACTGACGCTCGAATACTGAATGTAATCAATGGCTTGGCCACCAACATCGCCAGCATGACGCCGCCTGCGGCAAGCGCTCCATCAGATGTTGCTTGACCGTGCTAAGTCGTTGAGTACAATGCAGTTCTGGCGTGCGCAATGCACCGCCCTGCGGGTGTAGCTCAATGGTAGAGCAGAAGCTTCCCAAGCTTAAGACGAGGGTTCGATTCCCTTCACCCGCTCCAGATTCTTCAAAAAGCCTCCCACTCGGGAGGCTTTTTTACGATTCCCTCCTTTAATCTTTGTGAATCTCTATCAGCCCTGGTATCCCGTTGTTAGCATTATGGATAAAGAGCAAACTATCCATTCTTTCAATAATATCCTGACGTTCTGAGTTAGCCCAAGTAACCCATTCCCTACCAGCCAGAACTATATCTTCACAGAACTTATCTACTTGTAATTGTAAAATATTTCCATTTACCATATTTCTATGAGCTGACCCCCAATTAGGCGGTTCTATAAAATGAAACTTTTCGAGTGTATGTTTGGCTTTTTTCTCGAGCTCGGCACCACCTGCATGTAAATAACTGCAACTTAAACCATAGCAGTCCTCATCACTCAAGAATATGTGGCCGTCAAGTGCAGCTCCCTTTCCAGTATAGGTTTCTTGGAGCCACTCTCTGTACCACTGTTTATATCGTTGACCAACTTTAAGTTGAGGGTTTTCAAATTTACCTGCGATGTCTGGAATAGTTAAGGCAGTCGAGAGAGCCCCATACCAATCATGACATACTATAGCTCTTTCGATCGACTGAAAAAATCGTTCCATGAGATTGTCTTCCTTATATATGGTTTAAGCACAGTTTTTTCATTTTGCATATAGTTTGATGTCTAGTAGTGGCTTAAATGTTTCTACGCTATCTGGATTAGTCAAAATGTTGTCGAAGTTAACTTTAACGCAATCTTCTTTTTAGTGTATGTTGGTCATATCGATGCCTAGGAAAAATATTTATGAGTTTCTCTTATAACGTATCTCTTCCGCCAGTGCCGCTAGTTGCGCATCATCCTCACGCGGGCCATCAGCGCTGACGACGTAGCCATCGTATTCGGTCATGTAGTACTTCATCTTCGAGTGTCTGGCCTGCCATTCGCCTGGCTGGGTGCCATGCAGCGGGATGAGTTTGGCGTGCAGGTGGTTGACGCCATAACCTTCGAAGATGATGGCGGTGCGTGCTGTCCCGAAGTAGGCATCGAGCTTGCGCGCCACGCCACGCGTGAAACGCATCAGGCCGAGAATCACCTCGTCATCCTGTTCATACACGCAGCTGCCCAGATGGCGTTTTGGGATGACGACCGTGTTGCCCGGGGTAGAGGGGAAAATAGAGAGGAAGGCCAGGAAGTGCTCATCTTCGGCCACGACATGGCTTTGACTCTGGCCGGTAACGATCTGACAAAATATGCAGTCACTCATGATCCTTCCCTGGTAGTTAAGTGTCGTCAGATTCGTCCTGATTCTGGGTCACAGTGATCAGAGCCCTGTGATCTGAGCCTTGTGATCTGAGCCGTGTGATATGAGCCTTGTGATCTGAGCCCTTGTAAAGAGAACTTGTCAGTCTCCTTGTATGAGTGAAGTTTGATGGAGTCTGGTTGTCAATGCTTGGCAGTTCCCGCAGAAGGGGTAACGGCAGCAGCCTGCTCGATGAAGTGCCACGTGACTGTCTTGCCGAGCCGATCGAAGCGAAAAGTGTTGCTGACGTGGCGGAGAGTCGCGATATTGGCAGGTCACCTTTCAGCAGTTCGTCACTCGTTGAACGACAAGGAACCCCCAGTGGAACTCACCGTCTGGCTGGCATATGTCAGCGTCATCACCGCCTTGATCACCTTTCCCGGACCGTTTGCGTTGCTGTGCATGGATCATGGCCTGCGCCACGGTCGACGCCGCTCCTTCGCGACGGTGGCGGGCGGAGCGGCGGCGTCACTGGTGTTGATGGGCTTGTCGTCGCTGGGCCTCGGCGCGGCCTTGGCGGCGTCGGAGACGGGGTTTCTGGTGCTGAAGATCGTCGGGGCACTCTATCTCATCTATCTGGGCATTCAGGCCTGGCGGGCGCCATCCCAGCCGGTGGTGTTCGACGCCGTGGGGGAGGAGGGCCAGACCCGCGCCAGAGCCACGCGTTGGCAACTGTGCCGCAAGGGCTTCGGTATCGGGATCAGCAACCCGAAGGACCTGCTGTTCTTCGGCGCGCTGTTCCCCAACTTCATCGACATGGCCCAGCCGCAGCTGCCCCAGTTCGTGGTGCTGGCGCTGACCTGGCTGGTGGTGGACCTGCTGACGATGAGCACCTACGCCCATGCGGGTTCCAGCATCAGTCGCTGGTTTGATAGCCACCGGCGCGTGCGGCTGTTCAATCGCACCACGGGCAGTCTGTTCGTCGTGGCCGGCGCGGGACTGGCGGCGTCGCATCGGTGAGCCGAGCCTTGGCTGCCATTGCACAAGACGTGAAGCGCACGAAGACGACAACGGCACCCTAGGGTGCCGTTGTCGTGTCTGGAGCCTGTTGATCATCAGTGCTTTAAGGCTCAGCGTTCAGGACGTGATTCCAGATACTCTTCGAGCAGGTTGCCGTCCTGACGTGACACCTTCTGCTTCCAGCTATCGAAGACATGCTGGCTGGCGGCTTCCAGGTCACGGTGGAGTGCCGGCGGTGCAGGGGTGATCAGGCGTGCACTATTGGCTTGCAAGGTGGTATAGGCCTCGGCGAGCACGGCTTCAGCAGATGCCCAGGCGTTTTCTTCCGTTGCCTTCGCGGCAGCGAGCAGTGCCGTCTGCTGGCGCTTGTCGAGACGATCGAAGCTGTCACGATTCATGTGAACGATATTGAGCGGCATGGCGTAGTTGAGCGTCGTGAAATTGGGCATGTACCGGTAGAGCTCGGCGCTGACACCCCCCATGGCGGAGGTGAGGGCGCCGTGGATGCTGCCAGCTTCGAGCAGGGGCTTGAGTTCCCCCCAGCTCATGACTCGCGGGTCGGCCCCCAGATTGAGCAGGATACGCTGCGTGTTGCGGTCATAGGTGCGAATCGGCATGTCCTTGAGGTCATCACCATCGGCGATGGGCCGAGTGCTCCACAGGCCGCTTGGGGGCCATGGCAGCGCGAACAGCAGTATCTGGTGGTGGTCCTCGAGCAGCTCGCGATAGCGGGGCTTGGCGAGCTGATAGAGACGGTTCGCTTCCTTGAGGTTGTAGGCGATGGCCGGCAACGACGAGATGCCGAAGAAGGGAATCTCCTCGGCGAGGGCACCACTCAGCGTCGCGGCAATGTCGATGACGCCGGCGGAAGTGGCCTGCAGGTGACTGGCCGAGCGAATGTCCGAGCGCAGCGTCAGGGCCAGATCACCATCGGACTGCCTGGTGACTTCCTGGCTGAATTCTGCCGCGCGTTGGCCCATCAGGGTATCGGGCTCGTAGTCGCTGCTCATGCTGAGCGTCGTCTGGGCCTGGGCAAGGGGGATCGTCAACAGCGCGGTGAGCGCCATGAGCGAGCGGAATCGGCGTAGAGGAGAGGATGGCGTCATGGTGGGGGCCTTTCTCGTTGTTGTCATTCCGGGTGTCCGGCATCGGGACACTCGAGGGCGCTCCCACGGCCCTCGGCTCGGGGCTGATCCGCCAGACCGAATGGCTCGCGCTTCATGCCCGGGTGTCGCGAGACACCTGGGCGGACTGGAGAGCGTGGCGGCGCTAGAGCGTGGAGCGCACGTCAAGATAGTGATCCAGCAATTCGTTTTCCTTCGGGCCTACCTTGCTGCGCCAGCTTTCGATCACGCTGATGCTGGCGCGGGAAAGTGACTGCTTGAGATCAGGCGTGAGGGGATTGCGGACAGTCACGCCCGCGTGTTCAAGCTGGGCGTGCGTCTCTTCCAGGATGCCGGCGATGGCGTCCCAGCTGGTATCTTCAATCTCTGCCGCGGCGGTGAGCAGCGCCTCGCGCTGGGGGGCGTCGAGGGCCTCGAATCTCGCCTGGCTCATGTGCACGATATTGAGCGGCATGGCGTATTGCAGGGCGGTGTAGTGATCCAGCGTGCGGTTGAGCTCGGCTGTCAGACCACCCAATGCCGAGGTCATCACGGCCTCGATGCGGCCTTCGGCCAGTTGCTGTTGCATCGGCTCCCAGCTCAGCACGCTGGCGATGGCGCCGAGGTTCAGCAGCACGCGCTGGGTATTGCGGTCGTAGGCCCGCACGGGCACGCCCCGGAGGTCATCGCGTGTGGTGATCGGCTTGCGCGACCACAGCCCGCTGGGAGGCCAGGGCAGGGCGTAGAGCAGAATCTGATCATGGCGCGCCAGCAGTGCCTCGTAACTCGGGCGAGCCAGGCGATAGAGCTCTCGGGCCTGGCGCGGATTGTCGACCAGCGTGGGCAGTGAGCTGATGCTGAACAGCGGCATGCTGGTGGCGAGGGCGCCGCTGTGGGAGTCCGCCAGTTGAATGATATCGGCGTTGATGGCTTCAAGATGATTCACTGACCGCAGGCGAGTCAGCGGGCCTTCACCGAAATGGATCACCAGTTCTCCCTCGCTGAGCGAGGCCACCTTCTCGACGAATGCCTGGGCACGCTGCCCCATCATGGTCTGGGGGCCATACTCCCGGCTCATGGTCAGCTCGACCGAGTCAGCCCGGGCGTCCGCGCCCATTGGCGCCAGACCCAGGGCAAGGATCACTCCGAGCACTCTCTTCATGCTTGAGCGCTGTCCAGTTGGCATGTGTCGTCATCCATCCGTTGTGTCTGATACATCCAGTATCTCTCATTCGCGCCTCCCTTGCCGTTGGTGTTTCGGTCAACGCAAGCCGCCGCTCTCCTTTCCCCTGCACCAACGCAGGGTTCAGGGCGGCGCAACGGGCGTTGAACTGCCAGTTGACGCAATGTGGTCTACGCTCAGAACAAGGCCGTGCAACTGCCCTGACACGAATTCCGCGCCGGGACCGCATGACCGGATTGTCGACGACTGTCAACGGGAGGTAGACCACATGCTGACCCACGTATGGGGCTTGATGGCACATCCGCAACGGGAATGGCAGACCATCCGCAAGGAACACGAATCCATCACCCACCTCTACGCACATCATGTGCTGCTCATGGCGCTGGTGCCTGTCATCTGCGCTTACATCGGTACCACCCAGGTCGGCTGGAGCCTGACGGAAGGCCACGCCATCCTGCTGGAACCCCTCGATGCCTTCTATGCCGGTATCGCCTTCTACATCGCCATCCTGACGGCGATCGCCTTCATGGGCACCGTCATACACCTGCTGTCGCAGCGCTTCTCGGGTCATCCCAGTCGTCGTCGCTGCATCATCTTCGCAGGCTATGTGGCCACGCCGATGTTCCTGGCAGGCCTGGTGGCGTTGTATCCCATCATCTGGCTGTGCATTCTCGCCGGTACCATCGGCCTGTGTTACAGCGCCTATCTGCTGTATCTGGGCATCCCGCCACTGCTGGACATCTCCAACAAGGAAGGCTTTCTGGTCACCGGCTCCACGCTCGGGATCGGGGTGCTGGTGCTGGAAGGACTGCTGGCGGTGACCGTGCTGCTGTGGGGGTACGGCGCACGCTGGTTCATGTAGCCCCGTGAGGCAACGACCCCGATGTCAGTGACGTGATGCCATCTGCTCGAGAAAACACCCCTTCGACGCCTCGCCTTCACCGGCGGGGCGTCGCCGTTTCGTGACCGTGTTGGTCCGTGGCCCTTGTGCTCGGCGGCAGCGGCGTGGAAAGTGTTGGACTCAATAGACAGTGTGGAAGAAAGCGCATGGACAAGTTTGAGCTGAGACTGGAGCAGGCTGCGCGTGCCGCATGGTTGTCCTATGTGGGAGGGCGAACCCAGGATGAGATTGCCACCCAGCTTGGGGTCTCTCGCCCGGGAATACAGCGCCTGCTGTCGCTGGCGCGTCAGGAACGCTTGGTCAAGATCTCCATCGATCACCCCGTGGCCAGTAGCATGGCGCTGTCGGATGCGCTGGTGGAGCGATTCGGTCTGAGCTTCTGCGATGTGGTGCCCTCGGACACCCAGTCGCCGGAAAGCATTGCGGAGTATCTCGCGGTGGCCGGTGCCGAGCGCCTGTCGTTCTATCTCGGTCGACAGCAGCCACAGACCATCTCGTTGAGTACCGGACGCGCGGTGCGTGCGGCGGTGGAAGCCCTGAGCCGCAGTGAGCGGCCCCAGCATCGTATCGTGTCGCTGGTCGGCAATGTCGCTCTGAATGGCTCCTCGAACCGCTATGACGGCGTGATGCTGCTGGCGGACAAGATCGGCGCGGACCGCTTTCTGCTGCCTGCACCGGTGGTGGCGGCCAGTGTCGAGGAGAAGGAGTCACTGCTCAGTCAGAGTCTGGTCAAGGCGGTGTTCAGCGTCGCCTGCGAGGCCGATGTGGGCATGATCGGCATCGGGCGACTCGATGCCCAGGCGACCTTGTTCCAGGATCAGTTCATCAGCGCCGCCGAGCGCGATGAGTTGATGGAAGTCGGTGCCGTGGGCGAGTTGATGGGCTGGCCGCTGGACATGAATGGACAGCTGATCGATTGCCCGCTGGCGCAGCGCATCACCAGCGTGCCGCTGACCTCGCTCAAGGCACAGCCGCTGATCGGGCTGGCGGGCGGGCACGACAAGGTGCCGGCCATTCTGAGTGCATTGCGCGGTGGCTGGCTGCAGGGGCTGATCATCGATGAGGTGGCCGCCCAGCGGGTCTGCGCGGCACTCAAGGACTGAGCAGGGGACGGCTGCCTTCGAATGGCTTCAGAGTGATGGGGGCATTCTGATGGCGTTCTGCTGACGGCTTGCGCTCGACGACAGGCTCCCGATGACAGGCTCTCGTGGATAGACGCCATACAAGGCGCCGGGAGAGTCATCGGGAGCAGGGCGGGGACAGTGTCTGGCGTTGTCTTGCTGTCGCGATGCCTGGGATATGCACACAACATCGCGCCGCCATGTCTGTTCTTTTTCTCTCTCTTATTTCTCACCTTCTTTTCTCTTTCTTTCTCTCCTTCCTTCGTCTGGCCCACGGCTTTTGCTGCGAAACCTGCCATCTCTTGTCAGACATTCCGGCAGGATTGTTCGACTCAATGGCGGCGAATTCCGCCTCGATCAAGGGCTGCGTTGTTTCGTTTAACGCTAATATCTGTATAGGCTGATCGGGTCGCAAGCTCAGAGGTCATGCCGGCTATCGGTCTACACCCAAAGGATCAGATCCCAAGGTGGTATAGCCCAAGGTATAGCGCTTCAGAGTTTGCTTTTTCAAAGGTCTGATCCGATCATTTGTTCACTGAATGACGTTTTGATCGAACGTATTTGTGCCGAGATGTCTCGCCAGGACATTCGAGCACCAGACCGGTAGATGGGAAGGTATCGGTGCCTCAGGTGCCGCTACCCTCGAAAAGAACAATGCCAATAACGCCCGATGGAGTGCCCTCATGCGCCTACCTCACATCACCAAGCCCCGCCGTCATCTGCTCACGCTCGCCAGCGTCGCCGCCATTGCGCCGCTCAGCGCACAGGTGAGTGCCGAGACCATCACCGTGGCGACCGTCAACAACGCCGACATGGTGGTCATGCAGAGCCTGACCAGCGAATTCGAGAAGGCGCATCCGGATATCACTCTCGACTGGGTGGTGCTGGAAGAGAACGTGCTGCGTCAGCGCCTGACCACCGATGTCGCGACCCAGGGTGGCCAGTTCGATGTCATGACCATCGGTACCTATGAAGTGCCTATCTGGGCCAAGCACGGCTGGCTGACCAAGCTCGACAATCTGCCGGACGACTATCAGGTCGATGACCTGATCAAGCCGGTGCGTGATGGTCTGAGCCTGACCGAAGGCGAGAACCAGGGCCTCTACGCGCTGCCGTTCTATGGCGAGAGCTCCATGCTCTACTACCGCAAGGACCTCTTCGAGAAGGCCGGTATCGAGATGCCGGAGCAGCCGACCTGGACACAGGTCAACGACTGGGCCGCCAAGCTCAACTCCGCGGATGAAGGCGTCTACGGTATCTGCCTGCGTGGCAAGCCGGGCTGGGGCGAGAACATGGCGGTGCTGGGCACGATGGTCAACAGCTTCGGTGGCCGCTGGTTCAATGAGGAGTGGGAGCCGCAGCTGGACTCGCCGGCCTGGAGCGAGGCCATCAACTTCTACGTCGACATGATGGGCAAGTACGGCCCGCCGGGGGCGACCTCCAACGGCTTCAACGAGAACCTGGCGCTGTTCTCCAGCGGCAAGTGCGGCATGTGGGTCGATGCCACGTCCGCAGCCGGCAAGCTCTACAACCCGAAGGAATCTTCCGTGGCTGACAAGCTGGGCTTCGCACCGGCGCCGATCGCCAAGACGGAGAAGGGCTCGCATTGGCTGTGGTCCTGGGCACTGGCCATTCCTGAGTCTTCCAAGTCCAAGGATGCCGCCCAGACCTTCATCACCTGGGCCACATCCCAGGAATACGTGAATCTGGTCGGCGAGCGTGAAGGCTGGGCCAGCATTCCGCCGGGCACCCGTGTCTCCACCTACGAGAATCAGTCCTACAAGGACGCCGCCCCCTTCGCCGGCTTCGTGATGGACGCCATCACCAGTGCCGACCCGACCGATCCGACGCTTGAGCCGGTGCCGTATGTCGGCGTGCAGATGGTGACCATCCCGGAATTCCAGTCCATCGGTACCCAGGTGGGTCAGATGATCGCCGCGGCGCTGGCGGGCCAGATGTCGGTCGAGCAGGCGCTGTCCTCCGCCCAGCGTTCCACCGAGCGCACCATGCGCCAGTCGGGCTATTGATCTGATCTCAACGGCTGTGATCTCAACAGCTGTGATCTCAAAGGATCTGGTCTGATCTGACCTGAATGTTCCAACGGCCTCCCGCCTTGCCTTGAGCCTCAACACGAATTGACTCGAAGCACGGCGGGAGCCCGTCCGGCACCCGCGGCAACCTCTTCCTCTCGAGACTCCTGCAACGCCCTTGCGGTGTGGCACGGGGAGCCTCGGCCTGAAGCCCACCGCATTGCCGGACTTCCTCACCGTATCGAAGGACTCACCATGCGCACGAGAGCATCCGGACGCACCGTCGGGGGATTGCGAACCCTGTCGCTGCAAGCCCCAGCCGTAAGCCTGTTGTTGATGTGGATGCTGGTACCACTGGTCATGACCCTGTGGTTCTCCTTCCAGCGTTACAACCTGATGATGCCGTCGGTGTCCGGTTTTGCCGGCGTCGACAACTATTACTATCTGCTGACCGACCCGTCCCTGTGGACGGCCATGGGCAATACCCTGCTGCTGGTGGGCTGGGTGCTGGTGGCCACCGTGGTCGGCGGTACGCTGCTGGCGGTATTGCTGCAGCAGGAATTCTTCGGGCGTGGCGTCGCGCGTCTGTTCGTGATCGCGCCGTTCTTCATCATGCCCACCGTGAGTGCGCTGGTGTGGAAGAACATGATGATGCACCCGGTCAACGGCATTCTCGCCTGGGTCGCCGGGCTGTTCGGTCTGCCGGCCATCGACTGGTTCGCCAGCCTGCCGCTGACCTCCATCGTGATCATCGTCACCTGGCAGTGGCTGCCGTTCGCAGTGCTGATCCTGCTGACCGCCATCCAGTCACTGGATGACGACCAGGTCGAGGCGGCACGCATGGACGGGGCAGGGCCGGTGGCGATCTTCTTCTACATCACCTTGCCGCACTTGAAGCGTGCCATCAGCGTGGTGGTGATGATCGAGATGATCTTCCTGCTGACCATCTTCGCCGAGATCTTCGTCACCACCTCCGGTGGTCCGGGGCTGGCCTCGACCAACTTGGCGTACCTGATCTACATCCGCGCCCTGCTGGACTTCGATGTGGGGGGTGCCTCCGCCGGTGGCGTGATCGCCATCATCCTGGCCAATATCGTGGCCTTCTTCCTGGTGCGTACCGTCGCCAAGAATCTCGAGAACTGATGACAAGCGCTCAGCACAGGGAGACTCAATGATGTCGACTTCAACTTCCAATTCCGTGGCCGCCGCCAGCGCAGCAGTGAGCGCCAGTCGTGCGCGCCGCAGCGTGATCAACAAGAAACTTGTCCTGACCCTGGTGGCCTGGACCATCGCGCTGGTGATGTTCTTCCCGATCTTCTGGATGATCCTCACCAGCTTCAAGACCGAGGCCGAGGCGATCGCCACGCCGCCGAGCCTGTTCTTCACGCCCAGCATCGAGGGCTATATCGAGATCCAGGCGCGTGCGGACTACTTCAAGTATGCCCTCAACAGCGTGGTGATCTCGCTGGGGGCCACGCTGCTGGCGCTGTTGATCGCGATTCCGTCCGCCTACTCGATGGCCTTCCTGCCCACCAAGCGCACCCAGGGCACGCTGCTGTGGATGCTCTCCACCAAGATGCTGCCGTCCGTGGGCGTGCTGCTGCCGGTCTACCTGATCTTCCGCGATCTGGGACTGCTGGATAGCCGTACCGGCCTGATCATCATCTACATGCTGATGAACCTGCCGATCGTGGTCTGGATGCTCTACACCTTCTTCAAGGACATTCCCAAGGACATCCTGGAGGCCGGACGCATGGACGGCGCCAGCACGCTGCAGGAGATCTTCCATCTGCTGCTGCCGCTGACCCTGCCGGGCATCGCCTCCACCGGCCTGCTGTGCGTGATCCTGAGCTGGAACGAGGCGTTCTGGAGCCTGAACCTGACCACCTCCAACGCCGCACCGCTGACTGCCTACATCGCCTCCTTCTCCAGTCCTGAGGGGCTGTTCTGGGCCAAGCTCTCCGCGGCTTCCACGCTCGCCATCGCGCCGATCCTGATCTTCGGCTGGATGACCCAGAAGCAGATGGTTCGCGGCCTGACCTTCGGTGCCGTCAAGTAACGGCGCGCCATACGCATGTCGCCTTGATGCCATGCCACCCAAATTTTGCCATCACCTGCCCGAGGGCAGGTGCGGATAAGGAAACTTCCCATGTCCACACTCACGCTCAAGAACATCGTCAAGGAATTCACCTCCGGCAGTGGCGCCAGCGCCACGACGACCCAGGTCATCAAGGGGGTCGATCTGGAAGTGAAGGACCAGGAATTCGTGGTCTTCGTCGGCCCGTCCGGCTGCGGCAAGTCCACGCTGATGCGCATGATCGCCGGACTCGAGAACGCGACGTCCGGTGACATCCTGATCGACGGCAATCGCATGAACGATGTCGGCCCGGCCGAGCGCGGCCTGGCGATGGTCTTCCAGAGCTATGCGCTCTACCCGCACATGACGGTGGGCGAGAACATGGGCTTCAGCCTCAAGCTCGCCGGCGTCTCCAAGGAAGAGCGTGCCGAGAAGGTCAACGCGGCCGCCGAGGTGCTGCAACTGGGTCCGCTGCTGGATCGCAAGCCCAAGGCACTGTCCGGTGGCCAGCGTCAGCGTGTCGCCATCGGGCGTGCCATCGTGCGCAACCCGAGCATCTTCCTGTTCGATGAGCCGCTCTCCAACCTGGACGCCGCGCTGCGCGTGCAGATGCGCATCGAGCTGGCGCGCCTGCATGCCGAGCTCAAGGCGACCATGATCTACGTGACCCACGACCAGGTCGAGGCCATGACCATGGCTGACAAGATCGTCGTGCTGCAGGGCGGTGTGGTCGAGCAGGTCGGCTCGCCGATGGAGCTTTACCATCACCCGCGCAATCGCTTCGTGGCCGGTTTCATCGGCTCACCGAAGATGAACTTCCTCGACCTCTCCGTCACCACCGTGGCGGTCGAAGGGGTCACGGTGCGTCTGCCGGATGGCAGTGAGCACCTGATTCCGGTCGTGAGTCAGACGGAAGACGGTGCCTCGGTGTGTGTCGGCGATACCCTGACGCTGGGCGTGCGGCCGGAGCATCTGGTGCTCGACGAGAATGGCCCGTTCACGGGTCAGATTCAGGTCATCGAGCGTCTGGGCGGGGTGACGTCGCTCTATCTGGCGACCCCGGACGGCTCCGGCGATGCGCCGATCGGCGGCCTCAAGTCTGACGAGCAGTCCGACAGCGGCTGGATTCTGATGGCGGATGGCGACGTCGACAGCCGTGTGGGAGACCGCATCCGCTACGGCTTCGAGACCGAGCGTGCGCACCTGTTCACCGCCGCGGGTCTGGCATTGCAGAATCTCAACCGTCACCCGCTGACCAGCCTGACGCGTCAGGACAATTCACTGTCCAGTGCCGGTGCCGCACAGGCAGCCCGCGCATGAACGGGAAGCCCGAGGAGGAGGCCGACATGAGTACACCCTTGCAGCAGGTGATCTTCGATTGTGATGGCGTGCTGGTGGACAGCGAGATACTGGCGGAGGAGGTGCTGTCACGTCAGTTGGGGGAATGGCTGCCGGACCTGGATACCGAGGCGGAGCTGCGTGCGGCGCTGGGCATGACCACTGATGCCATTCTGGGGCATCTGGAGGCCATGAGCGCACACACGCTGCCGCCGCAGGCGATGGAGCGCATCGATCACGCCATCGAGTCGCGTCTGGCCAGTGAGCTTGCGCCCATCCAGGGCATGGCGGAACTGCTGGGCGAGCTGATGACCCGGGGTCTGGCGGTGGCGATCGTCTCCAACAGCGCCGAGCGACGAGTGCGTGCCTCGCTGGCCGCCACGGGTCTGGATCGCTGGTTGGGAAAGGTGCCGCTGTTCACGGCCGAGCAGGTCGCACGGCCGAAACCTGCGCCGGATGTCTATCAGTTGGCACTGCGTCAGCTGGGGCGTGATGTCGAGGAATGCGTGGTGGTCGAGGACAGCCTGGCCGGTGTCAGCGCGGCGGTCGCGGCCGGTCTGCGCGTGATCGGCTTTACCGGTGCCGGACATATTCCGCCGGGGCATGCGCAGCGTCAGCAGGAGGCGGGTGCCTGGCAGAGCTGTGCGACCATGGAAGAGGTCAACGGTCTGATTCGCCAGCTGCATGCTGGACAGGCCAGCGACCTGAGCGCCACATGAGCACCGTCAGGGGGTGACACATGCACATGGCTTCTGGACGCGCTGACAGTGACTCCGTGACGTCGCCGGTGTCCCGCAGTGCAAGGCTCAAGGGCAAGGTGGCCGTGGTCACGGGCGGTGCGGGAGGCATCGGTCTGGCCATCGCCACCCGGTATGTCGCGGAAGGTGCCTATGTGGCATTGGCAGACATCAATGGCGAGGCGGCCGAGCGTGCCGCGAAGCGACTGCGTGCACAGGCCGGGCCGCAGGCGCGGGTGCTGGCGGTGACGCTGGACGTGACCTCCAGCGTCTCGCGTCAGAGCATGCTGGAGTGCGTGCAGGCCCAGCTGGGCCCGATCGACATTCTGGTCAACAATGCGGCCGTCTTCGCCATGGCGCCGGTGCTTGAGGTCAGCGAAGGCATGTTGCGCCACCAGCTGGCGGTCAATGTCGAAGGGCTGTTCTTCACCTTGCAGGCGGTGGCCAGGACGATGGTCGAGCGCGGGCAGGGCGGCAAGATCATAAACATGGCCTCGCAGGCAGGGCGGCGGGGTGAGGCGCTGGTCAGCGCCTATTGCGCCTCCAAGGCGGCCGTGATCAGTCTCACCCAGTCCTGCGGACTTGATCTCATCCGCCATGGCATCAATGTCAATGGCATCGCGCCGGGCGTGGTGGATACGCCGATGTGGGATCAGGTCGATGCGCTGTTTGCCCATCACGAACAGCGCCCGCTGGGAGAGAAGAAGCGGTTGGTCGGGGAGGCCGTGCCCTATGGGCGCATGGGACTGCCGGATGACCACGCCGGCGCCGCGGTATTCCTGGCCTGTGAAGACAGCGATTTCGTCGTCGCCCAGACACTCAATGTCGACGGTGGCAACTGGATGAGCTAAGGATGAAAGACACCTTCCGTCCTGCTGCAAGCGGTGTGCATCCATGAATGAGGTAGTCACGTGACATCTTTACCCGATTCTCGCCTGGCCCACATGTCGCCCTCACTGGACGACATGGCCAGCCGTGTGCTGGCGGAACATGCCTCCAGTCAGCGCACACGTACCATCGTGGCCCTCGCCGGTCCGCCGGCGGCGGGCAAGTCGACGCTGTCGGAATCCCTGTGCGAGACCCTCAACGCGCTGGAACCCGGCATCGCCGTGGTGGTGCCGATGGATGGCTATCACTACGACAACGCCGTGCTGGCCCCTCTGGGGCTGCTCTACGTCAAGGGCGCTCCGGAGACCTTCGATGCGCGCGGGCTCTATCACGACCTCGTCAGGGTGCGCGCCGATGATGGCCCGGTGGCCGTGCCGGTGTTCGACCGCCCGCTGGATCTGGCGCGTGCCGGAGGCCGCGTGGTCGAGCCCCGTCATCGCATCGTGCTGGTCGAGGGCAACTATCTGCTGCTGCGCCACGCGCCCTGGGATGCATTGCTGGAATTGTTCGATATCCGCATCTTCCTGGACATCGAGGATGAGGTCCTGGTGCCGCGCCTGCTGCATCGCTGGCGCGAGATGGGCCAGGATGCGCGGGGTGCCCATGAGCGTACCCATCACAAGGACATGCTCAATGCGCATCTGATCAAGCAGGACTCGCTCAACGCCGACTGGCGCTGGCGTCTGGCGAACGACCCCATCGGCCCCGACGCGGATGACAGCTGAATGATGGATGGCAAGGAGAGCCGCATGTGGGTTGGCGTTGACTGTGGAACCCAGAGCACCAAGGTGGTGATTCTCGACCCGGACTCCGGGCGGATCGTGGCCCAGGGCCAGCGCAGTCATGCGCTGCAGGAAGGGGCCAACGGACGCCGTGAGCAGGACCCGCTCGACTGGGTCGCCGCGCTGGAAGGTGCCTTCGATGAGGCACTGACCACCTCGTGGCTGGACCCGCGGCGCATCGAGGCGATCGGGGTGTCCGGTCAGCAGCATGGCATGGTGGTGCTGGATGAGGCGGGCGTGCCCCTTTATCCGGCCAAGCTATGGTGTGATACCGAGACCCGCGAGCATAACGCCGCCTTGATCGAGGCGCTGGGCGGAGAGGCGGGCTGTCTGGAGGCATTGGGACTGGTGCTGCAGACCGGTTACACCGCCTCCAAGCTCGCCTGGCTGCGTGAACAGCATCCTGAGCGCTATCAGCGCATCGCCAGCATCCTGCTGCCGCATGACTATCTCAATTTCTGGCTGACCGGGGAGCATGTCGCCGAATATGGCGACGCTTCGGGCACCGGCTATTTCGATACCCGGCGCCGCTGCTGGCATCAGGATGTCTTCGCGCAGATCGCCCCGGAACTGGACGCGCAGCGCGTGTTGCCCAGACTCATCGAATCCCATGAGCCCGCCGGGCATATCCGGCCCGAGATCGCCGCGCGCTTCGGGCTACGTGACGACGTCATCGTCTCCAGTGGTGGCGGCGACAACATGATGAGTGCCATCGGCACCGGCAACATCGCGCCGGGGCGCGTCACGCTGAGCATGGGCACCTCCGGCACGGTATGCGCGTGGTCAGCTCAGTATCCCGAGGGCTGTGACCCTCAGGTGGCTGCCTTCAGCGCCAGCGATGGCGGCTGGTTGCCGCTGGTGTGCACCATGAATGTCACCTCTGCCACCACGCGGGTGCGCGAGATGTTCGGCTTCGACATCGATACCTTCTCCGCGCAGGTGGCAAGCGCGCCTCCCGGGGCCGAGGGCGTGCAGATCCTGCCGTTCTTCAATGGCGAGCGCGTGCCGATGCTGCCGCGTGCCCAGGCCAGTTTCCATGGGCTGGACAGCCGCAACACCACCCCGGCCAACCTGTGCCGCGCGACCATGGAAGGCGCAAGCTACGGCCTGCGCTACGCGCTTGAGTGCATGGGGCCGCTGGGCAGTGCGGCGCGCCAGATTCGGCTGGTGGGGGGAGGTGCCAAGAGCCCGCTGTGGCGTCAGATGCTGGCGGACATTCTCGACCTCGAGGTGGTCTGCCCGCAGGTGACCGAGGCCGCCGCATTGGGCGCCGCCATTCAGGCCGGCTGGTGTCTGCGCCAGCGGGACGCGCAGGGAGAGGGGCCACGCAGCGAGACGCTGAAGGCGCTGTGTGATCGGCTGGTGGCGCTGGACCTGACGACCCACACCCAGCCCCAGCCCGAGGGAGTGGCCGCCTACCGCAAGGGCTACGCTGACTACCGCGCGCTGCTGGCCAGCGAGCACGGCATTCCCACCGGCGGCTGAATTCCTGCCATCAGCGCTTCAAGCCAGACAACATCGCCCCCGTCGAGGCTCACTCGGCGGGGGCGATGTTGTCTGGCACTTCACTGCATCAGTCGCAGCTCATACGTACGCTATCAGGCTCTCGTACGCTATCAGGCTCTAGATTGCGTGCTTGAGCGAGAACTTGGGTGCGAGCTTATGCACGAGCTTAGGCATTGGACGAGCGCGCCCACAGATTGACGCCGCCATCGACGGCGTAGCGGTCGATCTCGTCGAGTTCGGCCTGGGTGAAGTCGAGGTGATCCAGCGCCTTGACGCAATCACTGACCTGCTGCGGACGGCTGGCGCCGATCAGTGCGGTGGTGACGCGGTTGCCGCGCAGTGCCCAGGCGAGCGCCATCTGCGCCAGCGACTGGCCACGCCGCTCGGCGATGGCATTGAGGGCGCGCACCCGCTCCAGGTTGCCCTCGGTGAGGTGGTCTTCCTTGATCGCCCCGCCACGTGCCAGGCGGCTGTCCTGTGGCACGCCGCCCAGATACTTGTCGGTCAGCACGCCCTGGGCCAGCGGCGAGAACACGATGGAGCCGATGCCCTCGTCATCGAGGGTGTCGAGCAGGCCGTCTTCCTCGATCCAGCGATTGATCATCGAGTAGCTGGGCTGATGGATGATGCACGGCGTGCCCAGCTCGCGCAGGATGGCGGCCGCTTCGCGGGTGCGCTGGGCATTGTAGGAGGAGATGCCCGCATAGAGCGCCTTGCCGGAACGCACGGCGCTGTCCAGCGCCCCCATCGTCTCTTCCAGCGGCGTGTCGGGGTCGAAACGATGCGAGTAGAAGATGTCGACGTAATCGAGATCCATGCGCTTGAGGCTCTGATCCAGACTCGAGAGCAGGTACTTGCGGCTGCCCCATTCGCCGTAGGGGCCAGGCCACATGTGATAGCCCGCCTTGGTGGAGATCACCATCTCATCGCGATAGCCGGCGAAGTCGCGCTTGAGCATGCGGCCGAACATTTCCTCGGCGCTGCCCGGGGGCGGCCCGTAGTTGTTGGCCAGATCAAAGTGGGTGATGCCCAGATCGAAGGCGGTGTGGCAGATGGCGCGCGCATTGTCTTCATGGGCGTTGTTGCCGAAGTTGTGCCAAAGCCCCAGTGACAGGCGGGGCAGTTTGAGGCCGCTCTTGCCGCAGCGCTGGTATTGCATGCGTTCGTAGCGATCTTCAGCCGGGGTATAGCGCATGGCGGAGTCCTTTCGCGAGTGAAGGCGGGGATGTCTCAAGGAGGAAATGACCTCGGATGACACCTTCAGTCTAGGTCGCGTCTGTCGGTCTGATAAGCACATGCGAACGAATAGATTGTTCGCCAGAACGTACAATGCTATGGCAGGCTCGATCACTGAAATCCCTAGTAGCTGTCATGAGGAGCAGGCTGGATGCAGCATCACAAGCAGGTAGAGCGCCTGATGTTGTTCGCTCAGGTGGCGGAATCGCTCAGCTTCACGCAGGCGGCCAGGGTGCTGGGCATCTCGCGCGCCCATCTCTCCGAGCAGGTGCGGCGGCTTGAGCACGATATCGGGGCGCCCTTGCTGATTCGCACCACGCGGGCGGTGCGCCTGACCGAGGAGGGCGAGCGTATCCGCCAGCGCATGCAAGGCGTGCGCAGCGAGCTGCTGGCACTGGAGCGTGACCTCGAGCACGACCTCGAGCATGGGAGGGAGCACCTGCGACAGGGGTTCAGCGGCGTATTGCGCATCACGGCGCCGGTGCTGTTTGCCGAGCGCTATCTGATCGGGGTCTGCAATGCCTTCCAGGCCCGCCACCCGGCGGTCGAGCTGCGCCTGGACGTCAGTTACGAGAGTCATGATCTGACGCGCGAACCGTTTGACGTGGCGTTTCGCGCCACGCGCACGCCACCGGACAACCTGATCGCGCGGCGCCTGCTGGATTACGTCCACTGTTGCTGTGCCTCGCCCGAGTACCTTGCGGCGCAGGGCACCCCTCACACGGCCGCAGCACTTGCCGACCACCGTTGCCACCGCTGGGCCGGGCAATCCGGCTGGCCGCTGGCCAGTGGTGAGGTAAGCCCCGCTGGCGGACTGGCGATCAATGATCATCGTCTGCTCAAGCAGCAGGCGCTGGATCACGCCGGCATCATCCGGGTCGCTCATTACCTGGTGGATCGTGAGCTGGCCGAGGGGCGTCTGGTGCGTCTGCTGGCGCACGAGGAGGGCGAGCCCAACAGCATCTACATGCTCTATCCCCAGCGCCTGCCGCAGTCGGGCAAGCTGCGCGCCTTCATGGCGGCGGTGGAAGCCGCCATGCCACCTCGCAGTGCGTGACCGAAAGGCACAGACGCAAGAGTGGCGTATGCAAAAAGACCGCCGTACCCTGATGGGCGCGGCGGTCTTTTTAATCGCCTTTTATTCAGACCGGTGAGGCCTCTTGACCAGGCTGGCGGGGTCTCAGAGACCCAGTACGGCGACCCCGGCCTTGGCGATCTGGGCATCCTGCTCCGGCTTGACGCCGGACACGCCGATGCTGCCGGCGATCTGGCCCTCGACCATCACCGGCACGCCGCCGCCCAGCATGCCTTCAAGCTCCGGCGCTGACAGGAAGGCGGTGCGTCCGCCGTTGATGGAGTCCTCGAACAGTTGCGTCTCGCGGCGCCCCAGGGCAGCGCTCTTGGCCTTTTGCTGTGCGAAGTAGCCGGTCATCGCCGGCGTGTCGTCCAGGCGACGCAGGCCCAGCGGGTGGCCGCCATCGTCGGCAACGGCGATGGAAACGGCCCAGCCGTTGGTCTCGGCTTCCTTCTGGGCGGCGTCCAGCATCTGATTGACGTCAGCGAGGGTCAGTACGTGGCGAGTGATCATCGGGCTTCCTTGGCAAGTGGTGCGAGTGAGTGAAAGTGACAGCAAGAGTAACAATAACAATAACGGTGAATCGTCATGCCTGCGGCAGCGTCTCGGGCAGGGCGTCATCCACCAGTTCGATCCAGTGACTTACCGGCGTGCGTCCGGCGCTCGAGAGATGCGTCTGACAGCCGATGTTGGCAGTGGCGATGCGCGCAGGCCCGTTGGCCTCCAGCGCCTCAAGCTTGCGGTCTCGCAGCTGGCGTGACAACTCCGGTTGCGTGATCGAGTAGGTGCCGGCGGAACCGCAGCACAGATGCCCCTCGGCGACCGGGGTCAGGGTGAAGCCCAGCGCGCGCAATATCTTCTCCACTTCACCGCCCAGACCCTGGGCATGTTGCAGGGTGCACGGGCAGTGGAAGGCCAGCGGCTGCGGGTCGGGGGAGGCGGCGGAAAGCGTCGGTCGGTCATCGCGGGCGATCTCCTCACCGAGCACCTCGACGATGTCACGCGCCAGGGCACTGACGCGCGCGGCGCGCTCAGCATAGTCCGGGTCATCGGCCAGCATCTCGCCATATTCCTTGACGAAGGCGCCGCAGCCACTGGCGGTCTGCACGATCGCCTCCGCGCCCGCCTCGATGGCCGGCCACCAGGCATCGATGTTGGCACGCATGCGCGCGCGACCGGCCTGCTGGGCGTTGAGATGATAGTCGATGGCGCCGCAGCAGCCGGCCTCGCGGATCGGCGTGACGCCGATGCCGAAGCGCGCCAGCACGCGGGCGGTGGCGGCGTTGATGTTGGGAGCCAGACCCGGTTGCACGCAGCCCTCCAGCATCAGCACCTGACGCGAAAGCGCCTGATCAGAAGGCGTCGCGGTGACGGGGACGGCCGGGTGCTCAGCGTGACGGTCGTGCTCGCGGGCCAGCGGGATCTTGTCGGCCAGCGCGCCCGGCGCGAGCGGGCGGAAGCGCACCCCGAGTGCCAGCAAGGCCTTGAAGCGAGCAGGCTCGACCAGCGCATGGCGCAGCCCGGCGCGCAGCAGGCGCTCACGCCAGGGGCGCCCGACGCGCCGTTCCAGTTCCTGACGGCCGATATCCAGCAGGGTGTGATATTGCACGCCTGACGGGCAGGTGGTCTCGCAGCTGCGACAGCTCAGGCAGCGATCCAGATGCTGCTGGGTCTCGCGGGTGATCTGCGTTGCCTGCTCGCGAACTGCCTCGTCGGGACTTTCGGGATCGCTTTCCAGCAGCTGCTTGATCAGATAGATGCGTCCACGCGGTCCATCGCGCTCATCGCCCAGCAGCTGATAGGTCGGGCAGGTGGCATTGCAGAAGCCGCAATGTACACAGCTGCGCAGAACCTTGTCGGCTCGCTGGATGTGCGGCCTGGCAAGTGCGGCGTCACTGAAGTGGGTCTGCATTCAGGTGCGTCTCCCGTCATGAAGTGAATCACATCTCGGCATATAGACGACCGGGATTGAGGATGCCGTGAGGATCCAGCTGCTGCTTGAGCTGGAGGTGATAACGGGCATTGATGGCGGCCAGTGGCATCAATGGACTGTCCTCGGCAGCGACGGCTCCCGGGGTGTAGCAGATGGCATGGCCACCCAGCCGGCTGGCCAGCGAACGAACCCTGTCAGCGGGGGCGTCGCTGTAAAGCCAGCGCTGGGCGCCTGCCCAGTCACACAGCAGGTCGGCGTCCTCAAGATGACCCAGCAGCTCGCTGACGGCGGCTTGCCATTCGACGTGATCCAGTGCCAGCGGCAAGGACAGTCGCCACAGGGCCTGATGTGGCGCACGCGCGGTGAAGAAGGGCAGGCGGTGCTCACGCAACTCAGTCCAGTGCGCCGATGCCTGGTCAGGCATCAACACCTCGCCGCCCAATTGCTCGCGCCCGGCCTGGACCGAACGCTCGCCCCCTTCCAGGCGCAGGGTGAGGCGACCGTCATGCCAGCTGGTCGCCGTGACCGGCAGCGGCGTGCGCCCCCAGGCATCCAGGCGAGTCAGCGCCTCGGCGAGACTTAGCTCCAGGCACAGCGATTCGCTCGCCACCGGGCGCGGCATCACCTTGAGCGAGACTTCGCTGATCACGCCCAGCGTGCCCTGGGCACCGCACATCAGGCGCGAGAGGTCGTAGCCCGCCACGTTCTTCATCACTTCGCCGCCGAAGCGCAGCGCCTTGCCGTCGGCACTGATGATGCGCGTGCCCAGTACCAGGTCGCGCAGGCTGTCGCTCCAGGGGCGGCGTGGGCCGCTGAGTCCAGAGGCAAGGGTGCCGCCGACGGTCGCTGCGGGGCCGAAGTGGGGCGGCTCGCAGCTCAGATGCTGGCCTTGTTCGGCGAGCACGGCCTCCAGCGTCGCCAGCGGAGTGCCGGCACGTACCGAGACCATCAGCTCCACGGGGTCATAGTGGGTGATGCCGTGGTGCGTGCGCATGTCCAGGACACCTTCGGCCTCGACATTACGCCCGAGAAAGGCCTTGCTGCCACTGCCGGCGATGCGCAGCGGGCGTCTCGCCTCATGGGCGGCGCGGACCTGCTCGCAAAGTGCCTCACTGGCATTGTGTTCCTGCGTGTGCTGGCTGGCGGCAGGTGTGGCGCACTCGGCATGGCTTGGCACCTGATCCTGGAGCGAATCATCTGGCTCTGGCATGGCATGTCTCTATGAAGTGGCGATGAAGTGGCGATGAAGTGGCGATGAAGTGGCGATGAAGTGGCGATGAAGTGGCGAAAATCAGGTGGCAGAATGTCTGGTGGCGGCAAATGTGCGAGCTGTCCAGAACCGAGAAAAACCGTCCAGACGCGCGCAAGCTGTCCAGAAACGCGGCAGCTGTCTAGAAGCGCGGCAGCTCCGGATGTGGCAGCTGGTTGTGATGCACATGCATGGCACCGAATTCGGCACAGCGCGCCAGCGTCGGGATGTTCTTGCCGGGATTGAGCAGCCCGGTGGGGTCGAAGGCGGCCTTCACGGCATGGAAGACGCTGATCTCCTCGTGATTGAACTGCGCGCACATCTGGTTGATCTTCTCGCGGCCCACGCCATGTTCGCCGGTGATGCTGCCGCCGGCGGCCACGCACAGTTCCAGAATCCTGCCGCCGACCTCCTCGGCCAGCTCAAGCTCCCCGGGCTTGTTGGCATCGAACAGGATCAGCGGGTGCATGTTGCCGTCACCGGCATGGAAGACATTGGCCACTGCGAGCCCCGATTGGCGCGAGAGTTCGGCGATACCGTTGAGCACGGCGGGCAGTTCGCGGCGCGGGATGGTGCCATCCATGCAGTAATAATCGGGCGACATGCGACCCACGGCAGGGAAGGCATTCTTGCGTCCGGCCCAGAAGCGCGCGCGCTCGGCCTCATCACGGGCGAGCCGGATCTCGGTGGCACCGGCGCGTTCCAGCACCTCGCGAACCCGTGCGCAATCATCAACGACATCGGCCTCGGTACCATCCAGCTCGCAGAGCAGGATGGCCGCGGCCTCCACCGGATAGCCCGCGTGGATGAAGTCCTCGGCGGCGCGGATGGCGAGGTTGTCCATCATCTCGAGCCCGCCGGGGATGATGCCGCAGGCGATGATGTCGCCCACCGCACGGCCGGCCTTGTCGATATCGGCGAAGCTTGCCATCAGCACCTTGGCCGTCTCGGGGCGGGGCAGCAGACGCACCGTGACTTCCGTGACCACGCCCAGCATGCCTTCGGAGCCTGTCATCAGCGCCAGCAGGTCCAGCCCGGGGGAGTCGAGGCTGTCGGCGCCGATCGTCATCGCCTCGCCCTCGATGGTCAGCACCTCGAGCTTGAGCAGGTTGTGCACGGTCAGGCCGTACTTGAGACAGTGCACGCCGCCGGCATTCTCGGCCACGTTGCCGCCGATGGAGCAGGCGATCTGCGAGGAGGGGTCCGGCGCGTAGTAGAGCCCGTATGGGGCGGCAGCTTCTGAAATGGCCAGGTTGCGCACCCCGGGTTGCAGGCGCGCGGTACGCGCATCGGGGTCGAGCTCGAGAATGCGCGCCATGCGCGACATCACCAGCAGCACGCCTTGTTCCAGTGGCAAGGCGCCGCCGGAAAGGCCAGTGCCAGCACCGCGCGTGACCACCGGAACCCCCAGCGAGTGGCATTCGCGCAGCAGGGCGGCGACCTGTTCGACACGCTCGGGCAGCGCGACCAGCATCGGCATGACGCGATAGGCCGCCAGTCCATCACATTCGAAGGGATGCAGATCCTCTTCGCGATGCAGCAGGGTGAGGTCGGGCAGCAGCGTGGTGAGGTGCGCCAGTACCCGGGACTTTTCGTGCTGGGGGAGAGGGCCATCCAGCGTCGGGTCATACAGGATATTCATGCCATGCCTCCAGGAGAGTCCGGTACTCGCGATGCCGTGTCGGGTGTCCATTGCGCCGGTGATGCATGAGGCGTGTCGGGTGTGCAGGTCACGACGCGCGGGTGTGTCTCCAATCTGGCAGTGAGGGCTGCGCCTTGTCCATGCGAAGCCACAGTGGTCTGACCAGACATTCGTCTAGTTCATGTCATCGGGTATCGCTGCCGACAGGAGAGCTCGCTAGGGTAGAGAGCGTGGTCTGACCAGTGAGAAAGGCGGCAGTCTCCTTGCCGTATGTGGGCAGGCGAGCGGCAGACGAGAGACGAGCACCCCGGGAGAGGCCAGCCGGGCTGGCTCGGCCGGTTCATCAGGGGAGGGGCAGGGATGCAGGTGTCAGAGAGAATGGCGTGCGGTGAGCAGCGTGCGCCGGAGCATGCGGCGGCGCGCCTCGAGCAGTTGATACTGGATGGTGTGCTCAAGCCGGGTCAGATGATTCCTTCGGAACGCAGGCTCTGTGAGCGACTGGGTATCTCACGCGCCTCGCTGCGCGAGGGGCTGAGGCTGTTGCGCGGCAAGGGCATCATCGAGACGCGCCACGGCAAGGGCTCAAGCGTCGCTCAGCTGTTGCCGAGCGGCGATATCAGTCCGTTGATGCACCTGTTTCGGGACCAGCCGCGCACCTTGTATGACCTGCTCGAGGTGCGCGCGCTGCTGGAGGGGCAGTCGGCGCGACTGGCCGCCCAGCGCGGCACGCCGGCGGATAGAGTACTGATCCGGCGTCATTACGAGGCAATGGCGGCCTGCGTGCGCGAGTATCCGCCGGACTTCCCGTCCTCAGCGCAGGGCGATGAGGCGCTGCCGGATGCCCAGCAGCTGGCGCGTCACGACCACGCCTTTCATCACGCCATCTGTGAGGCGTCCCACAATCCGGTGCTGGTGCATACGCTCAAGGGCATCAATGACCTGCTGCTCAGCTCGGTGTTCGCCTCGCTGCGCAATCTCTACCATCGGCCGATTCCCCGCGGCCAGATCAATGCTCAGCACACGGCCATCTATCGTGCGGTGATGGACCAGCAGCCGGACGCTGCCGAAAGCGCGGCGCTGGACCACCTGCACGGCATTCGCGACAGTCTGCGTGAGCTGGAAGCGGAAGATGAGCGGCTCATCCGCTCTGCCATGCGTCTGGAAGGCTTCGAGTAGCGCGCAGGGTTTGAGAGCTGGCCTTGAGAGCTGATCTTGAGAACAGGCTTCGAGGTCAGGCGTGTGGCTAGGTGTGTGGCCAGGCTGGCAAGCGGGGCGGACTCAAGGCAAAGTGGTCAGCTCATCATCCAGGACAACGTGCTGCCTTCATGTGGAAACTCTCTTCCGCGAGTGATTGGCTCGACCGCCTCAATCAATCCCGCCACGCCATGCTGTGGCTGTTCATCGCCTCGATGCTGGAAACCCTTTTGATCCCGATTCCCATCGAGGTCATCCTGATCCCGTGGATGCTGCGCCATCCCGAGCGCCGCTGGCGAGTGGCCGCGGTGGCATTGGCCGGCAACCTCACCGCGGCGCTGCTGGGGTTCTATCTCGGGGCCTATGCACTGGCGGCGTGGGGCGATGGGTTGATCAGCTTCTTCGGCGGCCAGCAGGCCTTCGAAGCCTTCCAGCAGCGCTTCAGCGAGCAGGGCTTCCTCGCCATCATGCTGATCGGCATCGTGCCGATTCCCTTTCAGAGCGCCATGCTGGTCGCCGGTGCCAGCGGGTATCCGGTCGGGCTGTTCCTGCTGGCGGCGCTGGTCGGGCGCGGAGTGCGCTATTTCGGACTGGCGGCCCTGGTGGCATTGGTCGAGGATCAGGCGATGGCCCTCTGGCAACGCTATTCACGCCCACTGGGCGTGATCGGGCTGACCCTGACGGGCGTGTGGTTATGGCAGGCGTTCATCGCCTGATCTGCCGGCAGTCGCCAGCAACGCCTTGCCACGCTGATAGTCGGCCTGCCAGATCTCATCGGGCACCATGCTGCCGCCGGTGGCCCATATGACATGGGTGGTGCTGGCCTGTACTTCGCCGTCATCCAGCCCGACAGCCGCTCGCCAGGCGTGCCACTCGGGAGCGTCATTGCGCAGCACGCGGATGATGCCGGGCACCCCGGCCAGCGCCGATGGCTCAAGCTTGAGCCCTTCGCTGTCATGCGCCAGCGCCAGCCATTCGAGCATGCTGTCATCCGACAGGGTGTAGATGCCACTGAGCAGCGATGCCATCACCTGTCCGACGAAGGCCGAGGCGCGCCCCACCGCCAGGCCATCGGCACAGGTGCGATTGTCCAGTCCGATATCCTCCACCGCGATGCCGTCATGCTTCCCGGTCAACATGCCCAGCAGCATGCAGGGGGAATTGACCGGCTCGGCGAAGAAGCAGTGCACGGCGTCACCGAAGACCTGCTTGAGGCCGTAGGCCACGCCGCCCGGGCCGCCGCCGACGCCACACGGCAGGTAGACGCACAGCGGATGGCGGGCATCCACGGCAATCCCCTGATCCTCGAGCTGCCGCGCGAGGCGGCTGGCTGCCGTGGCGTAGCCCATGAACAGATCCCGCGAGCTTTCATCATCGATGAAGTGGGCGTCTGGCTGCTGCGCCTCCCGGCGTCCAGCCTCGACCGCCTTGCTGTAATCGCCGCTGTGCTCCACGACCTCTGCGCCACGCGAGCGCAGCAGATCCTTCTTCCACTGCTTGGCATCCGCCGACATGTGGACGGTGACGCGAAAGCCGAGTCGGGCACTCATGATCCCGATGCTGAGTCCAAGGTTGCCGGTGGAGCCCACCAGTATCCGCTGGTTGGCCAGCAGTGCCTGAATCGCGGGGTGTTCGAAGGTGCGATAGTCGTCATCAAGACGCACAAGCCCTGCGTCAATGGCGAGACGCTCGGCATGCTTGAGCACCTCGTGGATGCCACCACGTGCCTTGATGGACCCTGAGATCGGCAGTTGATGGTCACACTTGATCATCAGGCGGCCGGGGAGTGTCTGCCCGGAGGCATGGGAGGTATCAGGCGTGGCAAGGGACTCGCCCAGCGCCTGCTGCAAGCTGGGCGCTGCCACCAGCGGTGATTCGATGCGCCCTGACGCGGCGGCCGTCTCAGTAAAGGCCTCGGCAATCCAGGGCGCGAAACGTGCCAGGCGCGCCTCGGCAGCCTCGATATCCTGTTCGCCCACGCCACTTGCCTGCAATGCCGGCGAGGCCTGCGCTTGCGTGATGTCGAGTCGTCCGGGGTTCAGCCAGCTGATTTCCCGGCGAGCCCTCAGAGTGGCAATTTCCGGATGATGCAGGGTGAGGGCACTCAGATCATGGGGCGTGGCAGGCATGCGATGTCCTTGTGATGGGGGGGCTCGATTGCGCAGCAATGGGGAACAGGCCTCAGGCTAGCGCGTCCTTGCCCGACATGTCTCGTGATCAATTGGGCCTGCACATTCGGCCCTGCACATGATGCGAGCCGACTCATGCGTCTTCATAAGGCAACGCACGTAGCCCAGCTTTCACATCTGGTAAAGGTCTGTGACAAAAAAGGCCGATTTTTTTGGCCACCCTCGGGATAGAAATGCCAAAGCTGCAGTCATAGTTGGCAAGGACATGATGTTATCGCGATGTTATGTCTGGCTTTAACTGTTCTTATCCACCGCCATGCACTGCCTGGCGGTTTTTTTTGGTCACGAGTGCGTGGTCATCGAGTCAATGCTACGGCGTCATTGCCCGAGAGAACGTCATGACTTGCGTTCGCAAGCGCTTTTCCGTCCTGGCGTGACGCTCCAGAAATCATGACCCGGACATGAATGGGTTAGCTGGCAGGTAATCATGTGAGGCAAGGCCTCGCACATCGGATGGTCAAAGAGACATGAAAAAGCCCGCGCAGACAGGATGTCTGCGCGGGCTTTTTCATGGGCGCTGCATGCTTCTGCATGCTCCTTCACGCGGCGCCATGTCTGGCCAGCGTCGTCAGGCAATCACGCGCCGGATGTCAGTTCAGCAACCCGCCTGCATGGTGAGCAGGGCACTCAGGACATCACGACGTGTCACCACACCGATCAGGCGTCCCTGTTCCACCACGGGATAGACCTTGGGCTGATGACCATTCATGCGCTGTGCAAGGTCGGTGATGCTGTCATTGGGGCCGACACTCAGGACCTCGTGACGCATGAGGTCACCGACCTGTGCGTGTTGGCCGCAGTGATAGGCGCTGTCGAGCAGCTTGCCGAGGATGTCCTGCTCCGAGATGAAACCGACCAGACGATCCAGGTCATCGACCACAGGCGCACCCGGCAGACGGTGATGGGTCAGGCCGTGGGCGAATTCCAGGATGCTGGTGCGTGCCTTCACCCGATAACAGTCGCGGGACATGATGTCGCGAAGGGTCGAAGGGACCTTCAGTTGTGTGGCTTTCATGGGCAGGTCTCCTGCTTCGCCGCTGACGACGCCCGGGCAGGGAGTCGTTCGATGGATGTCGGCTACCCGCCAGGCGGTAGCCGACGGCATGTCGACGTCTCGTTCAGAGCATAGAGCATCCCATCGTGAGCTGCCCGACGCCGCTTGTCGCCTTGTCTCGGGGAGTCCGATCGCCAGTGGCCATCAGACTCCCCGAGCGTCGTGCGGCGAGATCAGTCGCCCGGGCCGCACTCCATGCAGCGTTCGACCACGGCCGGCCCCAGCTGCAGGTTGGCATTGAGATCCCGCAGCGCGGTGCGCAGACCTTCCTCGATCACCGGGTGATAGAAGGGCATTTCCAGCATCTGCTCGATGGTCATGCGCTGCTGATGGGACCAGGCCAGCAGGTGGGCGAGGTGCTCGGCACGGGGACCGAAGATCTCGGCACCCAGCAGCAGGCCAGTGCCTTGCTCGCCATAGACGCGCAGCATGCCCTTGTTCATGCGCATCACGCGGGAGCGGCCCTGGCCGGTGAAGTCGACTTCGCCGACCGCGTAGCAGTCGCAGGCACCGTAGCGCTGTTCGATCTCGGCGGTGGAGAGGCCGATGGTCGCCATCTGCGGATCGCTGAAGACCACCGCGATGGTGCTCTTGCGGTGACCGGCACGCACCTCGGGGAAGCGACCGGCGTTGTCACCGGCGATACGGCCCTCGTCGGAGGCCTCGTGCAGCAGCGGCAGGTCGTTGTTGGCGTCACCGGCGATGAAGACATGGCTCGGCGTGTCGTCGCTCAGACGGGTCTGCAGGGTGTGGCGATTGAAGATCGGCACGCCGCGCTCGTCCAGCTTCAGCCCGAGGGCGTCGATATTTAGGCGATCGACATTCGGGCGACGACCGGTCGCCGCGAGCAGATAGTCGAAACGCTCGGTCAGGCGAGCTTCGCTGCCACGCTCGATGAAGGTGATCTCGACGCCGGCACCGTTCTCGTCCTCGACACGTTCGATCTTCTCGACCTTGGCGTCCGGGTCCAGATAGAACTCCTCGTTGAAGACGCGATCGGCATTGGCGCGCAGCTTCTCGTCACGCAGCGGGCCGATGGCACCGCCGACGCCGAACATGCGGATGCGCACGCCGAGACGCGTGAGCGCCTGGCCCAGCTCCAGCCCGATGACGCCCGGGCCGAAGACGGCGACGGATTCCGGCAGGTCGTCCCACTCGAAGACGTTATCGTTGATGATCAGGCGGTCACCGGCATTCTCGAAGAAGCCCGGGTAGCTGGGGCGTGAGCCGGTGGCGATCACGACACGCTCGAAGGTCACGCGGGTCTCGTTGTCGCCGATGATCAGGCTGTTGGCGGTCTCGAAACGTGCATTGCCGCGCAGCTTGTCCTGCGGCGGGATGCCTTCCACGGACTCGACCACGAAACCGACGAAGCGGTCGCGCTCACGCTTGACGCGGTCCATCACGGCGCGGCCATCCACCTTGACCTCGCCTTCGATATTGATGCCGAACGGTGCGGTATCACGGGCGTGATGCGCGGCTTCCGCCGCACTGATCAAGAGCTTGGAGGGCATGCAGCCGACACGGGCACAGGTGGTGCCGTAGGGGCCGCCCTCGATCATGACCACGGAATCGGTGTGGGCCTTGGCGGCGCGATAGGCGCCGAGTCCTGCACTGCCTGCGCCGATGATGGCGACTTCAACCTGGCGTTCGTTCACGTCGTACTCCTCAAGGTGCGCCAGCGGCGCACCTGACTGAATGGGGTCTCAGGCGCGGGGTGACCCGCGCATGATGAAACGAGATGGCGATGGGGTTACGTCAGCGTGAAGCGCTCAGGCGCTGGTCAGGCTGCCGAAGTAGCGGGCGACTTCATCGCTGCCGCCGACGTGCTCACCGTCGATCCAGACCTGAGGCACGGTGGCCTGGCCGGTCATGGCGCGCAGGGTGCGAGAGGTCACGCCACGGGTGCCGACTTCGATGACTTCGTAGCTGATGCGGGCTTCATCAAGCATCTGCTTGGCACGTGCGCAGTACGGGCAGCCCGGCTTGCTGAACAGGGTGGCGAAGCTGGGACGGCCTGCTTCCGGGTCCAGATAATCCAGCATGGTGTCGGCGTCGGAGACTTCAAAGGGGTCGCCCGGTTTCTGCGGCTCGATGAACTGCTTCTCGACCACGCCGTTGCGCACCAGCATGGAGTAGCGCCAGCTGCGCTTGCCGAAGCCGATATCGCTCTTGTCGACCAGCATGCCCATGCCCTGTGCGAAGTCACCGTTGCCATCGGCGATCAGGCTCAGGTTCTCGGCTTCCTGATGCTCGCCCCAGGATTCCATGACGAAGGCGTCGTTGACCGACAGGCAGACGATCTCGTCGATCCCGACCGCATAGAAACGATCGGCCAGTTCGTTGTAACGCGGCAGGTGGGTGGAGGAACAGGTCGGGGTGAAGGCACCCGGCAGGGCGAAGACCACCACGTTGCGGCCCGAGAAGATCTCCTCGCTGGTGCGCTCGACCAGACGGCCGTCGCGGCGAATCTTGAAGCTGACGTTGGGGACTTGCTGGCCTTCGTGTGACTCGAGTTGCATGAAATTGGCTCCGATCTCGACAAGAGAATACTGAATGGGTTGGCAGGCGATGAAGACTTCGAAAAGGAAAGCAGGACCTCGAAGAATCAGTGCCTTGCGAAACTGGAGCCAGTCTATGCAGATGCCGGGGGCGGGTGAATTTGATTGCATCAAGCGATACGATAGCTTTTCTTGATGACGTGAGCCTGGACGACTGAACGTTTGCGGAGTTTTTTGTTCGAAAGCGGTGTGCAGGCTTGATATTGCTCGGTGTCAGCCGCAGGTAGTGGGTAAGTCACAGCATCGTCAGGTTTCGCGCCTGACAAGCGAGGCAGCAGATGAACGCAAGAGAGTACATGGCAAAGCACGGCCTGGATGGCGACAAGGACAAGGAGGAGGACAAGCCTCAGAGTCTGGAAGAACACGCCTGGGCACGTGCACGTGAGTCGGGCAGTCACCGCCCCCGCAGTGGCACGCCACATGACTGGGAGGACTGGGAGCGTTATCACGAGCAACTGGCAGCGGAGTCCGAGTCGCTTGCACAGAAGGTCAATCGTGACTCCCGGGTCAAGTCGCAGGACTCGACAGATGAGGATGAACCGCCACGGAAGCCATGAGTGCGTCATTCGTGTGTCACGCTGCAGGTAGACGTTGGACGAGAGGATCAGGTCACCCAATTCCACCCGCAAGGAGCAAACTATGGATATCATTCGCATCATTCTGGCCATCATCCTTCCGCCGCTGGGCGTACTGATGCAGGTGGGGGTCGCCAACAAGCATTTCTGGATCAACATCATCCTGACCTGTTTCGGCTTCCTGCCGGGGATCATCCACGCCGTGTGGGTCATCACCAAGTTCTGACCCGGTCTGGGCGACCCGATCCGGGCGGTCCGGGCCCCGTGTGGCGGGTTCGCATCCCGTGAGGCATTGCGAACTTGACCGGCTGATTCGACCGGCTGACATGATCGGTGCCGCCACCTGGCCTGGAAAGTTGAAAGATCTGAGGCCCCGTCTGACATTCGTGCAGGCGGGGCTTTCTAGTGGGCGCTCGCCGGGCAAGGCCCTTGCCCCGTGAGTCCCGCGAGAGAGGTTCGCGGCGGGAAGCAACGTGCTCATAGTCCAATGTTCAGACTTTCGCATAGCCTGCTTTCAACGCTATTCAGCGGGAGTGCCGCTTGTCGCCTTTGGTCTGCCACCGTAGGGTCAAATGGCAGTGAGAGCAGTGATCACGGGGCGGGTGAAGCCCGGTCGATCGCGGGCTTCGCGATAACAACAACATGATGGATACCACGCATGGTCATGACTGCAGAGCCCGACGCGCCGCAGGAGACCAGCTCCTGCTTCGCGATCTTCAATGATGTGCAAAAGAGCTATGACGGCGAAACGCTGGTGGTCAAGGGCTTCAATCTTGAAGTCCGGCGCGGCGAGTTCGTCACCCTGCTGGGGCCGTCCGGTTCCGGCAAGACCACCTGCCTGATGATGATGGCGGGTTTCGAAACGCCGACTCATGGCGACATCCTTCTCGACGGTACCCCCATCAACGACTTGCCACCGCACAAGCGCGGCATCGGCATGGTCTTCCAGAATTACGCCCTGTTTCCGCACATGAGCGTGGCCGAGAACCTGGCATTTCCGCTGGAAGTGCGCGGCATGAGCAAGGAAGAGATTTCCACCAAGGTGGCCAATGCACTGGACATGGTGCGGCTCGGCGAATTCGGGGATCGCCGCCCTGGACAACTCTCCGGCGGACAGCAACAGCGGGTCGCCCTGGCGCGCGCGCTGGTCTTCGAGCCGGAACTGGTGCTGATGGATGAGCCGCTGGGGGCGCTTGACAAGAATCTGCGTGAAGAGATGCAGTTCGAGATCAAGCGCATCCACCAGCGTCTCGGCGTCACCATGCTCTACGTGACCCATGATCAGACGGAAGCGCTGACCATGTCGGACCGCATCGCGGTCTTCAATGATGGCATCGTCCAGCAGCTGGCGACCCCCGAGGCGCTATATGAAGCGCCGGAGAATGCCTTCGTCGCCTATTTCATCGGCGAGAACAACCGCCTCAACGGGCAGGTCACACAGCTGGAAGCACAAGACGCGCATTGCACCGTGACCCTCGACAGTGGCGAGCAGGTGCGGGCACTCAAGGTCGCCGTCAATGAGATTGGCGAGCGTACCCAGCTGTCGCTCCGCCCGGAGCGGGTGCGCCTGCTGTCCAGCGAAGAGGCAGGTGTTTCATCCCCCCCCGACAATGTCTTTACCGCCGAGGTGCTTGAGGTGATCTATCTTGGAGATCATCTGCGCACGCGAGTGGCGGTATGTGGCAGTGACGAATTCATCATCAAGACACCCAATGCCGAAGGCTATCCACCCTTGCGGCCCGGACAGACATTGCAGGTCGGGTGGGATGCCTGCGATTGCCGAGCACTGGATGCCTGACGACAGCATAGGAGACGAACGCAGGCCTTACCCGAGAGAGCAACAGCACGATTCGCGACAAGAGTGCAGTACAACAACAAGAATTCAGGGAGATTCACCCATGTCAGTGATCAATCGATTCATCTCTTCACGTCGCATCGCCCAGGTGTCGCGTTCCTGCACAGGGGCAAGCATGCCACTGCGTGCCGCTCTGGTCGTGGCGGTCGCCACGGCAAGCCTTGGCGCCACCGCGGCTCAGGCCGAGACACTCAATATCGTGTCGTGGGGCGGGGCGTACAGTGAAAGCCAGCTCAAGGCCTATCACGAGCCATGGGAAGAGAAGAGCGGCGATACCGTCGTCAATATCGACAAGTCGTCCAATGCGCTCTCGGGGCTGCGTGCCCAGGTACAGGCAGGCAACGTCACCTGGGATCTGGTCGACATGTTGCCCAGCGACGCGCTGATCGCCTGCTCCGAAGGGCTGATCGAGCCGCTGGACCCGGACACCCTGTTCGCGGCAGCGCCGGATGGAACACCGGCCAGTGAGGATTTCATCGAAGGCTCGCTCAGTGAGTGCTTCGTGCCGCAGATCGTCTATTCCAACATCGTGGCCTTCAATACCGAGATGTTCCCCGAGGACAAGCAGCCGGATTCCATCGATGATGTCTTCAATCTCGAGGAGTTCCCCGGCAAGCGTGCGTTGCAGAAGAAGCCGATCAACAACATGGAATGGGCACTGGTCGCTGATGGTGTGGCACCGGAAGAGGTCTACGACATGCTGGAGACCGATGAAGGCATCGAGCGTGCCTTCGCCAAGCTCGATACCATCAAGGACAGCGTCATCTGGTGGGAGGAGGGTGCCCAGCCGCCGCAGCTGCTGGCGGACAAGGAAGTGGCCTTCGCCTCTGCCTACAACGGCCGTATCTTCAATGCCGAGGTCAACGAGAAGCAGCCCTTCGCCATCGTCTGGGATGCTCAGGTGTTCGAGCTGGACGGCTGGGTCGTCCCGACCGGCAAGCTCGACAAGGTCAAGGATTACCTGATGTTTGCCACCGACACCCAGCGTCTGGCGGATCAGGCCAAGTACATCTCCTACGGCCCGGCACGTACCTCGTCTGCGGCGCTGGTCTCGACCCACGCCGATACGGGCATCGACATGAAGCCGCACATGCCGACCTACGGCCCCAACTTCGAGACCGCCATTCCCAAGGATGACGAGTTCTGGGCCGACAACCTCGATGAGCTGAGCCAGCGCTTCAACGCCTGGCTGGCACGCTGATTCCGCACTGTCCCGATGGCCCCGGTGGCGCACGACCGCGCGCCGGGGCCTTTTTGATCATGCCTGATCGCCCGGCAGTTCGTGCTCGTCCCCGCCTTCACGTGCGGGAATCGGCTGACGGCTCAGGCATCCTCGGATAGCCGATCAAGGAGTGCAGGATGAGCGATTCCTCCGCCCCGGCCACGTCCGGAAGCGCAGAACATGACCCTAATGGAGCACCCGGCGCGGCACTGACCACCGCCGACGGCGTGCCCCTGAAACAGAGTCTCAATCGTGCCATCCGCCGCAGCCGTCTCAAGGCGTTGCTGCTGGTGGCACCGCTGTTGATCTTCATCGGGCTGGCCTTCGTCATGCCCATCTTCGACATGCTGTCGCGCAGTGTCGACAACCCGGAAGTCTCCACCTATCTGCCGCGCACCAGTGAGGCGCTGGTTGACTGGGACGGCGAGGGATTGCCGGATGAGGCTACCTACGCCGCGCTGGCAGATGACCTTGCCGCGGGCCTCAAGGCGCGCAATCTCGGGCGTGTCGCTTCACGTCTCAACTATGAAATGTCGGGCATGCGCTCACTGTTCATGAAGAGTGCACGCAAGGCCGCTCGCATGGAGGCCCCTTACAAGGCGGCATTGATCGAGGCCGATGAGGACTGGCAGGACCCGGACATCTGGCGCTTGATCAAGCGCGAGTCCACGCCTTACACGGCTTCCTACTATCTGGCGGCGGTGGATCGTCAGTTCTCTCCCACTGGCGAGATCGTCGAGAAGCCGGAATATCTGCAGATCCATGTCTCGCTGTTCATCCGCACCTTCTGGATGAGCGCCGCGATCACCGGGCTATGTCTGTTGCTGGCCTATCCGGTGGCCTGGCTGCTGGCGACCCTGCCTGCCGGGCGCGGCAATCTGCTGATGATTCTGGTGTTGCTGCCGTTCTGGACTTCGCTTCTGGTACGCACCACGACATGGATCGCGATCCTGCAGCAGCAGGGGGTGCTCAACGACATGCTGGTGGGCGTCGGGATACTCGCCGAGGAGGCGCGCATCCAGATGATCTACAACAAGACCGGCACCATCATCGCGATGACCCACATCCTGCTGCCCTTCATGATCCTGCCGCTGTACTCGGTCATGAAGACCATTCCGCCCAGCTACATGCACGCGGCGCGCTCGCTGGGTGCCGGGCCGATCACCGCCTTCCGACGCGTCTACTTCCCGCAGACCCTGCCGGGTATCGGAGCAGGCTCGATTCTGGTCTTCATCCTCTCCATCGGCTACTACATCACGCCGGCACTGGTGGGCGGGCAGTCGGGCCGCTTCATCACCAACTTCATCGCCTATCACATGCAGACCTCGCTCAACTGGGGACTGGCAGCGGCCATTGGCTCGATCCTGCTGGTCGTGGTGATCCTCTTCTATCTCGTCTACAACCGCCTGATCGGTGTCGACAAGGTCAAACTGGGGTGACAGATGGCCATACCTTCCTATGCAACACGTGGTGAGCGGATCTGGCATTGGGTGTTCTGCGCACTCTGTGCGCTGATCTTCCTGTTCCTGATCGGGCCGATCCTGGTGATCATTCCGCTCTCGTTCAATGCCGAACCCTACTTTACCTTCTCCGAGAAGATGCTGTCGCTGGACCCGGAGGGTTACTCGCTGCGCTGGTATCAGGAGTTCTTCACGTCGGATGAGTGGATGCGCTCGATCAAGAACAGCATCTTCGTCGCGGTATGTGCGACGGTGCTGGCCACGGTACTGGGCACGCTTGCCGCGCTTGGGCTTTCGAGTCGCTTCATGCCGTTTCGCAACACCATCATGGCGATCCTGATCTCGCCGATGATCGTGCCATTGATCATCAGTGCCGCGGCGATGTTCTTCTTCTTCTCGAAGCTGGGGCTGACGCAGACCTATCTGGGCGTGATTCTGGCGCACACCGCGCTAGGCATTCCCTTCGTGGTGATCACGGTGACGGCGACGCTCTCCGGATTCGATCACTCTCTGACGCGGGCGGCGCACTCGCTGGGGGCCAGTCCGAGTCGCACCTTCTTCCGCATCATCCTGCCGCTGGTGACGCCGGGCGTGGTGTCCGGTGCGCTGTTCGCCTTCATCACCTCGTTCGATGAAGTCGTGGTGGTGCTGTTCATCGCCGGGCCGGCGCAGACCACCATCCCGATCCAGATGTGGTCCGGTATCCGCGAGGAGATCAGTCCGACGATTCTGGCGGTGGCCACGCTCCTGGTGCTGGTCTCGATCCTGCTGCTGACGACACTGGAGCTGATTCGCCGTCGCAATGAGCGCCTGCGCGGCCTGACGCCGAGCTGACTCCCTGTCCTTGAGTGCTGAGTGTTAGGTGCTTGGTAGCGGTAAGAAATGTGAGTCGTGTGAAACGCCCGTGCCCCCGCAGAGTCTGTCTGCGGGGGCACGGGCGTTTCAGGGCCGGGGCTTGAGGAGAAGCCTGCTGCGTCAGGCCGCGCCGAGTCGCTTGTAGAGCGTGGTGCGACTGATGCCCAGCTCCCGAGCGAGACGCGAGACGTTGCCGCCCAGCGCGTCCAGCGCGCTCTGCAGCTCCTCGGCACTGGAGAGGTCATGCAGCGGGGGCAGGGGAGGCTTCTCGGGCGGCAGCATGGCGCAATGTTGTGCATGCGATGCGCTGCTGAATTCGCCCGACAGCATCACGTGGCACGCTTCAAGAGACGGCCCATCGCACAGCGCCAGTGCCAGACGCAACACATTGTCCAGCTCACGCACGTTGCCTGGCCAATCATGCTGCATGAGACGGTTCAGGAAATCAGGGGTGATGCGTGGCAGCTCGCGTTGCTGCTCCCGGCACAGCCGTGTCAGCAGGGCATGGCTCAATCCAGCCATGTCCTGGCGATCGCGCAGTGGCGGCAGGGCGATGCTGGCGCCACACAGTCGGTAGTAGAGGTCCGCCCGGAAGTGACCTGCCTTGACCAGCTCGCTGAGAGGCTGATGGGTGGCGGCCACCAGTTCGAAGTCGACTCGCTGCGGCTTGCCGCCGCCCAGCGGGGTGACTTCACGCTCCTGCAGCACGCGCAGCAGACGCGCCTGGACATGCAGTGGCATATCGCCGATCTCATCCAGAAACAGGCGTCCGCCATTGGCCTCGATCAGTCGGCCCTCGCGCCCCGCAGGGTCGGCACCGGTGAAGGCGCCGCGCCGATACCCGAACAGCTCAGCCTCGACCAGCTCATCGGGCAATGCCGCGCAATTGATGGCGACCAGTGGCTGATGGGCGCGATGACTGGCCTGATGCAGCGCCTTGACCACCTCTTCCTTGCCGACACCTGTCTCGCCCTGCAGCAGCAGTGGCAGGCGAGCGTTCACCAGCCGTGCCAGCAGCTCGCAGACTCGGGCCCAGCCGGCATCGCCATGATGCAGGCGCGCAAGGCTCGGATGGCAGGCAGCGGCCTGAGTGGCCAGCGGGCCAGTTCGCTCATCGGTGGGGTGAGTGGCTGGAGCGCGTGCCTGAATGCGTGGCCTGGGCAGGACACCGCACAAGGCGTAGCCCGTGAAATGCGGGTGTTGCGTGAGCGTCAGGCACTCCGCGTCGTCAAGCTGGGCCAGCGGTGCCCAGTCCAGCTGCCAGCGAGCCAGGGGCTGGCCCAGCAACAGATGGAGGTCATCGCGCGTGGCGCAGCTGTCGTTGTCCGCCGGGTGTTCCGCGCAATCTGGCGATGGCGGGAGCTCAAGGTGCGCTGCCAGAAGTTGCAGCCCTCTGCGACTGGCGGCCGCGACCTGGCCCTGCGGCGTGACGGCCAGCAGGGCGGCGCTGGGCGAGTCCAGCTGAGAACGGTTGAGATGCAGGCGCAACAGATGATGATCATGCCCGAGCGCCTCATCGAGACGGCGTTGCTCGATGTCATCCGCCAGTACGCCGAGCATGCCGAGACTGTACTGGCGGACGCGATAGGGGTCGCAGATCAGTCCCAGGCAGCCCTCGCAGGCACCGGGTGTCAGCCCGCGGCGGCTGCTCCAGCTGGCGGGCGCCAGCAGGGCGGCACTGGCACTGGCCAGCCCCTTGAGGCATTCGGCGTCATGCGCGTCGAGCGCGATGCGTGCGAGGCGATTGGCGCGCGGCGCATTCAGCGTCTCGGCAATGGCGTTATGCCCCAGCGATTCCTCGCGCCAGCGCGCGCCGGGGCGCAGCAGGGTGGCGTCATTGCCCAGCAGCTGTTGATGGCCGTAGCTTGCCAGCACCACGCCGTCGCGGTCGGTCAGTACCAGACACGCCTGCCAGTGATCGAGCAGGTTAAGGGTATGACCGGCCACCGCTGACGCCACCGTCGCCATCAGGCTGGCGGCCTGACGCTGACGCCAGACGAGCTCTTCCGGCGGACACACCAGTGAGGAATGCTGAAGTGCCACGGGAGCAGCGGCGGGATGGGGCGTGGAGTGAGCTGGGGTGGCGGCGGTGTGGTTATCGACGTGGTTATCGACGTGGCTGGCGGAATGATGGCGTGCTGTCATGAGACATCCCTTGTGCGGCGGGCCTTTCAGGCCTCTGTTGTTATTGATGCTGTTATCGGTGCTGTTATCGGTGCTGTCATCGATGCTGTTTTCGGTCTGGGGGAGTGTTCACGGCAATGTTCACTTGTGCGTGGCGAGTGTTCAGTTCCGAGGACTCCAGTGTTCAGACACTGTTCATCAGAGTAGCGGCAGACGGGGTGGTTGACGGGCTAGACCATGGTCTGCCCCTGCCTTGGTCGCATCTGGCAAGTGGCTGAATGATCAGCGAAAGAGGGCGATCTGGCGGTATCCGAGGGCGTGTGGAGGGCGTCTGTGACGACGGGATTGCGCGCGGCTGGCACAGGGTTCGCTAGATGAGAGCCACCAGGTGGGTATGAACACTCGGCAGCGGTTGGCCGTGTCCCTGCCCCGATGACTTTCACCAGACGAGACAGCGCCATGTCCTTGAGCCTTGAGGCGGTCACCCGCCGGGTTGGCCGCGAGACCCATATCGACAGGGTGGACCTGACCTTCGAGCCCGGCTCCTTCAATGTGCTGCTGGGACGCACCTTGTCCGGCAAGACCTCACTGATGCGCCTGATGGCAGGCCTCGATGTGCCCAGTGATGGGCGAATCGTGATGAACGGCGAGGACGTGACCGGCCGCCCGGTGCGCGAGCGCAACATCTCGATGGTCTATCAGCAGTTCATCAACTACCCGAGTCTGAGCGTCTACGACAACATCGCCTCGCCGCTGAAGCTGGCGCGCATGGCGCCGGAGGAAATCCGTCGCCGCGTGCACGAGATCGCCGAGATGCTGCATATCGAGCAGTTTCTCGCGCGTCAGCCGGCGGAGCTCTCCGGCGGTCAGCAGCAGCGTACGGCCATGGCGCGGGCGCTGGTCAAGGATGCTGACCTGGTGCTGTTCGATGAGCCGCTGGTCAATCTTGATTACAAGCTGCGCGAAGAGTTGCGCCACGAGATGCGCAGCCTGTTCGCGACCCGCAACACCATCGCCGTCTACGCCACCACCGAACCCGGTGAGGCGCTGGCGCTCGGTGGCACCACCACCCTGATGCATGAAGGGCGGGTGTTGCAGTCCGGGCCTACCGAGGCCGTCTACCATCATCCGGTGAGTGTCGAGGCGGCGAAGCTCTACTCTGAGCCGCAGATCAATCTGTTCGAGGCCGAGGTGCGTGGGCGTGAACTGGCGTTCTCCGGTGCCGCCAGTGCCGGCGAGCAGGGCAGCCGGTTCGTGCTGCCCACACCACTGGTGGGGCTCGAGAGCGGGGCCTATCGCTTCGGTATCCGTCCCAGTCATCTGGGGTTGGCGCCGCTGGCCGACGATGATCTCGAGTTCGCCGTCACGGTGGATATCGCCGAGATCTCCGGCTCCGAGACCTTCCTGCATGTCAGCAATGACGATCACTCCCTGGTGCTGCACCTGTCCGGTATCCACGACTTCGCCGTGGATGATGCCATCCGGGTCTATGCCCCCGCGCACAAGTTGTTCGTCTTCGCGGATGACAAGGGCCGCGCTGGCGGTGAAGTGGCAGGCCCGGGCGGCGACGGGGCACTGATCCGCTCGCCCGAGCGACCCACCACGACTGGCGGAGGGCTGGCCTGATGGCGGAAATACACCTCAATGAACTGGCGCACAGCTACCTGGCGACGCCTGCGGCTGACAGTGACTACGCCATCCGGCGCATGAACCATGTCTGGCAGCAGGGCGGTGCCTATGCGCTGCTCGGCCCGTCGGGCTGTGGCAAGAGCACGCTGCTCAACATCATCTCCGGGCTGCTGGCCCCCTCCGAGGGCGAGGTGCGCTTCGATGATCGCGTGGTCAATCGGCTGCCGCCGGAAGAGCGCAACATCGCTCAGGTGTTCCAGTTCCCGGTGGTCTACGACACCATGACGGTCTTCGACAATCTGGCCTTCCCACTGCGCAATCAGCGCCAGCCGGAGCACAAGGTGCAGTCTCGGGTACGTGAGATCGCCCAGGTGCTGGAGCTGGAAGACCTGCTGACGCGGCGTGCCAGCAACCTGACGGCCGACGAGAAGCAGAAGGTCTCGATGGGCCGCGGGCTGGTGCGTGATGACGTGGCCGCCATCCTGTTCGATGAACCGCTGACCGTCATCGACCCCCACCTCAAGTGGAAGCTGCGGCGCAAGCTCAAGCAGATCCATGAGCAGTTCAACATCACCATGGTCTACGTCACCCATGACCAGCTGGAGGCCTCGACCTTCGCCGACAAGATCGCGGTGATGTATGAAGGCCGCATCGTGCAGTTCGGTACCCCGCGCGAGCTGTTCGAGGACCCCGCTCACACCTTCGTGGGCTACTTCATCGGCTCGCCGGGCATGAATCTGGCCAGCATCACGCTGGAATCAGAGGGCGTGCGGCTCGGGGCGGGGGAGGACGCGCCCTTGCTGCACCTTCCACGGGCGCTGCTGGCGACGCTTGAGGAGCGCAAGGGCGAGCTGAAGCTGGGCATTCGCCCCGAATTCGTCGAGCTCGAGGCCAGCGACAGCTCACCCGCTGCGGCGGTTTCCGACATCCGCGAGCATTGGCTCAGTGGTCAGGTCACGCTGGTGCAGGATCTTGGCACCTACAAGGTAGTGGATCTCGACATCGGCGGTGGCTGCATCTTCAAGGCACGTATCGAGGAAGATGCGCCTATCCCTGTCGGGCGTGTGCGGCTGCGGCTACCGGCCCGCTGGCAGCGCTTCTATCTCGATGAGCATCTGCTGGACCTGTCACAGGCCGGCGCGCCCGACAGCGGCGAAGCGGACAGCTTTGCCAGAGGGGAAAGTGGAGAGCAGCCGGGAGGAAACGCCTGATGCAACGCACACACAACAATCGCGCCTGGTGGCTGGTGCTGCCGGTGGTCATCGTGGTGGCGTTCTCGGCCATCATCCCGATGATGACGGTGGTCAACTACTCGGTGCAGGACATCTTCGATCCCTCCACGCGCTTCTTCGTGGGGACCGAATGGTATCGCGAGATCCTGCGCGACGAGCGCCTGCACGACTCGCTGGTTCGCCAGTTCGTCTATTCCTTCGCGGTTCTCGCCATCGAGATTCCGCTGGGGATCGCCGTGGCGCTCTCGATGCCGCGCAAGGGCTTCATGGTCTCGCTGTGCATGATCCTGCTGGCCCTGCCGCTGCTGATTCCCTGGAACGTGGTCGGCACCATCTGGCAGATCATCGGGCGTGAGGACATCGGGCTCTATGGCTGGGCGCTGGGACAACTGGGCATCGATTACAACTACGCCTCCAACCCGGCCGATGCCTGGGTGACGGTGCTGGTGATGGATGTCTGGCACTGGACGTCGCTGGTGGCACTGCTGTGCTACTCGGGGCTACGCGCCATTCCCGATGTCTACTATCAGGCTGCGCGCATCGACCGTGCCTCACCCTGGGCCGTGTTCCGCTACATCCAGCTGCCCAAGCTCAAGAGCGTGCTGCTGATCGGCATCATGCTGCGCTTCATGGACAGCTTCATGATCTACACCGAGCCCTTCGTCCTCACCGGTGGCGGGCCGGGTACCACCACGACCTTCCTGTCCCAGACCTTGACCCAGATGGCGATCGGCCAGTTCGATCTCGGACGCGCCGCTGCCTTCTCGCTGATCTACTTCCTCATCATCCTGCTGGTCTCGTGGCTGTTCTATACCGCCATGACCCACCAGGACAGTGACGACGCCTGAGGAGACGAGTGATGAAAACACGCAAGCGTCTGGTGATGACGATCTACCTGCTGTTTCTGCTGGTGCCGATCTACTGGCTGTTGATCATGTCGTTCAAGTCGAATCAGGAGATTCTCGGCGGCCTGACCCTGTGGCCCGAGAACTTCACCTTCGACAACTACCGGGTGATCTTCACCGACCCCAGCTGGTACATGGGCTATGTGAACTCGATGAGCTATGTGGTGCTCAACATGGCCATCTCGCTGACGGTGGCACTGCCGGCGGCCTATGCCTTCTCGCGCTATCGCTTCCTGGGTGACAAGCATCTGTTCTTCTGGCTCTTGACCAATCGCATGGCACCGCCGGCGGTCTTCCTGCTGCCGTTCTTCCAGCTCTACTCCTCGGTGGGACTGTTCGATACTCCGCTGGCGGTGGCACTCGCGCACTGTCTGTTCAACGTGCCGCTGGCAGTGTGGATTCTGGAAGGCTTCATGTCCGGCGTGCCCAAGGAGATCGATGAGACGGCCTATATCGATGGCTACAGTTTTCCGCGCTTCTTCCTGACGCTGTTCATTCCGATGATTCGCCCGGGCATCGGGGTGACCGCCTTCTTCTGCTTCATGTTCTCGTGGGTGGAGCTGTTGCTGGCACGAACCCTGACCTCGACGGAGGCGAAGCCGATCGCGGCGGTGATGACGCGAACGGTCTCGGCCTCGGGCATCGACTGGGGCGTGCTGGCCGCCGCCGGCGCCCTGACGCTGATTCCCGGCATCCTGGTGATCTACTTCGTGCGCAATCACGTCGCCAAGGGCTTCGCCCTGGGTCGGGTGTGAGCGGCGGCCAGACGAGCGCCGCTGTCATTGCCGCCAGCGAGTCGCTGCTGACGGCCTACAAGAGGACATGATGATGGAATGGATGGCCTGGACACTGCCCACGTCACTCTTCTTTGCCGGTATCGGCACCCTGCTGCTGGGCATGACCGCCTGGCAGTTCGTGACCCCGACGCTGAGTCGTCAGGGCTTTCTGCCCATCGCGACCACGCGTGGCGACAGACTGTTCATCGGCCTGCTCTCCAGCGGCTGGCTGCATCTGCTGTGGCTGGGCTTCACTGATCAGGTGCTGTGGATGATCAGCATCGTCTGTGTCGTCTGGATGCTGGTGTTGATGAAGTGGGGATGAAGTGGGGATGAGGTGAGGGTGAAGTGAGGGGGGATGAGAAGAAACGAGAAGTGAAGAAACGAGAGGTGAAGTGAGATGTGGGAATGGGGTGTGAGCGTTGACGACGGGCAGCGTCGCCTTGTGGCAACAGGGAACCCGAGGTGCTGACAGGAGTCCCAAGCGGTTCTGACTGGCCAAGCCAGTGTCATCTGTCATCGCTCTGGAACCCTGCTGCATGTCGTCTACCGAATCCTCGCGTCATTCGTCCACCACTGCCTCTGTTTCTTCCGGCAGGAAAAGCCGTCGTGTCATTCGTGCCGGGCTGACAGGGTTGAGCCTTGTCTGTGTCGTCGCCATCGGCTGGTGGGTCACGACTCCCTTGTCGGTAGAGGATCAGCAGGGCGGGGCTGGCGGGAAGCATCCTGCAGCGGGGCAAGCGCAGGACGAGACTCAATCCCCCCTGTGGCAGGCGTATCAGCGGGTGTGGCAGGCCAATCAGGCGCTGCCGGCAGACAAGCGTGAGCCACTGCCTTTGCCGGACTTCTCGCAAGCTGGCTATCACCAGGGAGGAGAACTCCCGGCGGCGTTGGCGACGGGAGCCAATGCACAAGAGGCGCGGAAGCGGGAATCAGAGTCTCGCAGCGTCAGGCGCTTCGATGTCACGGATTATGGCGCTGATGGCACGGACGACGTGAGTGACCGAGATGCGGTACTGCGCGCCCATGCCGCGATGCGTCGTTGGCAGCAGCAGGGGGAGCATGATGCGGACAGCCCTCAGCGGCACGGGGTGCTCTATTTCCCTGCCGGTGACTATGTATTGTTCGGCCCCGCGGAGCGCGACTGGTTCTATGCACGGATGATCGCGCTCAAGGCGGCAGTCCCGGATGAGGCGCGCCAGCAGACGCTGCGCGAGGCATTGCTCAAGATGCAGGGGCTGAGCCTGGCCGGCAGTCATTGGACACTGGCGGGAGACGGAAGCGACAGGACCCGTCTCAAGCAGACCCGACCGATGCTGCCGTTGCACGCCAGCTGGTACTGGAGCACGCCCTGGTTGCTGCATCTTGGCAATCTGGAGGAAGGCAGGACGCTGGCCGAGGGCGGGAGTCAGGAAGCCTGGCAGCCGATCGCCGCGACGGCTCGCGTGCAGCCTGCCGATACGCAGGACACGGTGACACTGGCGGGCGTGGCACAGGCGTCATCGCTCAAGGCGGGGGATGAGGTATTGCTGGAGAGCATCGACAAGCGCCCGCAAGCGGTAGCGCGTGCTCTGGCACCCTATCAGATGGAAAAGGAGGCCAGAACCGGCAAGTCGCGCTGGCTGATCGAGCGGGATGGGGTGGTCAAGCGCGCTCGCTACCGTGTGCTGGCACGAGAAGGCAATCGGCTGACGCTGTCGTTGCCCGTGGTGCACGAGCGCTTCCCCGGTGAGCAGTGGCGTATCGCGCGCATCCATCCGGCGCATGAGGTCGGGGTCGAAGGCATCACGCTCAAGGGCAACTGGCGAGGGCGCTTCAAGCATCATCGCAGCGCCGAGGACGACAGCGGCTTCGGCCTGCTGGATCTCGATGGCATCACCGATGGCTGGGTGCGTGATGTCCGGCTCGACAGTTTCAATCAGGGAGTGAAGGTGCGCCACAGCTCCCAGGTGACGCTCGAGGACGTGAGGATGACCGGCAAGCCGGGGCATATCGCGATGACGATCAGTGACAGCAATCAGGTGCTGGCAAGGCAGGTGGTCGACCAAAGTCATGCCTGGCATGCGCCCGGCGTGGCCCGCTACGCGACCCATAACGTCTACCTTGAACTGGAGCATGGCGGTGACAGTGGGATCGAACTGCATGGTCAGCAGCCGCGGGACAATCTCTTCGACCGCAAGCGAGGCGGCCATGTACGTGACCGCTGGGGCGCCAGTGTCGGCCATCAGCCCAATCATCTGCGCGGGCTGGTGCTGTGGAATCCGGTCAATACCGGCAAGCCGCACGATGCCTGGCCCTTCATGCGCGCCGACTCACACTTCGGCAAGGTGATCATGCCGACGGTAGTGGGCGCCACCGGCCGCGCGCTGGGCATTGCCAGTCGCCATGATTACGAGCGGGTGATGAACGCCAAGGGCGTGACGGACTACCCGCAGCTTGAGGCGCTGGACAAGCTGCAGGCGCGAGTGGAATCCCCCGGCGAGGCCGTTGAGCCAGCTTCGCTCTATCGTGCTCAACGTGCGCTGCTTCGCGAGACGCACCCGTGACCCGGAAAGCTTGAATCCGTCGGGTATCTGGCAGACGGACTGACAGTCAGATGCCCGGCCAGCCGAGCAGCAACGCAGCAAAGGCAAGACAGCGTACCCGGAACGACAGGAGGACAAGCAGTACCGGCAGGAGACACGCGCGGCATATCGCGCCGCGCGACACGTGATTGACGGAAGTGGTTGTTGGACGACGCGACACAACAATAACGCCAATGAAGGGACATCCCATGAGTCAGCACATCATTCGACCCGCACGCCTGCGTTACGCCATCGCCTTCGCCACGGCGGCGGGGCTCGCAGGTCTTTCCAGTCAGGCCATGGCCGATCAGTATCAGGATGCGGCAAGGAAGTGGATCGACCAGGAATTCTCACCCTCCACGCTGAGCAAGGACGAGCAGATGTCCGAGCTCGAGTGGTTCATCAAGGCCGCCGAGCCGCTGCGCGGCATGGAAATCAAGGTGGCCTCGGAAACCCTGACCACCCATGAATACGAGTCCAAGGTGCTGGCCAAGGCCTTCAGCGAGATCACCGGCATCAAGCTGACCCACGACTTGATCCAGGAAGGCGACGTCATCGAGAAACTGCAGACCCAGATGCAGTCCGGGCGCAACATCTACGATGGCTACGTCAATGACTCCGACCTGATCGGCACGCACTTCCGCTATGGCAAGGTCGTGCCGATCAGCGACATGATGGAAGGCGACGGCAAGGCCTTCACCTCGCCGACCCTGGATCTGGATGACTTCATCGGGCTGGATTTCACCACCGGCCCGGATGACAAGCTCTATCAGCTGCCGGACCAGCAGTTTGCCAACCTGTACTGGTTCCGCGCCGACTGGTTCGAGCGTGAAGACTTGAAGAAGCAGTTCAAGGACAAGTACGGCTACGAGCTGGGCGTACCGGTCAACTGGTCAGCCTATGAAGACATCGCCGATTTCTTCACCAATGACGTCAAGGAAATCGACGGCAAGCGGGTCTATGGCCACATGGATTACGGCAAGAAGGACCCGTCACTCGGCTGGCGCTTCACCGATGCCTGGTTCTCCATGGCGGGTGCCGGCGACAAGGGCCTGCCCAACGGCCTGCCGGTAGATGAGTGGGGCATTCGTGTCGAGGAATGTCAGCCGGTGGGTTCCTCGGTGACGCGTGGCGGCGCGGCCAATGGCCCGGCGGCCGTCTATGCCACCACCAAGTACGTCGACTGGCTGGGCAAGTACGCACCGCCGGAAGCTCAGGGCATGACCTTCTCCGAGTCCGGCCCGGTACCGTCCCAGGGCAACATCGCCCAGCAGATCTTCTGGTACACCGCCTTCACGGCTGACATGACAAGAGATGGTCTGCCGGTGGTCAACGACGACGGCACGCCCAAGTGGCGCATGGCGCCGTCACCGCATGGCCCGTACTGGGAAGAGGGCATGAAGCTTGGCTATCAGGACGTGGGTGCCTGGACCTTCTTCGACTCCACGCCGGAGAAGAATCGTCACGCCGCCTGGCTATATGCGCAGTTCGTGACCGCCAAGACCGTCTCGCTCAAGAAGACCCTGGAAGGCCTGACGCCGATCCGCGAGTCGGATATCCAGTCCCAGGCGATGACCGATGCCGCGCCGAAGCTGGGCGGTCTGGTCGAGTTCTATCGCAGCCCGGCACGGGTGCAGTGGTCGCCGACCGGCACCAACGTGCCGGATTATCCGAAACTGGCCCAGCTGTGGTGGCAGTACATCTCCCAGGCCGCCAGTGGTGAAGCCACGCCGCAGGAAGCGCTTGATGGCCTGGCCAAGGCGCAGGACCGCATTCTCGAGCGTCTCGAGCGCGCCAAGGTGATGGACAACTGTGGGCCGAAGCTCAACGAGGAACGTGATGCGGAGTACTGGTTCGCCCAGCCGGGTGCGCCGAAGGCCAAGCTGGACAACGAGAAGCCCAAGGGCGAGACCATCGCCTATGACGAGCTGCTCAAGAGCTGGAAGGAGTGATCTCGGCTGGCGCGTCATTGCGCCACTGAGCAAGCGCTTGACGGACAGCTGCAACGACAACGCCCCTGCCGGTTACCCGGCAGGGGCGTTTTTTTGCCAGAGCGATCAGCGACAGCGTTTCAACACTGCCTCATTGCTGGCTCTCAATCGAGACTCTCAATCACGGTAGAGGTCGATGCTCGGGCAGGAGCAGATCAACTGGCGATCGCCATGCACGTTGTCGACCCGGTTGACGGCCGGCCACTGCTTGGCCGCCTTGACGTGTTCACTCGGGAAGGCACCGATCTCGCGGGAATACCCACGATTCCATTCGGCGTCCATCAGGTCGGCCTGGGTGTGCGGCGCGTGCACCAGCGGGTTGTCTTGCAGGGTCCACTCGCCTTGCTCGACACGGGCGATCTCGGCGCGAATCGCGATCATCGCCTCACAGAAACGGTCGATCTCGTAGAGCGACTCGGACTCGGTGGGCTCGACCATCAGCGTGCCCGCCACCGGGAACGACATGGTCGGGGCGTGGAAGCCGTAGTCGATCAGGCGCTTGGCGATGTCTTCCTCGCTGATGCCGGAAGCGGCCTTCAGCGGGCGGATATCGATGATGCACTCATGCGCCACGGTGCCGTTCTTGCCGCGATAGAGCACCGGATAGTGCCCATCGAGACGCGTGGCGATGTAGTTGGCGTTGAGGATCGCAAGCTCGGTGGCCTCACGCAGCCCCTGCGCGCCCATCATCTTGATGTAGGCCCAGGAGATCGGCAGGATCGCCGCGGAACCGAAGGCGGCGGCCGAGACGGCGGTGCATTCCGGCTTCACGCCTTCCAGCGGCGTGACCACGTGGTTGGAGACGAAGGGTGCCAGGTGTGACTTGACGCCGATCGGGCCCATGCCCGGTCCGCCGCCACCGTGGGGAATGCAGAAGGTCTTGTGCAGGTTGAGGTGCGAGACATCGCCGCCGAAGTCTCCCGGACGGCAGATGCCGACCTGTGCGTTCATGTTGGCGCCATCGATGTAGACCTGACCGCCGTGATCGTGAACGACCTGACAGGCCTCGCGCACGGTTTCCTCGAACACCCCATGGGTGGACGGGTAGGTGATCATGATCGCGGACAGCTTGTCGCTGTGCTGCTCAGCCTTGGCACGCAGGTCAGCAATATCGATGTTGCCGCTGGCATCACACTCGACCACCACCACCTTCATGGCGGCCATCGCGGCGGAGGCCGGATTGGTGCCGTGGGCGGAGCTGGGAATCAGGCAGATGTCGCGCGCGCCCTCGCCGATGGACGCCTGGTAGCGGCGGATCGCGACCAGTCCCGCATATTCCCCCTGAGCGCCGGAGTTCGGCTGCATGGAGATGGCGTCGTAGCCGGTGATCTCGACCAGGAAGGCCGACAGCTCGTCGATCATCTGCTTGTAGCCGACCACCTGATCCGAGGGCGCAAACGGGTGGACGTTGGCGAATTCGGGCCAGGTGACCGGAATCATCTCGGTGGTGGCGTTGAGTTTCATGGTGCAGCTGCCCAGCGGAATCATCGCGTGGGTCAGCGACAGGTCCTTGTTCTCCAGGCGCTTCAGGTAGCGCAGCATCTCGGTTTCCGAGTGGTAGCGGCTGAAGGTCGGGTGGGTCAGGAAGTCGCTGTCACGCTGACAGGCCGCCGGGATCGCGCTTGCGCCCTTGGCCAGCAGGTCCTGGTCCAGCGCGGCGACGGACAGGCCGTGCTCCTCGCCGAGCAGCACGTCGAACAGCACGCCGACGTCAGCGGCAGTGGTGGTCTCGTCGAGATTGATGGTGATGCGGCCATCGCCGTGGTGGCGCAGGTTGATCTCGTGGGTCAGCTCGCGACCATGGATCTTGCCTGCATCAACGCCGGTGACGGTGATGGCATCGAACCAGCTGTCGTGGGCCAGTGTCATGCCGCAGCGCGTGACGCCTTCGGCCAGAATGCTGGTCAGACGATTGACACGGGTGGCGATGCGCTTGAGGCCTTCGGCACCGTGATAGACAGCGTAGAAGCCGGCGATGTTGGCCAGCAGTGCCTGGGCGGTGCAGATGTTGGAGGTCGCCTTCTCGCGGCGGATGTGCTGCTCGCGGGTCTGCATCGCCATGCGCAGCGCCGGATTGCCGCGCGAGTCCTTGGAGACCCCGATGATGCGGCCCGGAATCGAGCGCTTGAGCTTGTCGGTGGTGGCGAAGAAGGCGGCGTGCGGGCCGCCGAAGCCCATCGGCACGCCGAAGCGCTGGGAGGTGCCGACGACGATGTCGGCGCCGAGGCTGCCCGGCGACTTGAGCAGCACCAGGCTCAGCAGGTCGGCGGCCACCACGGTCATCGCGCCATTGGCGCGTGCCGCGTCCAGCAGCGGTGCGAGATCGCGTACCTGACCGGTATTGCCCGGATACTGGAACAGGGCGCCGAAGATGTCGTGCTCACCGACCTTCTCGGCAGCATCGATGATCAGCTCGAAGCCGAAGTAATCGGCACGCGTGCGCATGACGTCCAGCGTCTGGGGCAGGACATCGTCGGCGATGAAGAAGCGATTGCTCTTGTTCTTCTTGTTGCCACGCTGACACAGCGCCATGGCTTCGGCCGCGGCGGTGGCCTCATCCAGCAGGCTGGCATTGGCCAGTTCCATGCCGGTCAGGTCCATCACCGCCTGCTGGAAGTTGAGCAGCCCTTCGAGACGGCCCTGGGCGATTTCCGGCTGGTACGGCGTATACGCGGTATACCAGCCCGGATTCTCCAGCACGTTGCGCTGGATGACCGCCGGCAGGTGGGTGTTGTGATATCCCTGGCCGATATAGGTCTTGAATACCTTGTTCTGACGCGCCAGGCGCTTGAGATAGTCCAGTGCCTCGGATTCCGTGCGCGGCCCTTCGAGGTCCAGCTCGCGTCCCAGACGAATGGCCGCCGGCACGGTGCGGTCAATCAGCGTCTCGATGCTGTCTTCACCCAGTGTCGCCAGCATGCGCGTGACATTGGCGGCAGTCGGGCCATTGTGACGGGAAATGAAATCATCGTGCCCGGCCAGCTGGGCCAGGGTAAGCGTCTCGTGAGCCATGCAAGGAATCCTGTGCTGCAACGGGAACTGCAAGTGACAGTCCGCGGGAGGAACATCGCCTTGCCGGCGCAGGAGGGCGGGCAGGGCGTCGGGAATCGTGAAGCCTCGGCTGGGGCGCCGAGCCAGCGTACTACCGGGTGAGACGGGCAAGCGGCCTCCAGCCATGTGACAGCGCTGTCTCGGACAGCGGCTGGAGGCCAACCGTGATCAGGCTTCGCTTTCCACCAGCTGGGTGTAGGCGTCCGCGTCGAGCAGCTTTTCCAGCTCGGCGCTGTCAGCGACCTTCATCTTCAGAATCCAGGCATCGTCATAGGGGCTTTCGTTGACGGATTCCGGCGCGTCTTCGAGGCTCTCGTTGACGGCGATGACTTCGCCGGCCAGCGGCGCGTACAGGTCAGAGGCCGCCTTGACGGACTCGATGACACCGAACTCTTCTTCCAGCGCCAGTTCGCGACCGATTTCCGGCAATTCGACGAAGACGACGTCGCCCAGCGCTTCCTGAGCGTGGTCGGTGATGCCGATGGTCACGGTACCGTCACCGTTGTCCTGAACCCACTCGTGACTCTCGGTGTACTTAAGCGTGGCAGGAATGTTGCTCATGAGTGTTTTCCTATGTGAAAAGATTTTCTGATTCAGGGAATCGTTGCGCCATTATGCACGAAGGTCTCGACACGTGGCAGTAGCTGAGCGCGGCGTGCCTCTACGACTTTTGGCGAGTGGCAAGCGAGTTGCCCTCTTAATCGTGGTCCGTCGTGCTCCGGGCGTCCAGTGTCTCGCCTTGCCACGCCCGGTCTATCTGCGCCATGGCGCGAAGGTATCGGCGCACAAGGCCCATGAGTGCAGGGTCCAGACCGTTTTTTCTCCGCTGGAAGTCAGTTCTCCAGGTCCTCATTCTCTGACGGGAGGTGGGTTTCCAGCGAGAATCTGATGCCACTTTCCTGCGCTTGCGAGCCCTGTTGAGTCGAGGTAGAGTGTCGCCTGTTTCGTATTGGAAACTTGTTTCCCATGTTGTGTCCAGATTCACGTGCTGTCAATGGTGTCGCAGGCAGCGACACCCATATTCGCTGAGGGAAGCTCCTTCACGCTCTGATCATCAGGCGTGTCCTGATGGCAGGTATCCCCGAGGAGAGCCCGCCGGAGCGTGCCTGTCGTCACGGGACTGCCCGCGAGAGGTGTGGGGGAAGACCCGGGAGAGGCTCAGGTTGCCGGCACAAGGGAAAGAGATATCCACTGAGTGACGCCCATCAACGGGCTGAATCCCTCAGGCGATTGACACATTTTCATGATTTTTGCGTGACGTTTTGCTCACATTCCAGCGTAAAGCCCTGTTGGGGTAGTGAAGACTGGAAGCTTCCGCTAATGTGAGCTGTCCGTTTGGCGTGCTGGCCGGTTGACCGGCTGGCCAGACGGGATTTCCGATGTGTCTCTCCTCGCATCGAGTCATAACAACAATTCAGCGGAGGAAATCTGCGTGGAAATGATCAGTTCTCTCTTTACCGCCATCAATGGCGTGGTGTGGGGCCCGGTGATGTTGATCCTGCTGCTCGGGGTCGGCTTCTATCTTCAGGCGGGCCTCAAGGGCATGCCGATCCGCAAGTTGGGTACCGGCTTCAAGCTGCTGTGGAGCGGGCGCGCGCCCGGCAAGGATGGCGATGGCGAGATGTCGCCGTTCAATGCCCTCATGACATCACTCTCCGCTACCATCGGTACCGGCAACATCGCGGGTGTGGCGACGGCGATCGCGCTGGGTGGACCGGGAGCGATCTTCTGGATGTGGATCACGGCGCTGGTCGGCATGGCGACCAAGTACGCCGAGGCCGTCTGTGCGGTGCGTTATCGCGAAGTGGATGACAACGGCAACCACGTCGGTGGTCCGATGTACTACATCCGCAACGGACTGGGGGCCAAGTGGGGTTGGCTGGGGGGCGCCTTTGCCTTCTTCGGCTGCTTCGCGGCCTTTGGCATCGGCAATACCGTGCAGTCCAACTCCGTGGCGGATGCCCTGGAAACCTCGTTTGCCATTCCGCACTGGGCCTCCGGTGTCGTGATGATGGTGCTGGCAGGTGCGGTCATTCTGGGTGGCATCAAGCGCATCTCCAGCGTGGCGGGCAAGCTGGTGCCGTTCATGGCGATTGCCTACTTCCTGTCGGGCATCGTCATTCTGGTGATCAATGCTGACCAGATCGGTCACGCCTTCGGCCTCATCTTCACTTACGCCTTCAATCCAGTCGCGGCGACTGGCGGCTTTGCCGGTGCGGCGGTGATGGCGGCCATCCGTTTCGGTGTGGCGCGCGGTATCTTCTCCAATGAAGCCGGCCTGGGCAGTGCGCCCATCGCCCACGCTGCCGCGCAGACCAAGAACCCGGTACGTCAGGGGCTGGTCGCCATGCTGGGCACCTTCATCGATACCATCGTCATCTGCACCATCACCGCGTTGGCCATCATCACCTCCGGCCTGTGGTCTTCTGGTGAGACGGGGGCGGCGCTGACCTCCATGTCCTTTGATCAGGCCCTGCCGGGTGTCGGCAACCATCTGGTCGCGATCGCGCTGGCCGTGTTTGCCTTCACCACCATCCTTGGCTGGTCCTTCTATGGCGAGAAGTGCTTCCAGTACCTGTTCGGTACGCGCGCCATCATGCTGTATCGCATCGTGTTCGTGATCGCGATTCCGGTGGGCGCGATGGCCAAGCTGGATCTCATCTGGCTGATGGCGGATACCTTCAATGCCTTGATGGCGATTCCGAACCTGATTGGTCTGGCGCTGCTGTCGCCGGTGGTCTTCAAGCTGACCCGCGACTACTTTGACGGCAAGGAAGTGCTGGCGGGCGAAGACCGCTGATCGCATCAGGAGCCCCCCGTCGCTGGCAGGTGCGGCGGGGTGAGCCCCCTCAGATTGTCCTATCTCGATCACTAGCCTCCGGCAGCACAGGGCCAGATTCACCTGGCTGTCGGAGAGATGTTGCATGCCACTCAGGAGAATGATGATGTCCGATTCCGCCGCTGTCACCGGTCTCAAGCAGACCGCGCTTCATGACCTGCACGTCGAGCAGGGAGCGAAGATGGTCGAGTTTGCAGGCTATTCCATGCCCGTCCAGTATCCGCTGGGCGTCAAGAAGGAGCACGAGCATACGCGTGCCAAGGCGGGGCTGTTCGATGTCTCGCACATGGGGCAGCTGATTCTGCGCGGAGAGAACGTGCAGGCGGCGCTGGAGACGCTGGTACCGACGGACATCGTCGATCTTCCGGTGGGCATGCAGCGTTACGGACTCTTTACCAGTGATACCGGCGGTATTCTCGATGACCTGATGATCGTCAATGGTGGCGATCACCTCTATGTGGTGGTGAATGCTGCCTGCAAGGATCAGGACGTCGCGCATCTGCGTGTGGGGCTGCCGATGGAGATCGAGCTTGAGGTGCTGGAGGATCGGGCGCTGCTCGCCCTGCAGGGGCCGCTGGCTCACGCGGTCATGCAGCGTCTGTCGCCCGAGGCCTGCGAGCTGACCTTCATGCATCATGCCCATGTCACCATCGATGGCATCGAGTGTTGGGTCAGTCGCAGCGGGTATACCGGTGAAGATGGTTTCGAGATCTCCGTCCCCGATGCTGAGGCGGAGCGCTTCGCGCGTCTGCTGCTGGCGGCGGAAGAGGTGGAGTTCATCGGTCTCGGGGCGCGGGATTCACTGCGTCTCGAGGCTGGCCTGTGCCTGTATGGCCATGATCTGGACACCACGACGTCGCCGGTGGAAGCCAGCCTGATCTGGGCGCTGGGCAAGGTGCGTCGTCAGGGCGGTGCACGTGAAGGCGGCTTCCCGGGGGCGGACGTCATCCTGACCCAGATCGCCAACAAGGATCACACCCGCAAGCGAGTCGGTCTGGTGGCTGAAGGGCGTGCTCCGATTCGCGAAGGTGCCAAGCTCTTCGACGGCGAGGGCAACCGCATCGGTGTCGTGACTTCGGGCAGCTTCGGCCCGAGCTACGGCAAGCCGGTCGCCATGGGCTATGTGGCGATCGCGCACAGCGTGCTGGACACTCAGGTCTTCGCGGACGTACGTGGCAAGCGACTGCCGATGACCGTGACGAAGATGCCCTTCGTCGAGCAGCGCTATTACCGCGGCTGATGATGGGCTGAAGACAGGCAAGGCTGGACGGGAAAGGGGCTGCTTCGGCGGTCCCTTTTTCTTTGTCTGTGGGAGGCGTCAGGCATCAGGCTCGGCTCTGGTCCGGGAGAACTGGATCGTGTCGTGCGCTGCAGGCAAGTGGCGCTGAGGCACGACGGAACTGGCTGGCAGGGGAGGGGCCGTCACGGCTTTCGAGGCAATCTCCAGACGCAGAAAAGCCCGCCGAAGCGGGCTTTTCTGTGGAAAGAGAGGTTAGTCTCTTTCAGCTAACTCATGATCAGTCGATGATCTTGATGTTAGCGGCCTGGAGGCCTTTCTTGCCCTGGGTGACGTCGAAGGAAACCTTCTGACCGTCTTGCAGAGACTTGAAGCCTTCAGCCTGGATTTCGGAGAAGTGTGCGAACAGGTCGTCACCGTTGTCGTCCGGAGAAATGAAGCCGAAACCTTTGGTGTCGTTGAACCACTTGACTGTACCAGTTGCCATGATCGTAATTCCTTACTGATGATATTGCCGGGAGTTACCCGATATACGTGGGTAAAACAAGGAGGATATGCACCAGGTACCGAAGTGTTTCGATCACGACTGACGATATACGACTTGCTAACCAACGAGATCAATACTGCGCTGCCGCGCCTCCAAGGTCAAATGAAATATCAAAAACTTCGCCTTTGGTCGGGTGTCTCGTGAGCAGATTCTTCTCGAATGGGCGGCATTGCGCCAGTCAGTTTTCCAGATTTCGCAAGGATTGACAGTGACTTGCTTTTATCCCGTTATCCTAGTTTCTGGTCGGTGTGGAACCTCGCCGTATATTGCCACGCTTGAGAGGTTGCCAAGGTGAGGCATCGTCGTGGGGATGGGGCGTGTGTACGGGCTTTCAAGGCAATGGACAGCTTCGCGGATGATCCGCCAGGTCGTCATGCTTGGTGAGGGAAAGAGATAAAAAAACCGGCAGCGATGGCAGCGCTGCCGGTGGATGGTCTTGCAACCATCAAGACTCTCGGAGAGCGGCGATGATGCGCCCATCATCGCCGGAGAGATGGAGTGTCAAGCGATGCATCTGGGCCGTCTCAGGCGTCCAGCTGCATCTCGGGGACATTGTCGGGCACGATGAGCTTGCCTGCGGTCAGGCGCTGTATCTCCTCGACACTGACGCCTGGCGCGCGTTCCAGCAGGTGGAAGGCACCGTCCTTGATCTCGAGGAAGGCCAGGTCGGTCAGTACACGGCGAATGCAGCCGGCACCGGTCAGTGGCAGCTCACACTGGCTGAGCAGCTTGGACTCACCATGCTTGGAGGCGTGGGTCATGGTGCAGATGATGTTCTCGGCACCCGCCACCAGATCCATGGCGCCGCCCATGCCTTTCACCAGCTTGCCGGGGATCATCCAGCTGGCGATGTTGCCGTTCACGTCCACCTCGAAGGCGCCGAGTACCGTCAGATCGACGTGCCCGCCGCGAATCATCGCGAAGGATTCGGCGGAGTCGAAGATGGCGGCGCCATCGATGGCGGTCACGGTTTCCTTGCCGGCATTGATCATGTCGGCGTCGACCTCGTCGTCATAGGGATAGCGTCCCATGCCAAGCAGGCCGTTCTCGGACTGCAGCATCACGTCGATGCCATCCGGGATGTAGTTGGCGACCAGGGTCGGTATGCCGATGCCCAGATTGACGTAGGAGCCGTCCTGGATTTCCTGTGCCACTCGCTGGGCCATCTGTTCGCGTGTCAAAGCCATGATGTATTCCTTGTCTGAAGCGCCATCGAGGTGACGCCTTGCCGTGTCGGGGAGTGTCGTCGCGAGAAAACGGATGCAGGCGGAGCCTTGGCTCAACGCGAGCGAACGGTCCGTTTCTCGATGCGCTTCTCGAAGCTGCCCTTGATGACGCGGTCGACATAGATGCCCGGAGTGTGGATCTCGGCCGGGTCCAGCTCGCCGGGTTCCACCAGCTCTTCGACTTCGACCACGGTGATCTTGCCTGCGGTTGCGGCCAGCGGGTTGAAGTTGCGTGCCGTGTGACGGTAGACGACATTGCCGTAGCGGTCGGCCTTCCACGCCTTGACGATCGCGAAGTCACCCTTGATGGCTTCCTCGAGAATATAAGGGCGACCGTCGAATTCGCGGACTTCCTTGCCTTCTCCGATGGGCGTTCCGTAGCCGGTCGCGGTGAAGAAGGCGGGGATGCCGGCCCCGGCGGCGCGCATCTTCTCGGCCAGCGTGCCCTGGGGGGTCAGGATGACCTCGAGCTCTCCGTCCAGCAGCTGGCGCTCGAACAGGGCGTTCTCGCCGACGTAGGAGGCGATCATGGTCTTGATCTGGCGATCTTCCAGCAAGATGCCCAACCCGAAGCCGTCCACGCCGCAGTTGTTGGAGACGACGGTCAGGTCCTTCACGCCACGACGCTTGATCTCCTGGATCAGGTTCTCGGGAATACCGCAGAGTCCGAATCCGCCGGCGATCACCGTCATGCCGTCTTCCAGGCCCGCCATGGCATCGGCGTAGCGGGTCACTACCTTGTTGAATCCTGCCATGAAGTTCTCCTTGAGCATCTTGTGTTGTCGTTTTGACGGTGATGAGTCGCTGCTCATCTTCCGTGGCCGGCGCCTGGGGCAGGCGTCTGGCAAAGGCTTGAGTGCATCATTGCCGACAATCTGGTGGCTGTATATATTTGATAAGTTTGTTTTTTCTATCCATTGATAAGTTTTCATGAAGAGTCTTGGGGCAGTACGATATCGCCTTGCCCGCTCGTTTCCTGCACAGATCCGCCTGTGGTGCGGGTCAGCGGCGGATATGCACGACAGGGCTGGACGACTCGCGGTGCAAGGCTGCGCAAGCGGCTCTGGCCACCTTGGACCAATGGTGTAGAGGCCGACGGGTCTCCCGGCGACGGGTTGAGCCTGTTTCCCCGAATGTCATCTCAAGGCGCGTCCCCCAGGGACCCCACAGGAAGGATGCCGCATGACCTTGAAACAGTTGAAAGCCTTTGTCGCAGTGGCCAGAACCCTGTCCTTCGTGGAAGCGGGCACATTGGTGCATCTTTCCCAGCCGGCATTGTCGCTGGCCGTCAAGAATCTGGAGGAGTCGTTGGGTGGGCGTCTGTTCCAGCGTTCCACTCGACAGGTCAGCCTGACGCCGGAAGGACGGGCCTTCTTCCCACTGGCTCGCAGGATACTGTCGGATTGGGAGCATGCTGAGGACGAGATGCGCCAGCGATTCAGTCTCGGACGCGGGCGTGTGGCATTGGCTGCCATGCCGACCTTCGCCGGGAATCTGCTGCCAGGAGTACTGGCGGATTTTCGACGGCAGTTCCCGGAGATCACCATCGAGGTCAATGACGTGATCGCCGAGGAAGTCGTGGAGCGTGTCACCGATGGGCGCGTGGAACTGGGGATCTGTTTTGATCCCGGGGTACGCGAGGACCTTGTCTTCGAATCACTCTTCGAGGATCGCTACATCGCGATCATTCCCGAGGGGCACGCCCTGTTGCAGGGCGCTCCCGAGACCATCCATTGGGATCAGCTGCTGGAAGAGGATTTCATCACCCTGCAACGTCCCTCGGGCGTGCGACACATGCTGGAGCGGCGCCTGGCAGAGGCGGGGCTCAAGCTCACCGTCGCCTTCGAGACTCACCAGCTGGTGACCTGCGGACGCATGGTGGCAGAGGGACTTGGCGTCAGCGCGGTGCCGGCGATGAGCGCCGATCAGATGTCAGCGCTGGGATGTCGGTGCCTGGAGCTGGAAGGGCCGGTCATCGAGCAACGGGTCGGCGTGATTCGCCGCGGCCGTCATGAGCTGTCGGTCGCGGTCCAGGCGATGCTGGACACCCTGCGGGCCCGCTATCCCGTCTCGCCGCCGCCCGTGCCTGATGAGGATCTAGCGTGACGCCGTCAATAGCTGTCGGTAGGTCAGGCTGATGCGCACGCCCTCGAGCTTGCGTGGCGGCAGGGCGTGATGCAGTCGGTCCTGACAGCCGCGCCCCATCACCAGCAATGAGCCATGGGGCAGCCACAGGTTGAAGGCAGGGTCCTGTGCGTAGGGGCTGCGGGGGTGTCCCTTGAAGCGCAGTGGCCGCTCTCTTCCCAGTGACAGGGCCAGCACGATGGGGCGGTCGCCAAGCTCCGGTTCATTGTCACTATGCCAGCCCATGCGGTCATTGCCATCGGCGTAGCGATTGGCCAGCAGGCTGTTGAAGTGCTGGTCGATGTGGCGTTCCTGCCCCGGCTGCGCGCTCAGCTCGCGGTTGATGGCGTGACGGGCAAGCTCCCCCAGATGCCAGGCCATCGGACGCCATGGCGCTGGCTCGAACAGGCTGCCGGAATAGCGATAGCGAGCCCCGGCGTCCCCCATCCATACCTGACGGCGAGGGATGGGATGCGTCTTGCCATGCACGCTCAAGCTCGGCCGCTGCCAGTCGAGCGTGGTATCCAGCGTGACCAGTGCCTGGTCGGCCTGCAGGGGAGTCAGAGCGGTTGGCTTGAGATAGAGCGGGTGCAGCGGATGGCGATACCAGCCATGGGCCAGTGTCTGCCAGTCGTCCGGCAGGCCGGCCGGTCGCTGTCCGCTTGGCGGGGTGCGGGAAGGGGCGTGTTGAGGATGCGTGGCGAACAGGTCGCCGGCCTCGGAGGATATCGTCATGAGGCGAGCTTGCCAGAGCGAATTGACTGTCGGCAAGTCGAAGGTGGCCTGCCGCCGACAGAGCGTGCACTGGGCTCAGAGTCCTGTCAGGGACTCAAGACTCAGGATGGCCACTTCAGCCAGCCCGAGTCCCAGCAGCGCCCCCGCCAGCACGTCACTGACGTAGTGCAGTCCCAGGATCACGCGGGAAAGCGCGATCAACATGGCAAGCGGCGTGACGAGAATGGCCAGTTCCGGTAGCTGCTGAGCCGTCAGGCTGGCAAACAGCACCGCATGCAGTGTATGGCCACTTGGAAAGCTGTAGCGATCCAGCGGTGGCATGGTGCATTGGATGGTCGTGAAGGTGATGAAGGGGCGCTCACGGCACAGCCGGGTCTTGAGGGCGCGATACAAAAGGGCGCCGGCCCCCGCCGCCAGTCCGAATTCCAGCATCAACCAGCCACCTTGCACGTGATGGAAGGGCAGGCTGAGTGTCAGCAGCAACCAGACGGGCCAGTCACCGAGGCGCGAGACCACGCGAAAGAGGGTCAGGATCGGCCGATACAGCGCCAGACGTGCCACCTGGCGACACAGCCGCCACTCCAGCAGGTCGAGTCGCTCAAAGACGGGAAGGCTGCGATCGTGCATCGGGCTTCTCCTCGGCGAGGCGTAGACAGGCAAGAAAATGCTCGGCGACCTGGCTCCAGGCCATGGGCTCGACGCGTACACGGGCTGCTCTTCCGAGACGTGCGATACGCGCTGGTCGCTGGCAGACTTCCACTGCCTGTTCGATGAATCTGTCCGGCTGGGTGCAGGGGGCCAGCAACCCCTGGTGGTCATCGCGGATCACTTCCGCAGCGGCCGCGTAGTCGAAGGCCACCACGGCCAATCCACTGGCCATGGCTTCCAGCACCACGTTGCCGAAGGTCTCCGACAGCGAGGGGAACAGGAACAGGTCGGCACTGGCGTAATGGGCAGCCAGCGCCTCGCCGGTCTGGAAGCCGGCGAAGATCGCCTCCGGCAGGCGTTGCTCAAGGCGTTCGCGCAGCGGGCCATCGCCCACCAGTACCAGCGCGATATCCGGCTGCACGGCCTGCATGGCCTCGTAGCTGCGAATCAACAGCTCGATGTTCTTTTCCGCCGCCAGGCGGCCGACATGCAGCGCGACGGGCTGCTGAGGGCCGACGCCCCACTGGCGACGCAGCGCTTCACTGCGATGAACGGGCGAGAAGCGCTGACAATCCAGCCCGCGTCCCACGACCCGGACATGCTTGAAACCCTGTTGCGCGAGAGTGGCGGCCTGGGTGCGTGTCGGGACCAGTGTCAGGTTGGCGGCATTGTGGAAGTGCTTCAGCCCCTGACGTACCAGGGGGCGTAATGCCCTGAGATGATAGTGGGTGCTGTACTGGTCGAAATTGGTATGAAAGCCTGCCACCACGGGCACGCCGAGGCGACGCGCGACCATCAGGGCACTGACCCCCAGCGGTCCTTCGGTGGCGATGTAGATGACGGAGGGCGGATGCTGGCGCCACAGCGCCGTCAGCCGTCTCAGGGCAGGGGCGCCGATCTGGACGGTGTCATAGCCCGGAAGACGGAAGCCGCGTACCTGAAGCTCCTGCGCGACTCGTGGTTCATGGCTGCCGTCGCGGGGTGCGGGCCGCACGAGCTGCAGCTCGCAGCCCCGCGTGATGAGTTGATCGCACAGATGGCTCAGCGTGTGAGCCACGCCATTGATTTCCGGGTGCCAGGTTTCACTGACAAAGGCGATACGCTCCATGACGGCTCCTGATAACCTTTGAACGAAGTATTGGCCATGGGAGTGACGCCTGCATAACAGCGAGGTGACGAAGTGATGACACCCCACGCAGGTGTCGTTGCAGCCGCGGTCACTCCAGCGGGCAATCTCCAGCAGGCAATGCTGCCAGGAGGCAGCGGATTCAAGGCGGTCACAGGTCACAGCTCAAAGATCAATCACGCTGGCCGAAACTGACGCGGGGGCGACAGGCGCGGCATGAAGGACGCCGTGGGCGAGGCATGCCCGACGCTCGTTTGGCAAGGCGAGCCCCTGAAGGGCTCGCCAGTGAGGCCGGCAGCCCCAGTTTCAGCGTTTCTCGAGCAGCTCGCGTGGATTGATCGGCTTGCCGCCATGGCGCACGTCGAAGAGCAGTTCAGGCTGACCGTCATTGCGACGTGCCACGCGACACAGCGGGGTGCCCGGCGTGACCTGCTGACCGACCTTGACCAGTATCTCTCCACACTGCGCCAATACGCTCTGCAGATTGCCTGAATGGTGGAGGATGACCACATTGCCCAATTGCCGCATGTTGTCGGCAAAGCGGACTTCACCGCTGGCCGGCGCGCTGGCGACCCCATTGCTGGCCGTGCGAATCCGCATCGGGGCCAGTTGGCCATTGCGGTTGGTGCCGAATTCGCTGATGACTTCGCCGGCGGCAGGCCAGCGCCACGATTGACGCGGTTTCTTCAGCGGACCCGGATCCGGGCGTGCCACGAGACTGCCGCCGCTGGCACGCGCATTGGAAGCGCTTCGGCTGGGGCCACCATTGAGGGGAACCGAGATCAGGGTGCCGACTTTCAGGTCATTGGGGGGAAGCCCCGGGTTGGCGGTCTGGATGCGCTGAGGATTGGCTCCGAAGTAACGGCCTATCTTCGAGTAGGTGTCCCCGGGGCGCAGCTGATAGCGATAGGGGCCACCGGAGGGGGCACGCTCACGCGCGGTGGGCACCAGGATGCGTTGCCCGACCTTGAGGTCACGGATCTTGACGCCGGGGTTGAAGCGGGTGAGGCGCAACAGGGGAATGTCAGCGTCGCGTGCGATCTGCCCCAGGGTGTCGCCCTTCTGGATCGTGATCCATTGGCCTGCCGGTGAGCCGGAGTAGCTGCCGGTGGCGCAGCCTGTCAGCCACAGTGCCAGGCTCAGCCACGCCAGTAGCCGCAGCGGCGCGCGAGATGTCCTGTGGAGAAATGTCGAGATGGCGCCCACGGTCAGGCGCACAGCGCCCAGCGGCTCGTGGGGCATGTCAGAGTTGTTCAATGTCGTGTCCTGCACGTGACAGTCGGGCATCCTTGTCCTTCCAGACCTGATTGAGCCATTGCTGAAACCGTTCGCGGTAGGCAGCGTCCGCGTGATAATCCCCGTTCAGCATCCAGGGTTCCACCGGGCGTTGCACGATATCCAGATGGATATCTCCCCCCTTGCCACACAGAAACTCCCAGAAGCTCGCGCTGGCGTGACGATAGTCCAGCGTGGCGTCGAGTATGCCTGACAGGCGGTCGCCGAGAATGCTGATCACCTGAGCGCTGCCGCCGGCGCGCGGCCTGAGCAGATGAGTGTACGGGCTTTGCTGTTGATCATGCTTGCCTGACGTGAAGCGCGTGCCTTCCACGAAGTTGAAGATCGACATGGGCGACTGGCCCGCTCGCTCACAGATGCGGCGTGTCGCGGCACGGTCGCGTTCCGCCAGGCGCGGGTCATTGGCCAGTCGTTCACGGCTGTAGCGGCGCATGAAGGGGAATTCCAGCGCCCACCAGGCCAGGCCGATGACGGGGACCCAGATCAACTCGCGCTTGAGAAAGAACTTGGGCATGGGCGTGCGATGATGCAATGCATACTGCAGCACGAAGATATCCGTCCAGCTGCGGTGGTTGGAGATCACCAGCCACCAGCGTCGCCTGGCGGAGCCATCCTTCAGGGCGTCCGGCACGTTGACCTGCCAATGGGGGCGTATCCAGGCGCGAATCCACAGATTGTTGGTGCCGATCCACCCCATGGCGAGACGGTTCAGCCCTTCGAGAAGATGAAGCTGCAGACGACGGGACGGGCTGAGCAGCTTGAGCAATGCCAGCAGGTACAGCGGTACCGACCAGAACAGGGTATTGATGATCAGAAACAACAGGCTGATGACGCCTCTGATACTCGACATGAACGACTCCTTCAGCAGATCGCGCCATCCTAATTCACCCGTGACAGGAAACCCACCCCGCTTGCGTGGAGGACAGCAACTCGACGTTGCGCAAACCGTACGCATCTGATGTCGAATGGTGGCGGTTCGTGAGCTGTGGTGTCATTCGCGCGCCGACTTTCCTGTCGGCCGGTGCAAAGGAAGGCCGGACATGGCACTCGGCCATCGTCGTGAGCATGCACCGCCACTCGACGTCCTCTCACGAGATGGACGCCCTTTCAGGGAGCAGAGCGACATGTGGTTGCAGGGAGTGTTGGTGGGGCTGGCGATCGGGGCCTTCGTGTTGATCGCCATCGAGGACGTGATTCATCTCAACAAGGCCAAGACGACCTTGTTGCTGGGGACGTTCAGCTGGTTGCTGCTGTTCATCTTCGGCCCCGGTGCGTTGGGAGTCGATGACGTCGGTGAGTCGCTCAACGAGAATCTGCTGGAAATCGCCACCTTGTGGCTGTTTCTGATGGCGGCGATGACCTTCGTGGCGTTTCTCAATGCCAAGGGACTGATCGCCAATCTCATCTATCGATTGCTGCCGGGCCGCATCGGTGAGCGAGGCCTGCTGTATCTGACCGGCACCTTCGCCTTTGCCTTCTCCTCTCTGGCCGACAACATCACCGCTACGCTGGTGTCGTTGACGCTGGTGCTGTCTCTGGGATTGCCGCCGAAGAAGACGCTGCGTTTCGCGGTGCTGGCGGTGTTTGCCGTCAATTCCGGCGGGGTGGCGTTGATCACCGGTGATGTGACCACACTGATGATCTTCCTCGCCGACAAGGTGCGTATCAGTGAGCTGATGCTGCTGGCCATCCCGGCCTTCGTCAGCGTGATGCTGCTGGCGACGCTGCTGCTGCCCGGGCTTGGGGGAAAAGTCCATCTGTCGCGTGAACGCCGTCCGACCCGGCGTCTGGATCGCTTCGTGGCCTGGCTGTTTCTCGCCACCATCCTCTCCACGCTGGGCCTGAACGTGCTGTTCGGTATCCCGCCCTTGCTGACCTTCCTGTTCGGGATGTCGATCATGTTCCTGCTCGGGCATGTGGCCGAGCGACGCAGTGACAGCGAAGAGCGCAGAATTCTTGATTACATCAGGATAATTGAATTCGACACTCTGCTATTCTTCCTCGGTATCCTGCTGATGGTGGGAGCGCTCAAGGAAGCCCGCCTGCTGGAAGGGCTGGCACAGCTCTATGACGTGATGCCTGCCATGCAGGCCAATTATCTGATCGGCCTGTTGTCGGCATTGGTCGACAACGTGCCGTTGACGGCTGCGGTGCTCAAGGCGGATGTCGGCATGAACGATGCTGAGTGGTTGGCGCTGACCTACGCCGCTGGCGTGGGCGGATCACTGCTGATCATCGGGTCGGCCGCTGGAGTGATTGCGCTCTCCAAGGTGCGCGAGGTGACCTTCATGAGCTACCTGCGCTTCTTCCCGGCGCTGCTGCTGGCGTACAGCGTCGGATACGTCGGCGCCTACTGGCTGGGGGGCCAGGTCACCGACACGCCGATGGACCTGGGAGTGGCGCTCATGTCACTGGGCTCATTGCTGCGCTAGGCGAGGTGGTTTCGGAGGCTTTTTTCGTGACAGTCAGGCGCTCAGCGGTGAAGTGGTGAATTTTTGATCAATCTGACATCGGTCGCCAGATCGCGAAGCCGATGAGTGGATGTACAGAGATTCTTCACAGCTTTTTCCACAGCTTCTGTTGATAACCTGCTTGCGACCAACGTATTACGGCTCTGAGCCACCAGCAGACCTCATGGGGCACCCGAGCATGGCGCACGACAGCCAGTGGCTCGCGAGGGGAGCCCATGGCGGTGAGTCATGACATGGCTTGCCAATGAAAACGCCCCTGACGCCAGAGGCGTCAGGGGCGTTGCGGCACTACTGCTTGCGAATCTGGCTCACGAATCTGGCTCGTGAATCTTGTCCGTCAGGCACTCAGCTGGCAGAGCGTGTGCTCTGGCAGCAGTTGCTCGGCGGCGCGCTGATGCTGGCCACTGTCGGCCGTTGCCAGCAGGGCCAGCCCTCCCAGCACCACCATGTGCTCATCACCTTCGGCGAATACCATGCGTTGTGCGTGCGCGGGATAGTAGTGGTATTGCAGCTTGGGGTTGATGGGGAGTACGGCATGGTGGCGCCCGCTCTGCGGCGACATGCCGTGCATCAGCATGCCTTCGCAGACAGCTTCAAGCGTTTCTCCCAGCTCGTCGGCGTTGAAGCCCACGTGATGCAGGCGCGGGCCCATCACCGATAGCCATGCCGCCAGCGGGTTGGCTTCCAGCAGACGCTCGAAGGTGGGCCAGTCCGGCATGTCCCATGGGCGGCACGGCGCCAGCAGGTTCTGTCCCTTGCAGTCGTCACGGTGACTCTGGCTGATGAGCGTCTTCAGCAGGTCTCGGTGAAGGGGAGGCAGGCTATTGGCCTGAAGTTCGGCCAGCATGACTGCCGAGCCACCATCCGGCGGCAGCAGCAGATCCACCAGTAGGCCACGGTCGGCCATGGCGTACTGCTTCACGCGTCGATAGCCCTGATGATAGAGGCTGGGACGCAGTTTCTCGCTGCGAAATGGCCCCTGATCCAGTGTCACGAACATCAGATATTCGGGCCTGATGCCATCCGGCCAGATGTCCAGCGCTCCGATATCCGGATGGCGGTGAACGAAGTCCAGCCATAGCTGTTGTAGAAATTCCTCGCGTTGCATGAAGCCTCCTTGACGGGATATCGGCACCCTGTGCTGGAGCGATTATAGGTACCTGCCAGATAAGGCCATTCAACGACATTGTCCTTTTTTTCTGACCGACTGTTCGGAGTGTGAAAATGCCAGTGCTGGTGGCGTATTGCGTGGTTCTCATGGTGTGGTCGACCACACCGCTGGCGATTTCATGGAGTGCTTCCGGGTGGCTGCCGGCTTGGTCTGCCATGGGAAGAATGTTAATTGCCGCATGTATCGGTTACCCATTGTTACGCATGCTCGGGCTGAAAATGGATTTCGGTCGCGTGGCAATTCGCAGCTACGTGGCGGCTGCACTGGGGATATGGGGTGGGATGTACTTCGCCTATATTGCTGCCGGTTGGTTACCAAGCGGTATCATGTCGTTACTTTTCGGCTTAGCTCCTCTGCTATCAGGACTTTACGCGCGCTGGTGGTTGAAAAGTGCGCCTCTTGACAAGCTGCAATGGTTAGGTTTCGCATTGGCATTGGGCGGACTGGCCATCGCCGTCTCGGATTCGCTGGCGCTACCGCCGGGCAGCTGGAAGGGGGTGGTGACCATGTTGCTGGCGGTCAACTGCTTTGCCGCTTCCGGCGTGCTGGTCCAGCGAGAGCGAGCAGGGCTTCATCCGCTGGTGCAGACCGAGGGCGCGCTGCTCGTCTCGCTTCCGCTCTATCTTCTCGCGGCCCTGCTGGTCGATGGTGTGCCGCAGGCATGGCCGACACAGCGCCCGCTGGGGGCGATCGTCTACCTGGGTATCTTCGGCTCGTTGATCGGGTATCTGTGCTATTACTTCGTGCTGGCACGCCTGTCCGCCAGTACCGTGGCATTGGCCACCCTGATCACGCCGATATTCGCCATGAGTCTCGGCGCTGCCCTGAATGGCGAGATAGTCTCCAGCCGCGTGCTGGCGGGGGCGCTCTTCATCGTCGTGGGCCTGTGTGCCTATCTCTTCGGGCCGCAGTGGCGCGCTCGCCTGCGCGGGGGAGCCGTGACTCGCAGCTGAATGGCACGCCAGTGGATGCCAGAACCGAAAACGCCGCCCTCTCGGGGCGGCGTTTTCGGTTCTGGAGCGACAGCAGTTGGCGAGAGTGGACATCAGCCCTTGGTCTGGAACAGGCGCTTGAGCTCTTCCATGGCGCTCTTGGCGCTGGTGACCAGCGCCTCGGGGTCATGGCGGTTCTCGAAATCGCTCTTGAGCATGGTGTCATCCATCTCGCGGAAGGCGCGGACCACTTCGGCGGCACGTGCGCTTGGATAGCCCATGGCAACCAGCAGTTCGTTGCCCATTTCCAGGCTGCTGGCGTAGGTCTCGCGAATCACGTGTTCCACGCCCAGCTCCATCAGCTCCCAGGCATGGTGGCGATTGCGGGCCCGCACGAACAGCTTGAGATGCGGGAACTGTTGTCGAACGGTGCGCACGATCTGGGTGGTCATCCTGGCGTCATCGACCGCCACCAGCATGATCTGTGCGTGCTCGGCGCCAGCCGCTCGCAGCAGCTCCGATCGGCTGGCGTCGGCGTAGAAGATGCGCGAGCCGAACTGACGCACGAACTCGACCTGGGTGATGTTGGGGTCGAGGGCGGTGAAGTTGATGCCCTGGGTCTTGAGAATGCGCGCGCTCATCTGACCGAAACGTCCGAAACCGGCAATCAGTACCGGCGGGGCTTCCTGACCGAAGTCTTCATCGTAGGGGCGCTTGGCTTCGCGCGCGGCACCGAACTTGCGCGCATAGCGATACAGGAAGGGCGTGGCGGCCATGGACAGCGTCACGGCGCTGATGACCAGACTGGTAAGCGTCTGATCGAAGATGCCGGCGGCCATGCCGGCGGTCAGCAACACGAAGTCGAATTCTCCGCCCTGAGCCAGTACGGCGGCCAGTGGCAGTGCCTCGGCAAGCTTCAGGCGTGCGACGCGGCCCACCAGCGTGATGACCAGCACCTTGCCGACCATCAGCGCCAGTGTCAGGCCCAGCACCGTCAGCGGGCGTTCCATGACCAGCGAGACGTCCACCGACATCCCGACCGCCATGAAGAACAGCCCCAGCAGCAGGCCCTTGAAGGGGTCGATGTTGGCTTCGAGTTCGTGGCGATAGACGGTATCCGCCAGCAGCACCCCGGCGAGGAAGGCCCCCAGTGCCATGGAAAGCCCGACCCATTCCATCAGCAGGGCGGTACTGATCACCACGAACAGTGCCGCGGCAGTGAAGATCTCGTGGATCTCGCTGCGTGCCACCATCTTCAACAGGCGCGGAACGACGAAGCGGCCAACGATGATGACCGCCGCCACCATGCCGATGCCCTTGGCGACACCGGCCCAGCCGGAGCCGGTGGAAGCGTCGAAGTTGTCGGCGAACAGCGGCAGCAGCGCCAGCAGTGGAATCACGGCCAGGTCCTGGAACAGCAGGATGGCGAAGGTTGACTGGCCATGGGGTGTCGCCAGTTGTTGATTCTCGCTGAGCACCTGCAGCGCAAAGGCGGTAGAGGACAGCGCCAGAATCAGGCCCAGCAAGGCGGCGGCCGGCAGTTCAAGGCCCAGCCATAACCCGACGGGCGTCAGCAGCGCTCCGCATAGCAGCATCTGTGCGCTGCCGAGCCCGGCAAGCTTGAGGCGCATGTCCCACAGGCGCTTGGGTTCGAGTTCCAGTCCGATCATGAACAGCAGCATGACCACGCCGAACTCCGCGAAGTGCAGCACCTCGGTCGGTTCCGAGATGAAGCCGATCAATGACGGCCCCAGCAGCACCCCGATCGCCAGATACCCCAGGATGGACCCCAGCCCCAGGCGCTGAAAGAGCGGCACGGCAACCACGGCGCAGCCCAGCAGCACGGCGCCTTCCATCAACATGTTCATGTTTGCTTCCTTGTCCAGCTACGTGCGGAGAAAGGCGAATTGTCGCCGCAGCTTGCAAGCGCCGCAAGCGCTCCGCTGCGCACTTTCCCGTTGCCGTGAGTGGCTGCCCTGAGGGAGGCACGAGTCAAGGCACTGGCGAGAGGTGGGAAGCTGGCCCCTTGATTGACGGCGCGCGTGGCAGGGGCATCAGCTGAGCAACTGGCATGCCGGCTGCAAAAAAAGCCCCCGCCATGGGCGAGGGCTTTCCAGGATCAGACAGAAGTCGAGGCGATGATCAGGCCTGCGGCATCAGTGCCTCGTCCTGAACGTACTGGTTGAACTCGGTGAAGCCACCGATGTGGGTCTGATCGACGAAGATCTGCGGCACGGTTTCCACCGGCTTGCCGATGGTCTTTTCCATGTCGGCCTTGGTGATGCCCTCGGCGTGGATGTCGATGTAACGGAAATCGAAATCATCGCGCTTGGCGGTAAGTTCTTCCGCGAGTTCCTTGGCGCGGACGCAGAACGGGCAACCCGGACGACCGAAGATGACTGCCAGCATGAGATTCTCCTTGGAGGGTACGTGATACTCGTCAAGCCCACCGTGACGTGATGTTCGTAGGCTTCCGGCAGAACCGGTGAGTCAATGGATGGATGCCATTGTGCTTGAGCCTCACCGGGTTTGCCAATTGAGCGGCACTAATTGGGTGATTGCGACACTCAATCATTGCCGGCGTGTATCACCCCATCAACAGCAGGTTGGCCCCGAAACCGCCGACCATGAGCAACACGAACAGGATCAGTGCCAGCAGGAATGGCTTCATGCCCAGTGAGCGCAGGCGATCCATGCGTGTCTCGACCCCGAGTCCCGCCATCGCCATGGTCAGGGCGACGCTCCCCAGCACGGACAGGTTGGCGTGCAGGGCGGCAGGAATCTCGCCGGTGCTGTTGATCCCGGCCATGGCGATGAAACCGAGGGCGAACCAGGGAATGGTCATGCTGCCGCCGGCATCGCGGTCATCCCCCTCGCTGCGGCTGCGCATGGCCCACAGCTTGGGCAGCAGGAGCAGGAAGGGGACCAGCATCATCACGCGCATCAACTTGACGATCAGGGCATTGGCCAGGGCATCCGGGCCTACCGCCTCACCTGCCGCCACGACCTGAGCGACCTCGTGAATGGTCGAGCCGATGTAGATGCCGAACAGCCCCTCATGCATGCCGGTCAACGGGTAGAGCAAGGGGTAGGCCAGCATGGCCAGCGAGCCGAACAGTACCACCGTGGCCACGGCCATGGCGGTGGCTGCCGGGCGTGCCTTGATCATGGATTCCGTCGCCAGCACGGCCGCGGCGCCGCAGATGGCAGAGCCAGCACTCGTCAGCAAGGCGGTATCGCGATCCAGGCCCAGCCAGCGCGTGCCCAGGAAATAGCCGCAGCTCAACACGGCGGCGATGACGATGACATCCAGCACGACCACGCTCCACCCCAGGCCGAGAATCTGCTGCAAGGTGATCGACAGTCCGAACAGGATGATGCCGAGTCGCAGTAGCTTCTTGGTCGCGACATGCAGCCCTGGTGCCAGTGCCCGGGCATGTCGGCTAGTGACGGGCAGGTTGCCGACCACGATGCCGCACAGCAGCGCGAAGACCAGCGGACTGACGCCGGTCGCGGCGAGGGTCGGAATGGCGTGCAGCCCCAGCCCCGCCAGTGTCAGCCCGCCGCACAGCGCGAGTCCCGGCACCATTCGGCGCAGCCGTTCCGTGACAGGGGGGGCAGTCAGCGTCTGTGCGTCCATTGGCTTTCTCCTTGGTGGGCGTGTCGGGTCAGGTCTTGTCGCGTGAAGATCTTGAGTGCTTGTGAGGACGTTGCATGCTTAGTGCTTCTGGTTTGATGAATAGTTTATGCAGGAATATCATTGGGAAGTTAGTCGATTATTCCTTTACCACTTACCGGAAAAACCGATATGCAGATCCATATCACCCTGCGCCAATTACAGGTCTTTGTCGCCGTGACTCGCCAGGGCTCGGTCAGTGGTGCCGCCCGAGAGATAGGGCTTTCGCAATCGGCGGCGAGCCAGGCGCTTTCAGAGCTGGAACGCCATCTTGACGTCGCGCTGTTCGAGCGACTCGGGCGCCGGTTGGCCCTCAATGCCAATGGCCGTCGTCTGCTGGCGCGTGCCGAACAGCTGCTGGAACAGACCCATGCACTGGAGCTGGAGGCCCGTGAGCCCGGGCTGGAGGAGGGGGTCCTGCGAGGCGAGCTGGAAATCGCCGCCAGCGCGACCATCGGGACCTGGCTGTTGCCCGGCCTGGCAGGGGCCTTCATGCGTGAAAACCCCGGGACCGAGCTCAACCTGCGCCTGCGCAATACCCATCAGGTGGTGGAGGCGGTGCTCAACTACGATGCCGAGCTGGGGCTGATCGAAGGGGATTGTCACGCGCCACGCCTGATGAGCCAGACCTGGCGTGAGGATGAACTGGTAGTGGTGGCGCCGCCGTCCCACCCGCTGGCGATACGTGCAACGGCACTCGATGACGAGGATCTGGCCAATGCCGACTGGATTCTGCGAGAGGGAGGGTCGGGCACGCGGGCGGTCTTCGAACGTGCACTGCATGGGCGAATCGAGCGTCTCAAGGTGCGCATGGAGCTGGGGCAGCATGAGGCCATCAAGCAGGCTGTGTTTGCCGGCCTCGGGTTGGGCTGCCTTTCGCGCCTGTCTGTGGATGCGGAGCTGTCACGCGGGGAGCTGGTCGTGCTGGAGACGCCCCAGCTCAACCTCAAGCGGCATTTTTCCATGCTCTGGCATCCGGAGCGCTATCGAAGCCCCCTGTGGCAGGCGGTCAAGGTCTATCTGGAAGCCAGTCCGCGGTGAGCCGCGCGGCGGCTTGATAGTCTGCTAACATGAGCGTTTTCTGACACTCGGCCACGAGGTTGCCGCTTCGCACTGGCGCGTGCCATCGCGGGCGATGCGTGAGGGTCGGGAGCGTCTGAGGGTCTGTCTAGCGTCCATGGAGATGATGATGAGCACTGCGACAAGCACGACGGTCGAGCTTTTCTACAACGAGAGTGATGCCCGTGAAGCCGCACAGGGCAATGAGGCGGGTGAGCAGGATGCGACGCCGCTGGTGATTCTGCATGGTCTGTTCGGGAGCGCGGACAACTGGCGCTCGCATATCAAGTTCTGGTCGCAGTCGCGTCGCGTCATCGCGGTGGATCTGCGCAATCATGGTCGCAGCCCGCATGTGGCGGGCATGAGCTACCCGGAGCAGGCCGCTGACGTGATCGCTCTGCTCGATCAGCTCGATATCCCCACCTGTGATCTCATGGGGCACTCCATGGGGGGCAAGGTGGCCATGCAGGTCGCACTGCAGGCACCTGAACGACTGCGCAGTCTCGTGGTGGCGGACATCGCGCCCATCGCCTACGGACACGGGCACGATGAGATATTCGCGGCCTTCGAGGCCGTGCGTGAGGCGCGTCCTGCCTCGCGCAAGGACGCTGACAACGTGATGGCACGCCATGTGGAAACGCCGGCTATCCGTCAGTTCCTCGCCACCAACCTGGTGCGCGATGAGGACGGCAGTATGGGCTGGCGAGTCGGGCTCGATCACATCGCGGCGGGTTACCCCCAGATCGTCGAGGCGCCTCAGGCACACGGCGAGGTGGAACTGCCGGCCCTGCTGCTGTGGGGCGAACGTTCCAATTACGTGCAGGCCGACGGGCTCCAGGCAATGCGTGAGCGCTTCCCGCGCCTGGAAGATGCCTCGCTGGATGCCGGCCACTGGCTGCATGCCGAGCGAGCGAGCGAGTTCCAGCAAGCCGTCGAGACGTTTCTTGAACGCGTCGCACGCGCTTGAGCGGCTCACGTCATACGCCTGCGCCGTTGTCGGCGCCCCGCGTGCCTGACGAAGACGGCACGATACCGGTGACGCGTCACGAGCGTCTGGTGATCGCGCTGGTCACGCTGCTGCAGTTCGCCGTCATCATGGGTTTCACCATGGTGATGGCATTGGGGCCGGATTTCGCGCAGTCGCTGGGCATTCCGCTGGACCACCTGGGCTACATCGTCGGCAGCTACCCGCTGGCGGCGGCGGTGGGTACCTTGCTGTGGACGCGGCATGCGGATCGTTTCGATCGTCGCTGGGCCGTGCTGGGCTTTCTGTTCGGTGCTGCGCTGTGTCATCTGATCGCGAGCTTCGCCACCGGATTCGAGACGCTGCTGGCCGCGCGCATGCTGGGCGGGCTGTTCGGTGGGCCGGCGGCGGCCACGGCACTGGCCATCGTGATCGATGTCGTGCCGGGAATCCGGCGTGGGCGCGCCATGGGGATGGTGATGGGGGCCTTCTCGGTGGCCTCGGTGCTGGGGCTGCCCTTCGCGCTGTGGTTGTCCGAAGGCTTTGGCTGGCAGGCGCCGTTCCGGGCCGTTGCGCTGCTGGCGTTGCTGGTCTGCGGGTTGCTGGCCTGGGTGCTGCCGCCGATCCGGGGGCATCTGGACAATCCTCGCAGTCGCGCCGGTACCTCCATCGCCACCATTCTCGCGCAGCCGAATCACCGGCTCGGGCTGGCGCTGATCGCCACCGCGATGTTCAGCAACTTCCTGGTGATTCCCAATCTCTCCAGCTATCTGCTGTTCAATCTCGATCTGCCTCGCGAGGATCTCGGCGGGCTCTACATGATCGGAGGCGGACTGTCGCTGGTGGGCATGCAGCTGACCGGGCGGCTGTGTGATCGCTTCGGCAGTGTCTGGCCCGGCACCATTACCTGTCTGCTGACGGCGCTGGTGGGCTGGGCCTTCCTGCTTCATTCGCCGGGGCCGTCGCTGGTGTGGGTGGGGTTTGGTGCCTACATGCTGTTCTCCTCGGCGCGGCGGGTGGCACAGAACACGCTCAACAGCTTCATTCCTGCCGAGCACGAGCGGGCCGCCTTCACCAGCACCCAGAGCGCCGTTCAGCACCTGAGTTCTGCCGCGGGCAGTTATCTCGGGGCGGCGCTGCTGGTCAGCTCGCCGGGTGGCGCCCTTGAGGGCATGCCATTGCTCGTGGCGGTGCTGGTGGTCGCGTTGGTGATCCAGCCTGTGCTGATGGCGTGGCTGGCGCGGCGTCTGGTCAGGCGGGCGTCAGCCGGCAGTCCGGTGGATGGCAGGCGCTGACAGGAAGGTCTTGGGAGGCTAGGGGCAGGGCATCCTCGCGTCATCTGGCAGAAAGCAAACGACGCCCTGTCGGGAAACCGGCAGGGCGTCGTCGTGTCTGTCATCGGCCGTCTATTCAGGGCGCGTTGACGTCGATGGCCAGGTGGTCGAGTGACTGGCGCTGCTTGATCATGCCGCGCTCGTACAGGAAGTTCTCGAAGTCACGGTAGCGGCCGGCATCCAGTGCGGCCGGACGCAGGGCGAAGCGCGGCAAGGTGGCATACCAGGCTTTCTTGTTGAGCGCGGTATCGAGTGCCGGGTCGGACTCGCGGAACAGCTTCCAGCCCTTGTCAGGGTGGTTGATCATCCAGGCGGTGGCTTCACCGACGGCGGACAGGAAGGCGGCGTATTGCTCGTGCTTGCGAGAATAGCTGTCGCTGTTGGCGACGAAGATCAGTTCGTCATAGGTCGGTACGCCTTCTTCCTCGATGTAGAAGGCGCGGCCCTTGACGCCTTCCTGTGCCATCTGGGCGAGTTCGAAGTTGCGGAATGCCCCGGTGACGGCATCGACCTTGCGGGTCAGCAGTGACGGCGTCAGCGAGAAGTTGACGTTGGTCAGGGTGATGTCATCCAGTGTCAGGCCGCTGTTCTGGAGCATGGTGGACAGCAGGACTTCCTCCACGCCACCGACGGAATAGCCGACACGCTTGCCCTTGAGGTCGGCCATCGACTGGATGTCACTGTCCGCGCGCACGACCACCACGTTGAGCGGGGTGGCCACCAGCGTGCCGATGCGCACCAGCGGCAGCCCTTGATCCACCTGCAGGTGCAGCTGGGGCTGATAGCTGATGGCGATGTCGACGCGCTCCGCTGCGGCAAGCTTGGGGGGGACGCTGGGGTCTGCCGGAGCGATCAGCTCGACGTCCAGACCATGTTGCTTGAACAGGCCCAGTTCCTGAGCCAGCACCAGCGGCCCGTGGCCGGGATTGGTGTACCAGTCGAGCATGACCTTGAGGTGCGTGAGGGGCTTGGCATCGGTGGCGGCCGCTTGCGGGTCCTGCACATCGCCAGCGGCGGGGCGGGTCTGTTGCTCGGTCTCGGCAGTCTGCTTGGCAGAAGCGTCTGGCTCGAGGGTGGCACCGTCCTGCCCGGCCTGGGTGACCGCTGCCGCTGCACTGTCACTGGCGGTCGGGGCCTGGGGCTCGGCGCTGGCGCCAGTCTCGGCTGACAGGGCGAAGGTGCTCAGGCTGAGGGTTGTCAGCAGCGTCGCGAAGAGGCAGGACAGCTTGCCGGAACGGCGGATCGCCGATGGCGAGAATGGCATGGCGGTATTCCTTGTGGTGTCGAGAATGTGAGGCCGTCAGGACATCGCCTGACAGCCGGAAGCGCTCAGTTCAAACGGGTCAGGCGATCCCGATGCCAGGGCATCAGGCGACGCAGCAGGGCATCCAGTGTGAAATACAGCAGCAGCGAAAAGGCGACCAGCACCAGCAGGGCGGCGAACATCAGGTCGATTTCCATCCGGGCATTGGCATTGAGCATCAGATAGCCGAGGCCCTGGCTTGCGCCGGCCCACTCACCGATGACGGCCCCGATGGGAGCGGCTGTCGCTGCCATGCGCACGCCGGAAGCCAATGCCGGCAGCGCGGCGGGCAGTTGGACATGCAGCAGCAGTCGCCACGGGCTGGCACCCAGGGTATGGGCGAGATCCAGCCAGCCCTGAGGAGTCTGGCGCAAGCCGTCGTAGCCGGTGGAGGCCACGGGGAAATAGATGATCAGCGTGGCCATCACGACCTTGGAGAGCATGTCATAGCCCAGCCACAGCACCAGCAGTGGAGCGATCGCGAACAGCGGGATCACCTGGCTGATCAGCAGCAATGGCAGCAGGGTGCGCCGCAGACGAGGGATGAACGCCAGTGCCAGCGCGGTGCTCAGTCCGAGAAGGACCCCCAGTACCAGCCCGCCAAGAATCTCGGCGAAGGTGATGCCGGCGTGGTGTGCCAGCATCGGGGCCTGACGGACCAGCACCTCCGCGACTGCCAGTGGCGCTGGCAGGATGTAGGGCGGCACGGCCGTGGTGATGATCACCAGTTGCCAGAGTCCCAGCAGGACGGCGGCGCTGATGGCGAGATGACGCAGGGCATGCAGGCGTTTCATGGCGTCTCCTCGCCGTCGCGCAGGCGTGTGATCAATTCGGACTGGGCCTGCTGCAGGGCGGGCAGGTCCAGCGGCACCGGGCGAGGCGGCGAGAGCCCGGGCAGGCAGTCGAGCACTGCCCCCTGCTGGCTGTCGCGGCCCGGGCGCAGTACCAGCAGTTGGTCGGCCAGGCGCAGCGCCTCGAGCGGGTCATGCGTGACCATCAACACGGTGCGTCCGTCCAGCAGCCGGCTGGCGAGATCATGCAGTTCGAGTCGCGTGATGGCGTCCACTGCGGAGAAGGGCTCATCCATCATCACCACCGGAGCCTGCTGGTAGAGCGTTCGCGCCAATGCGACGCGTTGGCGTTGCCCGCCGGAGAGGGCGTCTGGCCAGGCCTGCTCGCGCCCCTCCAGACCCACCGCTGCCAGCAGTTCGCGAGCCCGCTCGGTATCGCGAGGGCGACGATGGAGATCATCTCCCAGACACAGGTTGTCCAGCACCCGGCGCCAGGGCAGCAGCAGGTCCTGCTGCGCCATCCAGGCGACGCGACCCGCCAGTGGCTTGCCATCATCGGTGGTGAGTTCCAGCGTGTGATGGTCGGGCATCTCGAGGCCGGCCAGCAGGCGCAGCAGTGAGCTCTTGCCGCAGCCTGAGCGGCCCAGCAGGGCCGTCCAGCTTCCGGCATCCAGACGCGCCGACAGATCACGAAACAGCGTATGGCTGGCGTAATCGATGCGAGCGTTGTTGAGGGAGAGTCCCAGCGACACAGTGTCATCCGTGGTCAGGCGGCATGCCGAGGGGAGGAAGCACGCAGGGCGCCTGACGCTTGGGCAGGTGACCGGAATTCCCTCCGCCGGTATCAACCGGATCAGGTTCCAGGGGTTGCCATGCGACGTGACGCATCGGCTCTCAGCCCACTTTCGGGCACCCCCATCCAGGCCGACAGTGTACCGTCACCTGCCCGCCGGTTGCATCCCTGCCATCGTCGGGGTGGCTGTCGTGTGGCTATGCTGCATGGCCCGGTGTTGGGTATGCTATCGAGGTATCGCAGCCTCAAGGAGATCAACATGCCTGATACCCCGGATCTCTCGACCTGCTCCAGCGGTTATCCCGTGCCACCGCGGCGACCCGTGATGCCAGACGCGACATCCGTGCCCAATGGCTGGCCGGAGGATGCGCTGACTCGCCGTCTTTCCACCTATCTGGGGCATGCTCTGGAGCCGCTGGCACTTGCCTGGCCGGATAGTGCCAACTGGTTGTGGCGGCAGCGTGGCGGCACCCCCGGCCTTATCAAGCTGGCGCGGACCGGCCCGGATCACGACCCCTTCTGGCGAGCGATGCGCGGTGTCTTCGGCGCCGATCGCTGGGCGCAACCTGAGGCCCTGACACGGCTGGCGGGCGCGTTGCCGGCGCGTTTGCCCATCCCTCCGCTGCCGCTGACCTATCTGGGGCGTCTCGATGGCGCGCCCGTCTGGCATCTGCCGTGGTCCAGCGGTCAGCCCAGTGATCTCAGTGACACCTTCTGTGAGTTGCTGGGAGATCAGGTCGGGCGGCTGCATCAGGACACCGTGTCCGGCTTTGGTCAGCCCCTTGCCCAGCCCATGCCGCTGCTGCATTGGAATGCCCGCGTGACGCGTTTTCTCGCGCGCCATCCCCTGTCCCACGAGCTGGGGGACCTGCCATCACGCACCTTCTCGCATCCCGCTCGCGCCGTCTGGAGTCTGCCGGACCTGCGCGCGGACCAATATCTGTGCGCCGCCACCGGCTGGGTATGGAGCGACTGGGAGGCTCTGGTGTGGGCCCCGATCGAGTTCGACTGGGCACTGATCGAGTTGTTGCTGGAGACGCCGAGTCAGCGTGAGGCCTTCCTCGCCGGTTATTCGCGTCATGGGCGCATGGTCGATATCGACGGTCAGCGTGAGCTGTGCCGAGCCCTGTTGTGGGCGATGGAAGCCTTCGGTCCGACCCGCTACGCCGAGCTGGCGGCAGCCCCGGCCTGGGTGTCGCCGAGAAGCCTGACATGTTGATCGCAAGTCCATGAATATTTGAGAAATTTCTCTGCAGCCTCGTCGCTGACATGGAATACTGTCTCTGGGCCGTCGCAGACGTGATTCGAGACTTGGTGCCGGGAATGGCGGGGGAGCACACGTGGTAGAGAATCTGAACTATTACTTCTTGCTGGCGGGCATGCTCATCGCCTTGAGCGTGCTGGCAAGTCGGGTCTCGGCTCGTCTCGGCATGCCCCTGCTGTTGCTGTTCCTGGGGCTCGGCATGCTGGCGGGGGAGGATGGCGTGCTCGGCATCCAGTTCGATGATGCCTCTACCGCGTACCTGATCGGCAACCTGGCGTTGGCACTCATTCTGCTCGATGGGGGGCTGCGCACCCGCCTCTCGACCTTCCGTGCGGGTCTCAAGCCGGCATTGGTGCTGGCGACCGTCGGGGTCTTCATGACCAGCGGGCTGGTGGGACTGCTGGCCATGTGGCTGTTTGATCTGACCTTGATCGAAGGCCTGCTGGTCGGTGCCATCGTCGGCTCCACCGATGCCGCCGCCGTGTTCTCGCTGCTGGGCGGGCAGGGGGTGCACCTCAACGAGCGGGTCGGGGCGACGCTGGAGATCGAGTCCGGTACCAACGACCCGATGGCCATCTTCCTCACCATCACTCTGGCCGAGATACTGACCGGACAGCTGACGGGGGTCGCCGCCGGACTCATGAGCTTCGCGCTGCAGTTCGGGGTCGGCGCGGGCATGGGGATCGCCGGTGGCTGGTTGATCGCCCGTCTGATGCGCTATCTGGATCTGGCGCCCGGCCTCTATTCCCTGCTGGCGCTGGCGCTGGGCCTGAGCCTGTTCGCGACGACCAATGAGCTCGGTGGCAGTGGCTTCCTGGCCATCTATCTGTGTGGCCTGATGATCGGCAATCATCCGGGGCGCCACCTCGAACACATCCTGCCGGTGCATGACGGACTGGCCCACCTGTCCCAGATCGTGCTGTTCCTGATGCTGGGTCTGCTGGTCTCACCCTCCACGATGCTGCAGTTCGCGCTGCCGGCCGCCATTCTGAGTGTGGCGCTGATCCTGTTCGTGCGCCCCCTGGCCGTGATCCTGTGTCTCAAGCCTTTCTTCCGCTTCCGCTGGCGAGAGCTGTGGTTCATCAGCTGGGTCGGGTTGAGGGGGGCGGTGCCGATCGTGCTGGCGATCTTCCCCGTGATCACCGGGGTCGAGAATGCCGGCGTCTACTTCAATGTCGCCTTCTTCGTGGTGATCATCTCGCTGCTGGTGCAGGGCTCGTCGCTGGCTCCCATGGCGCGCAAGCTCAGGGTGGTGGTGCCGCCGGGCGCACAGCCCAGCCGCCGCAATCTGCTGGGCATCATGCCCGTCAACGATTACGAGATGCTGGTCTACCGGGTCGACAACACGGCGCTGGAAGGCGTGGCCTTGCGTATGCTGCGCTTCCCCTCCGGGGCCAAGGTCGGGGCGCTGTTCCGCAACAAGGTGCTGATCCATCCCAAGGGCAGCACCTGTCTGCATCAGAAGGACGTGCTGTGCGTCGTCGGGCGCTCCTGTGATGTGCCAAGCCTCAATCGCATGTTCAATGGCGAGAGTCTGCAGCATGAACAGCGCGCCTTCTTCGGCACCTTCACCCTGGAAGGGGATGCCAACATGCAGGATATCGCCGATGTCTACGGACTGACGCTCTCTCAGGGCGAGCAGCACCTGACCATCGCCGAGTTCATCACCCGCAGAGTCGGCGGGGTGCCGGTGGTCGGGGATGATGTCGACTGGCATGGCATTCACTGGGTGGTGAATGAGGTCGAGGGCAATCGCATCACCAAGGTGGGGCTGCGCCTGCATTGACGCGGATCTTTCCGTCGTGACCCGGTTCTGCCTGTCGTGACGCCAGGCTGGCACGGCGCTTGGTGGCGGGTTTATGCATTGCGTGTAATGTGCTGATCTCCTTTCGACTGAGGGATGACGTACCCTTGGCTCGTCAGGCCTTTACCCGCCTGGTCTGGCTGGCCACGAATGGTGGTCAGCAGCCAAGGAGATAGTCTCATGGGCAGTCCACATCCACACCTTGCGCGCTGGCTGTTGCGATTCGAGGATTTCCCACCAGGCCTCACCGAGGACGAGAAGACCTTCCACGCCACCTTCAATGTGGTGTATGTGCTCGCGATAGCGAGTCACCTGCTGTATGCCGGTCTGATGCTCTGGCTGGGAGAGATGGGCATTCTGGCGCTGGATCTGGGCATGCTGGTGGTGGACCTTGTCTGTCTGCAGCTGCATCGCGCGCGCCGAGAGGTGCTGGCCGCCAACCTGCTGGCATTGGGTACCTGTGCCCAGATAAGTCTGTCTCTGGGCTATTTCGGTCCAGCCCCCGGTTTCGATTATTTCTATTTCGGTGCGCTGCTGTGCATCTACTGCATTCGCATGCCCTTCACGCGACGTCTGCTGCTGTGTCTCATCTGCCTGAGCATGCCGCTGCTGGCCTATGTCGTGCTGATGTTCCAGGGGGTGGCCAATCCGCTGCCGCCCGGGTGGGCATTCGCGTTCCGACTGATCAATCTCTGCGTTCTGACCGTGTTCTTCACCCTCGTGCTGGTACAGATGGGGTGGTCGGCGGATCGCTTGCGCCAGCGTTTCGAGTCACGCGAGCGGTTCGATGAGTTGACCGGGGCGCTGAGTCGCGCGGAACTGATCGACAAGGGGCGTGAGATGTTGATGGGAACACAGCCCATCAGCGTGATGATGGTGGATGTCGACCACCTGGGGCTGATCAACGAGACCTGGGGACGCGCGGCGGGCGACCAGGTGCTCAAGGAGCTGGTGAAGCGCATGCGCAGTATCCTGCGCGGAGAGGATCTGATCGGTCGCTATGGCGGGGAGGAGTTCGTGCTGCTGAGTCCGCGGCTGCATGGTGAGCGCGCCGACCAGGTGGCGGAGCGTCTGTGCAAGGGGGCCTCGGCATTGCCCTTCGTCATCAATGACGGCATCAACAGTCTCGATGTCAGTCTCTCGATCGGCGTCGCCCAGCGCCAGTCCGGGGACAAGGATCTGGAAAGCCTGATCGCCAAGGCGGACGTCAACCTGTTCCGCGCCAAGCGCGAAGGCTGCAATCGTTTCGTCAGCGACAACCAGCTGGGGCCGGTATCGCGCAGCAGCGAATCTCACGGCAGCAGGTCGTGAGGCGGTGATCAGCAGTGAGAGCGACAGTGGAGGAGGTTCCACTGTCGCGGTGTCGCGTACGGTGCGCGAATGGCTCAGCGCTTGCCGGCAGGTCGGCGGCGAGCGCGGGCCGGCTTGCGTGGCAGCGGGTCCATCGTCGAGGCGGGCACGGCGAGTCCGGGCTCGAACCCTTCGATCACCACACGCTCGATGAAGTTGCCCAGATGCTGCTCGATGGCGCACAGGTTGCGGAAATCATCACGCGATACCAGTGAGATGGCTTCACCGCTTGCCCCGGCGCGTCCGGTGCGTCCGATACGGTGCACATAGTTCTCTGCCTCATCCGGCAGGTCATAGTTGACCACCCGCTGCAGGTCATCGATGTCGATGCCGCGCGCCGCGACGCCCGTCGCCACCAGAAATGGCACCTTGCCTGCCTTGAAGTCTGCCAGCAGCTGCTCGCGGACCGCCTGGCTGCGTCCGCTGTGGAAGGATTCGGCGCCAATGCCGCGCTTCTCCAGCTGGCTGACCAGCTTGGCCGCACCGCGCTTGGTCTCGATGAAGATCAGCGCCTGCTGCCACTCGCCACTCTGGATCAGGTGGCTGAGCAGTGCGGATTTGAATTCCTTGTCGACCGTGATCAGGCTCTGGGTGATCTCGGGAGCGCTGGTGTTTTCCGGCGCGATGGAAATCTCCACGGCGTCCGTCACCGCGGTTCTGGCCAGCATGCGTACCTGGGTCGACAGGGTGGCGGAGAACAGCAGATTCTGACGTTGGCTGGGCAGTTTCTCGACGATCTTGTTGATGTCGGCGATGAAGCCCATGTCGAGCATGCGGTCAGCTTCATCGATGACGAGGGTGCGTGTCTCGTCGAGATGGATCGCGCGTCGGGTCAACATGTCGAGAAGACGCCCTGGCGTCGCGACCAGAATGTCCACGCCTTCGATCAGACGCTGTTGCTGCGGGGCGATGTCCACGCCGCCATACATCGCCATGGAGCTGAGCGTGAGATGTGCGGCATATTGGCGGATGTTGTCTTCCACCTGGATGGCCAGCTCACGCGTCGGCGTCAGGATGACGGCATGCACTCGCTTGGCGCGAACCTCGGGGGCGTCTATCAGTTGTTGCAGCAGGGGCAGCACGAAGCTTGCCGTCTTGCCGGTGCCGGTCTGCGCGGCGGCAATCAGGTTGTCGCCGGCCAGCACGACGGGAATCGCCTGCGCCTGAATCGGGGTCGGAGTCTGATAACCCTGCTCGGTAACGGCCTTGACGATGGGGTCGCTCAATCCAAGGGCGGAAAATGGCATGGTGTCTCGATTTTTCAAGGGGAGGAGGGATTGTACGACCACGGGGTGTCGCAAGGCGTTGAGTGATCCATTGTACCTCCCCGGGAGGATGCCATGAGGAATGGCCACTGCAGGCAGGTGTGCAATGAAAAAGCCCCGTCTACCTGAAGTAGACGGGGCTTTCGGAATTCAAGGTGGTGGAGGGACAGGGATTCGAACCCTGGGTAGGCTATTAACCTACGCCGGTTTTCAAGACCGGTGCATTCAACCGCTCTGCCATCCCTCCGACTCACGGAGCGAAATACTACCGAAACTGATGAGAATAGCAAGAGGTGGGCGAAGAAAAATCTTCGGAAAAGCCATCGCGGACAATCACTTGCGGTGATCATCAAACGCCCTTGAGCGCTGCCGGCTGCCAGGCGACAGGGCGAGCACGAAAAAGCCCCGCCTACCTGAAGTAGACGGGGCTTTCGGAATCAAGGTGGTGGAGGGACAGGGATTCGAACCCTGGGTAGGCTATTAACCTACGCCGGTTTTCAAGACCGGTGCATTCAACCGCTCTGCCATCCCTCCGACTCACGGGATGAAATACTACGGATTTCTCTGGCCGCGTCAAGGACTTGGAGTGAATTTCCTTTCCGTTCAGATGCTTGAAAGGTAGCGAGTGCCATACTGTGCGGGGAGAGCGAGGATGAGGTTGCCTTTTGCGCGCTGGATAGTTGCATGAAACGGGCTTTTCATCGTCCTGTCTCTTGATTAGGGAAACCCCGACGGGCATGCTGGGGTCAATTCGATGCATCCATCGTAGCAACCTGAGGATAGACACCATGGCTAACAGCTCCTGGCAGGTCTCGCAGGATACCGCGAGCCGCTCACTCAGTACCCACCGGGTACTGCGCAACACTTACATGATGCTGGCGATGACGCTGCTGTTCTCTGCGCTCACCGCTGGCGTGGCGATGAGCATGGGCGTGGGCCGCATGAACATCTTCGTGCTGCTGATCGGTGCCTACGGTCTGATGTTCCTGGTCCACAAGACCGCGAATTCCACCGCCGGCATCTTCGCGACCTTCGCCTTCACCGGCTTCATGGGCTTCACGCTCGGCCCGGTGCTCAATGCCTACCTGAGCATGCCCAACGGCGCTCAGCTGGTGATGACGGCACTCGGCATGACAGGCATCACCTTTGCCGGTCTGTCCGCGGTCGCACTGGTGACGCGCAAGGACTTCTCGTTCCTTGGCAACTTCCTGTTCGCGGGTGCCATCGTGCTGATTCTGGCGATGCTGGCGGCGATGATCTTCAACATCAGTGGTCTGGCGCTGGCAGTATCGGCCGGCTTCGTGCTGTTCGCCTCCGCGGCGATCCTGTTCGAGACCAGCCAGATCATCCATGGCGGGCAGACCAACTATCTGCTGGCGACGGTCAGCCTGTACGTCTCAATCTACAACATGTTCGTCAGCCTGCTGGCGCTGCTGGGCTTTGCATCCGACGATTGATCGTCAGACGCTACCCCGCAAGCCTTGCATCAACGACCCCGCCTCGGCGGGGTCGTTGCGTTGTGGGGCATGGACACGGCGCGGCGGCAGGGAACGGCGGTACGTCGCGGCGGTGGTGGTGGCGATGCGGGGCTCTGACAGATGCCACCACTCGCGCTAGAATGTCGCCCTCAATGCGCAGCCGACTCGAGGTTCACATGCGTTACGCTCTGGCCGTCTACGGCGGTCCCTACAGTCAGCAGGCCAGTCATTCGGCCCTGCGCTTCGCCGAGGCGTTGCTGGCCCGCGGGCATCGTCTGAGCACGGTGTTCTTCTATCACGACGGCGTCTACAACGCGGCGACGATGATGGCACCTCCTCAGGATGAGCCACATCTGCGGGACCGCTGGATCGCGCTGGCGGAGCAGGGCGAGACCCGTCTGCAGGTGTGCGTGGCAGCCGGGCTCAGGCGTGGCATGCTCGATGAGCGTGAAGCCGCGCGACACGGCAAGCAGGGGGCGACCCTCGAGGCGCCCTTCGAGTTGACCGGACTCGGGCAGCTGGTGGAAGCCACGCTCGAGAATGACCACCTGATCACCTTCGCCTGAGGAGAGCACCATGAGTGATGCGATGTCACAGACAGCGACGCACGCTGCCGACCTTGGGCAGGTGAGCGATGACCTCGCGCCGGGCGATCTGTTGATCCTGTTGCGTCACGCGCCGCATGGCAGCAGCTGGCTGCGCGAGGGGCTGGAGGCGGCGATGGTCGCGGCGGCCTTCGGGCGCGAGGTCGGGTTGCTGTTCAGTGGGGATGGCGTATTGGCCCTGCTGGAAGGCCAGCAACCGGGCGCGCTGGGGCAGAAGGGCAGTGACAATCTCCTGGCAGCGCTGGACATGTACGATGTCCAGCGCTGTTATGTGGATGCCACCGCCCTGCGCGCACGGGGCCTGAGCGTCGAGGATATCGCCTTGTTGCCGGTGACCCTGATGGAGCACGACGATATCGTGGCGCTGACCGGCGCCTTCTCGCGGGTCTTGAGCTTCTGAGGCCTGCCTGACGCCCGGGCGTGCGGCTGGTATGCTCCGCCATCATCACCCTCGCGCTCTCGCTTCGGGCGCAAGATCGCACTGGCGGGCGTGCGGCTCACGTCTTTCGCGGGCGCGTCTCTGTCCCGCGCACTCCTGCCTCCCTTGACTGGATAATTGCATGAATCTTCATCTTCTCAATCGCTCGCCATTTTCCAGTCGCATTCTGGATGATGCGCTCAATGCCATGGGGCCCGAGGACCAGCTGCTGCTGATCGAGGATGGTGTCAACGGCGCATTGGCTGGCGCGGAGCACTATTTCGTCGGCCTGGAGGGGCGTCTGTTCGCCTTGCGTGAGGATCTCGAGTCACGTGGCCTGTCGGGCCGTTGTAGCGCGAGCGTGATCGTGGTGGACGTGGATGGCTTCGTTGCGCTGACCGAGGCCGCGGACAAGACGATCTCCTGGTTCTGAGCGGCGCGGCGCGAGGTGTCACGCCAGCCGGACAGGCATGTCGCATGTCATTTCTTGAGTGGAACGAAACATCAGGATGAGCAATGGCCAGCAGTGAAACGGTACGTACGCTTTCTCTCGACGGACGTGAGATCGGTCTTGATGCCGAGGGGTATCTGGTGGATCTCGAGGACTGGAGCCCTGCGCTGGCCGAGCGGCTGGCGGCGGAAGAAGGCCGTGAGTTGACCCCTGAACACTGGGAGGTCATCGAGGTATTGCGGGATTTCTATCAGCGTTTCTCGCTTTCCCCGGCCATGCGGCCGCTGACCAAGGCGATGACCCAGCGCTTCGGGCCGGAAAAGGGGCGCTCGCTGCATCTGATGCGCCTGTTTCCTGACAGTCCCCCCAAGGTGGGCGCGCGCCTGGCAGGACTGCCCAAGCCGACCAACTGCCTGTGAGGCAGTGCCTTGCCGCGCCGACAATCGCGCCGGGCACATGCACACAACCCTCAAGTCCGCGCCGAGCAGAGCGGCGCGATGGCGACGCAGAGCGCGGTCTGCGTTACTATTCCCTGCAGCAATGCATCGCGGCCAGCTGGCGGCGGTGCATCAGGTCCCGCGACACGATCGCAAGGGCATTTGAATTCAGGCGGACAAGAGTCGACTTGCATGGGAAGAGCATTCCAGAACCGTAAAGAGTCAATGGCGCGTACTTCACTCAACAAGGCGCGCGTATATTCACGCTACGGACGCGAGATCTACGTCTCGGCCAAGAGCGGTGGTGTCGACCCCAACGGTAACCTGAGCCTGCGTCGTCTGATCGAGAAGGCCAAGAAGGATCAGGTGCCGACTCACGTCATCGACAAGGCCATCGACAAGGCCAAGGGCGCCGGCGGTGAAGATTTCGCGCTGGCCCGCTATGAAGGTTTCGGTCCGGGCAACGTCATGGTCATCGTCGATTGCCTGACCGACAACAACAACCGTACCTTCGGTGAAGTGCGTACCTGCTTCAACAAGGGCAAGGGCAAGCTGGGCGCCCAGGGTTCGGTCTCGCACATGTTCGATCACCGCGCCATCCTGTCCTTCAAGGGTGCGGAAGACGACGAGGAGAAGGTGCTCGAGGCACTGATGGAAGCTGACGTCGATGTCAGCGATATCGAGCTGGATGATGGCATCATCACCGTGTTGACGCCGACCACCGAGCACTTCAAGGCCAAGGGCGCACTGACCGATCTCTTCGGGGAAGACCTTGATTTCGAAGTCGACGAGATCAGCTTCATCCCGCAGATCCACACCGAGGTCAGCGGTGACGACGCCGAGCTGCTCAACAAGATGCTCGAGATGCTCGATGACTGCGAAGACGTGCAGCAGGTCCATCACAATGGCGAGTTCGTCTGACCGAGCTGTGCATCACGGCAGGTCCCGTGGCATGAGCCATTGAGACGATAGCCCGCAAGGCCCCGCCGGTTTCCCCGGCGGGGCCTTTTCCTGTCTGCTCTTTCAAGAAGGCGGTACGTTCAAGAAAGCGGTACGTTCAAGAAAGCGAGGCGAGATCGTCGCAAGAGCAGCACCAGGAAAGCGTGAGGGCAGTGCAGACCAAACCACCGTCACGGCGACTGGCTCAGCAGTGCGCGTGATGCTGGGCATGCGGGTCCGTCTCGCGTGGGTCGGCCATGCCTCCCTTGATGCCGCGCTTCACCAGCCAGACATTGACGGGCCAGGCGGCGAGCAGGCCAAGGCTCAGCGAGATGACCATCGAATTCCAGAACAGGGCGTCATGCATGCCTGATCTGCCTCCCAGCCACAGGTCGACCGAGATGGCCACCAGCTCCATGACGAAGATCGAGGCGGTCTCGCTTCTGAACGCATCCTGGATGACCTTGCGCTTGTCATCGCTGCCGGCCTGAAGCATCGGGCCGACGGTCAGCAGGAAGCCGAACAGGTAGGCGAAGAGGAAGGTGATGATCGCCGTCGCGAAGTTGCCCAGTGCCAGCAGACCCACCGCCAGCACAACCCCCACGAACTCCCCGAGTCCGCAGCCCGAATAGCAGTGCGCGACGCTTCTCAGTCCCTTGCGTGCATCACGGTTGTCCGCGATCTGGCGGCGCCCGGCAAAGCGATAGACGAGAAGGCCCACTATTCCGGAGTACAGCGTGGTCAGCCCCCAGACCCACTTCATCATCGGCGCCAGATGGGCATTGCTGGTCGTCAGGTCACGCAGGACCCAGACCAGTGACGGCAGCATGAGCAGTAACCAGCCGAGAAACAGGCTCCAGTCGGAAAGTAGATCACGTAGCGCGGATTGCATGGGACCTCCTGTCGTATCGGGCATTCTGATGGGATGGCACGGATGGCCCGGCGCCGATGTTCCTGCAGTGATGACATGGCGCTGATCTCAGCGAGGCGATCTCAGCGAGGCGATCTCAGCGAGGCAATGCCCGGGCACTCAGTGATACCTGATGGACAAGGCGCGCGAGATCAAGGGTGCACAAACGCAACGTAGCGGCGCGATGACATGTCATGTGGTGCTCTCATGGCTTGTTAACCTTGGTGCAAACCTCCATGGTGAAAGATGTTGGACGTTGCGCTGGCAATGTCGCCACCTTTATCAGGAGTCACGATGTCGAGACACGCTGCTACCTTTCTTTCACGCTCTCTTTCACGCGTCACCCGTCAATTTGCCGGGGCTGCCGGGCTCGGGCTGATCGCCTCGCTGGCATTGCCAACGGCGGCTCAGGCCGAGGAGGACAAGGTCTTCGGCTGGGTGGAGAAGGCGACCATCGAGCCTTGGGGCGTGCTGGTCAAGGCCAAGCTGGACAGCGGCGCGCTGACGTCCTCGATGCACGCCGAGAACATCGAGACGTTCACGCGTGACGACGAGGAATGGGTGCGCTTTGACGTGGAGGTCGAGGATGAGGCCAGCGGCGACATGGTCGAGAATTCCTTCGAGCGCCCGCTCTATCGTGACCTGACCGTCTCCGGCGCCGGCGGACGTGATACGCGCCCGGTAGTCCTGATGACCCTGTGCATGGGGGGCGAACGTTACGAGGAGCAGTTCAGTCTGCGGGATCGTGATGGCATGAATTACCCGGTACTGCTGGGGCGTCGCACCATCCAGAGCCTGGGCGTGCTCGACGTGCGCAAGACCTTCCAGACCACGCCGGACTGTGGCGAGGATGCGCCGCTGCATCGCTATGAAGACAAGCAGTATTCCGAGCGGATCGGCGCGGCTTCCTGAGCCGTGGCCCTGCGCCAGCCCTGATCACAAGTCCTGATCACCAGCTCTGATCAGCAGCCCTGATGGCCAGACGCTGACATTCATCCCCCGGAGAGTCAGAGCATGTCGGATTCCGCCCGGCCGCCGTCTCGAGCGGCCCTCAAGGTCTACTACGATGCACGCTGTCCCGTATGTCGGCGTGAGCGTGCACGCTATGAGCGACTGTCGCGCCTCGATGCTGGCGTCGAGTGGTGGGATGCGACGGAGCATGCCGAGCGTCTCGCCGCGCGGGGCATTTCCCTGCAGCGCGCGCTGCTGTCATTGCATGTCGAGACGGCCGATGAGCGGATCTGCGATGGCATGCCGGCGTACCGTCTGCTGCTGGCCCGTCTCCCCGGCCTTGCCTGGCTGGGGTGGTTGATCACTCGTCCGCTGGTCGAGCCGACCTTGACTCGTCTCTATGATGCCTGGGTCAGGCGTCGGCTATGCCGGGATGGCAGGCTCTGACGGGCGGCAGGCTTGACGAGAGAGGGAAGACACGCCTGAGGTCCATCACGCTTTTTTGATATGCAAATGCTAATAGTTTTCGTTAGTATGTGAGGCACCGTCCGTCTCCTCATGTCTGCGAGCCTACCGATGATCGACGCGCTTTCCCCGCTCTTTGCCGGTCCGATGGTTGCCTATCGGGACCTGATCACTACCAGCGCTCAGGCGCAGGCAGGTGGCGAGTCATCGCTGGACCGTGTCGTGCCGGCACGTGATGTGCTCAGCCCCGGCTGGCTTTCGGCCTGCATCGCCGCACATGGCATGCAGTACGAGGGGCAGCAGGGCGCGGAGGCACCGGATGAGCGGGCACTGCTTTCCCAGTGGTCCAAGTACCTGTTGTCCTCGATGGTATCGCTGCCACTGGCGGCCAATCTGCTGCTCGACCATCAACTGCCGCTGGAGCTGCGCCATCTCTCGCTGCGCCTTGGCGAGCATGGTGTGGTCACCCAGCTGATACTCGATGACGCGGCAGGTCAGGGCGTCAGCCTCACGGCAGATATCGCGGCGGCAGAGGAGGAGGCGCGGCTGCAGGTGCGCTTCCAGGGCTATCTGGCGCATCTCGAGGCCGTCATTGAGCGCCTCGTGCCGCATACCCCGCTGGGTCCCAAGGTCTTCTGGAGCAACGCGGCACATTACTTCGTGTACATCGTCGGCATGCTGGAGGAGCAGGGGTGGGTCGCGCAGGCCGCGCCGGCACGCCAGCTGATGGCGACCAGGGTGCTGGCGGACGGGCGGCGCAATCCGCTGTATCAGCCGGTCAGCGAGGTGATGGACCGCCATGGCGAACGGCATGTGCCCCGCAAGGTATGCTGCGTGCGTTACCGTATCGAATGCCTTGGCTATTGCAGCAATTGCCCGCTGGCCATCGAGCGTCCCACGGCACGCCGTGCCCAGGCGCGCCGAGTCGACCAGCGTGCCAACGCGCGTGGGGCACTGATCGGCAGTGACCTTGGTTGAGCGGTGACCCTGGTTGAGCCGTGACCTTGATTGAGCAGTGACCCTGGTTGAGCAAAGCCCCTGGTTGAGCCGCGCCTCGTCTGGCGGGCCCTCGCTTATCGCACTTGTGGCTCTCGCAGCTCTCGCGGCTCCCGCGGCTCCCGCCGGATGGTGGTGAATTCTCGCCGTGAACGTCCTCCCATGGGCGTTTTCCAAGCACAGGACGTCTGCGGTGGGCAAAGTTGCCCGAGGGTAGCCGCCTGTCACTGCGCCCTCTGGTAAGATGGCGGGCCCCGTCATTGCCTGGTATGTCGTCATGTCCTCCTCTTCGCGCCGCCCACGCGGTGCTTCCCCGTCCAAGTCCGATGCCTCTTCCCGACACGACTCGCCCGCCAGGCGGCAGCCGGCCTCCCGAGGGAAGCCCGCCACCTCCAGCGCGGCGCCCGTCAAGGTGATACCGGCCCGCAAGGGAGAGCTGCACCCGCGCAATCCCCACCGGGGGCGTTATGACATGTCGGCGCTGACTCGGGTCAGCCCGGAACTGGCGGCCTTTCTCATCACGACACCGGGCGGCAACGCCTCGATCGATTTCTCGGACCCGATGGCCGTCAAGGCCCTCAATCGCGCCTTGCTCCGTCATCACTACGGGGTGAGCGACTGGGACATTCCCGAGGGCTATCTGTGTCCGCCGATTCCCGGCCGGGCCGACTATCTGCACTATCTGGCGGACCTGCTGGTCGAGGCCAACGGGCGGGGGCAGTTGCCCCCGGGGGAGCGAGTCAGGGCGCTGGATGTCGGTGTCGGTGCGAATGTCATCTATCCGTTGCTGGCCAATCGCAGCTTCGGCTGGCAGATGGTCGGCAGTGACATCAGCGCCACGGCGCTGGAATCGGCCCACCGCAACGTGATGGCCAATGTGGTGCTGCGTGGTCAGATCGAGCTGCGTCTGCAACGGGATCGGCGTGCGCTCTTCGCCGGGCTATGGGGGCAGGCGGAACGCTTCGATCTGGTGCTGTGCAATCCACCATTCCATGCCAGCGAAGCTGACATGGCGCGTGAAGCGCAGCGCAAATGGCGGGGGCTGGACAAGTCGCGCCAGCAGCGCGGCAATGCCTCGCGCAAGGGCAGGACTCGCCAGGAGCGGGCTGGTGACGACAGATCCAGGGTCGACAGGTCTCGCCGACACAGCGCCCAGTCGGCACCCGCGCTGAATTTCGCAGGTCAGGCGGCCGAACTCTGGTGTCCGGGAGGAGAGGAAGCCTTCGTGACGCGCATGGTCAGCGAGAGTCGTGACGTGGCGTCGCGCTGTCTGTGGTTCAGCTCGCTGGTGGCGCATGCCAGCAGTCTGCCGGGGATCAAGCAGGCATTGGCGGCAAGCGGTGCCAGCGAGGTGCGGGTGATCGAGATGTCCCAGGGACAGAAGATCAGTCGCTGTGTGGTCTGGTCATTCTTGACGCCCGCCGAGCGCCGGCAGTGGGGGCGAGACCACTGGCAGAATCACGACTGACCTTGACGCCGGCTCTCGCCGAGGCCTTTGCAGCACAGTCTCCGGCAGCATCATGGACCCTTGAGGAAGCCCTCGTCGCCCCGCGCGACGGGGGCTTTCTGCATTGGCGGGTGTCATCTGAGCCTCACTTAATGCTGTCTTAATGGTTCGCGCGCAGTCTCTGCTGCAACGCGCGGCCTGCCTGCCCAGATCAACAGGGGCATCGGCAACTGGCCGTCATGTTCTCCGCCCCATCCTCGCCAGGAGCCGTGCCATGCCGTCCTCAACCGCAATGCCCACCCCCAGCTCACCGCATGTGTCAGCGCAGGAGGATTCCTCGAGCGAGGGGATTTCGGTGCTGATACCCGGGCGTGATGAGCGAGACAACCTGCCGAAGCTGATCGCCGAGGTGCATGCGGCACTCGCCGGTCGGCGTTACGAGATCATCGTGGTCGATGATGGCTCCAGCGATGACAGCTGGCGCTGGCTCACGCAGGCAGCCCTGGAAGATTCGCGGCTGCGTCCCTATCACCATGACACCAGTTTCGGGCAGAGCACCTCTTTGTGGCAGGCCGCACGTCTGGCGCGTGGCGAATGGCTGGCGACCCTGGATGGCGATGGCCAGAACGACCCGGCAGACCTGCCGGACATGCTGTCACTGGCCAGTCTCGAGGGACTGGACATGGTGGCGGGGCATCGCACCGAACGCCGCGATGACGCTGTCAAGCGCGTGTCCTCGCGGCTGGCCAATGCCATCCGCCAGGCGCTGCTGCATGACGATACGCCGGACACCGGCTGCGGCATCAAGGTCACACGTCGTGACGTCTTCCTGCGTCTGCCGTATTTCGATCACATGCACCGTTTCCTGCCTGCGCTGGTGCGGGCACAGGGCGGCAAGGTGCAGTCCTTGCCGGTACGCCATCGTGAGCGTGTCGCCGGGGTTTCCAAGTACGGCTTCTTCGATCGATTGTGGGTCGGTATCAGCGACATCATCGGCGTGATGTGGCTGGTACGTCGCTCGCGCCTGCCCTCGCCGCTGCAGAATCTCTCCGGCAATGCCGTCAGTGAGACGCTGTCGCCGCTGGAGGTCGCGCTCCATCCCGCTTGCAGAAGCCGTGATGTATCGGAAGTCGGCGAACATGCCGCCAGAGACATGTCGGGGATCGATACCGGCAGGGCGACTGGGGCGGTCGATCTCTCTGGCATCGCCACACCTCACGCCGGCGTGGCGCGGGGAGCACACTGATGGATGTCAATCCGTGGTGGGTGGCCCTCGGCTTCGGTGGTCAGGCGCTGTTCTCGGCGCGCTTCATCATCCAGTGGCTGGCCAGCGAGAAGGCGCGTCGTTCCATCGTGCCGCGCGCCTTCTGGTGGTTCTCGCTGGCAGGCGGCATGACCTTGCTGGCGTATGCCATCCATCGCCAGGACCCGGTGTTCATCGCCGGCCAGGGGGCCGGACTCCTCATCTATCTGCGCAACCTGAGCCTGATCAAGCGGGACCGCGCCTCACGCCAGCAGGCGGCCAGTGACGATGCATCGAGCGTCGAGAAGCCCACCGCTTCCTCAAAGGCCTGCGAGCCGGAGGGCTCACTCCTCGCGGCCGGCGACAGTCGGCTGCGGGCCGAACACGCTCGACTCGCGGAGGAGAATGCCCGGCTCGCCCATGAGGTGGCGCGACTCGAGGCACGAAGTGCTCGGCACAAGGCATCGTGCGCATGACGACGATGCTTCAAGCCCGTCTCTATCAACGCCTCGCCCGTCACCCCTGGTGGAGCCTTGCGCTGCTGTATCTGCTGGTGTCGGCCATCGGGCTCGGCATGCGCATGCCCTGGCCGGCGGATGAGCCACGCTTCGCGCTCAACGGTCTCGAGATGTGGGTCACCGGCCACTGGTGGCTGCCGCATCGCGGGGGGGAGCTTTATCCCGACAAGCCGCCGATCTTCATGTGGCTCAGTGGCCTGGCCACCGGCGTGAGTGGCGACATTCGCATCGGCTTCGCCTTGCCGTCGCTGGTCGCCGGGGTGGTGACGCTGGCGCTGAGCGTGGACCTGATCCGTCGCCTGCACGGGAAGCGCGTCGCCTTCATCGCCGGCCTGTGGCTGATCGCCACGCTGCAGTTCGTGCTGCAGGCACGTACCGCGCAGATCGACATGCTGGTCACCGCCTTCATCATGCTCGGCTGCTGGGGGATGCTGCGCCATGCACTGCTCGATGATGGTGTGCGCTACTTCCATCTTGGCTGTTTCGCGATGGGGCTGGGCATCATCACCAAGGGAGTCGGCTTCCTGCCGCTCCTGATGTTGCCGTTCTGGCTGCTGGCCATGCGCCGAGCGTCGCGCTGGCGCAGTGGTGGCCAGCGTGCCGGTCAGCTGTCCTGGCGTGAGCTGTTGATCGGGCTCTGCTGGTTGCTGGCAGCACCACTGGTCTGGGTCGGGCCGATGCTGGTGATGTCGCTGCTCTCTGCCGACCCGGAGCTGGCAGCCTATCGCGACAACATTCTGCTCAAGCAGACCGCCGAGCGCTACGCCGACAGCTGGCACCACCTCAAGCCCTGGCACTACTTCCTGACCCAGGTGATTCCCTGGGCGTGGATGCCGCTGCTGTTGACGCTGCCCTGGTGGCCGAAGGCTCTCGCCACCCGCTTGTGGCGTCGTGATCTACGCGTCTGGCTGCCGTTGAGCGGTGCGGTCTTGATCGTGGTGTTCTTCTCGCTGTCCCCCGGCAAGCGGGGCGTCTACCTCCTGCCGGCGCTGCCGCTGCTGGTGGTCGGCCTGGCGCCCTTGTTGCCCGGCCTGTCCAGAAAGCGGCATGTCGCCTGGCTGGCCTTCGCGCTGTGCGCGGGACTTGCCGGCATCTTTCTGGGCGCGGCACTGCTGGGGGCCGCTGGACTTCCGGCATTGACGAGGCTTGCCGAGCAGGAAGGCCTGGTGCCCTGGGGATGGTGGGGGCTTCTGGGAGGGGCTGGCGTGGCGCTGTGCGCGGGGTGGAAACCACGTGGTGGCCTGCTCGCGCTGGGCAGCTGGCTGGTGGTCTTCTGGGTCCTGTGGGGGACCTGGGGCGCGCGACTGATGGACCCGGTGCGCAATCCGGCGGCACTGATGGCTCAGGTCGCCGAGCAAAGTGATCACCAGGCGCTGGCGATCCCTGACTTCCGGGAGCAGTACCTCCTGCAGGCGCGCCAGCCGCTATGGCACTTCGGCTACAAGACGTCGGAGGCGGACCAGTTCTCGCGGCTGTATGCCTGGCTGCAAGCGGCACCGCAGCATCGCTGGGCCCTGATGACTCCCAGGATGCTCAAGCGGCATGCCTGCCTGGAGGCAACGCAGGCCATCACGCTGAGTGAACCGGATGAACATTGGGCCCTGCTACCCGGAGGAGCGGCGCTGGCGTGTCGCGGCGATGCTGATGCCGCGCCGATGTATCTGGCGCCGACCTCGGTCTCCGATGAGGCGGCGCGGTTGATCGGCCTCCCCGGGCGCCATGACGTGATGACGGAGGCCCGCCCATGAAACGTCAGACACCCCGCTCACGTGTGATCAAGCGCAGCGAGACGGAGCCCGCCACCCGGGCTGGCCGCTGGCGCAAGGCGATGGCACTGGCCGAAAGCGCCGTCAGCTCAGGGGCCAACCTGTGTGCCAGCGAGCGGCTGTGCTGGGCACTGTGGCTGACTTTGCTGATGGCAGGAGCGCTGGCGCGACCCTATCTGCCCATCGATGAAACCCGCTATGTCTCGGTGGCGTGGGAGATGTGGCATTCCGGTCACTGGTTCGTCTCGAGCATGAATGGCGCTCCCTACGCGGACAAGCCGGTGCTGTTGTTCTGGTTGATCCACTCTGGCTGGGCGGTCTTCGGGGTCAATGAAGTCTGGCCGAAAGTGCTGATGCCGCTGGTCAGTCTGCTGGGGATCTGGCAGCTGGGACGCGTCGCTCGCACCCTGTGGCCGGTGGCCGCGGGGGAGGGCGATGAATGGCAGGTGCGTGAGCAGTGGGTCTCTCTGACCCGCTGGACGCTCGCCGGTTGCCTGATGTGGATGCTCTACAGCCAGGCCTTGATGTTCGATGTACTGCTGACTACCTGTCTGCTGGGGGCGCTGCGGCCCTGGTGTTCGCCACAGGGGGCTCAGCCCTTGCCTTGGAAGGCGGTGGCGGAGAGTGGGCTGTGGCTGGGGCTTGCCCTACTGGCCAAGGGGCCGGTGGCGCTGTTGTGGTTTGCTGTGGTGGTCGGCTCGCGCCCCTGGTGGACTCAGGCGAAGGCCCGCCAGGTCTGGGCCGGCGAGTGGCGCGGCTGGGGAATGAGTCTGCTGCTGGGTCTCGTGGTGCTGTGCGTGTGGTTGCTGCCCGCCGTCATCACCGGGCCGGCCAGCTACGTGGAGGACCTGCTGTGGGGGCAGACGGCGCATCGGGTCGTCTCCGCGCAGGATCATGCGCGGCCGCTGTGGTGGTATCTGCCATGGCTTGTGGTGTTGATCTTCCCGTTCAGCCTGCGCCCGCGTCTGCTGCTGGAGGGGTTTCTGGCCTCGATTGCCCAGCGGCCGACGGCCGAGCAGCCATTGTTGAGGCTGGGACGCGTCTGGGCGCTGAGTGGCCTGCTGATCTTCTCGCTCATCTCCGGCAAGCAGGTGCATTACCTGATGCCGCTGCTGGTGCCGCTGAGCCTGTTGCTGGCCTGGGCGGCGCTTCGTCAGCCACCGGCTCATGGGGCGCTGCGGCTGCTGGCGATGACAAGCGGTGGACTGGGCGTTGCCAGTCTGGCACTGGCGGTCATCGTGATGCCGTCACTGGCGCCGACAGGCCTTGCACGATGGTCGGCGGACTCTGCACTGGTGGCCTCAAGCAGTGCCAGCCTGTCGAGTTTCCTGGCTGGCGCGGGCTTGCTGGCATTGATGTCAGGCCTGTGGCCGTCCAGCGCGACGTCAGGGGCAATCAGTGCGCGTCAGGTGTCGGGTGTGCAGGCCCGCCACGACGGTGTCCTGAATGCGCAGCGCCGCCTGGTGCTGGGCAGCGTGTTGCTGGTGACCTGTCTGTTGAGCCTGACATTGCGCCCGCTGTGGCCGCGTCTGGATCAGACCGCCATCGCGCAATGGATCAATGGCCGACAGCAGGCTGGCCAGCAGGTGGCTGTCGTCGGCTGGGACTATCAAGCGACCTGGCAATTCACCGGCCGTCTGACCCGGCCACTGGAGACGCTCACGCGGGATGCGGGGTCGCTTAGCGCCTGGCAGGCGGCGCATCCGGATGGCTGGCTGGTGATCGAGGCGGAGAAGTGTCTGCGTCTGCCAGGCACGCAAGGCCCGCTGGCCGGCATGCGCGACTGGTGTCAGGCGGCAGCGGATGGCAAGGCGGATACCTCACGGATCTTCCATCAGGGACGCCATCGAGTGATGACGATTCCCGCAGCGGCGTTGGGTGGCTTGCCGTCCGCGTCATTAAAGCGGGACATGTCCGCGCAGGAGAGACAATGAGCATGAAGATTCTGGTCACGGGAGCCGCAGGCTTCATCGGCGCCGCGCTGTGCGAGCGCCTTTTGCAGGAAGGCATGCAGGTCGTCGGACTCGACAACCTCAATCCCTATTATCCGCTGGCGCTGAAGAGGCATCGTCTGGCGCGCCTCGAGACGCTGGCCAGCCAGTGTGCGGGAGAGTGCGGCGATGGCCGCCGGCCGGGCAGTTTCCGCTTCGTGCCGCTGGATCTGGTCGAGCGCGAGGCGTTGCTCGCCTTGATGAAGGACGAGGGCTTCGAGGTGGTCGTCAACCTGGCCGCCCAGGCCGGGGTGCGGCATTCCATCAGCCAGCCCTTCGATTACGTCGACAGCAATCTGGTCGGCTTCGTCAACCTTCTCGAGGCGTGCCGTGCCGCGCGTCCGAGTCATCTGCTCTACGCTTCCAGCAGCTCCGTCTATGGGGATGACGCCGCTCAGCCTCTGCAGGAAGCCCAGGTGGGGGAGCGGCCGCTATCGCTGTATGCCGCCACCAAGCGAGCCAATGAGCTGATGGCCTACAGTTACTCGCACCTCTATGGCATGCCGGTGACGGGGCTGCGTTTCTTCACCGTCTATGGCGCGCGCGGCCGACCGGACATGGCGCCGCTGAGATTCGCGCGCAAGCTGCTGGCCGGTGAGGTGATCGATGTCTACAACCGGGGGCAGATGGCACGTGACTTCACCCATGTCAGTGACATCGTGGAGGGCATCTTCCGTCTCATGCCGCTGCCACCCGCTCAGGTGTCCAGCGCGGCACCGTCACGGGTGCTCAATCTCGGCCGTGGCGAGCCCATCGCGCTGGGAGACTTCATCAACGGACTGGAAGCGGCGCTGTGCATCACGGCCCGCAGACGTCTGCTGCCGATGCAGCCGGGCGATGTCGAGCGCACCTGGGCTGACACCTCGGCACTCCAGGCGCTGACCGGTTTTCGGCCAGTGGTCAGTCTTGCCACGGGGCTTGAGGAGCTGGCCGAGTGGGCGCGGCACTATCCGTCGCTGCTGAGCGAGACGCAGGATGAGCGAGAGCACGAGGCGTCGGAAGCCGCGAGGGGAATGACGGCCCAGCACTTGAGCACCTTGCGCGGCATGACGAGCATCAGACCGCCGGCATCGGCGGGGCTGGCCTTCAGTGCAGAAGCGCCCTTCAAGGCTTGACGGGTTTCCAACGCAGCGGGCCCCGCCACTGAGTGGCGGGGCCCGCTGCGTCCTGCTTCAGTCTGCCGACATCAGCAGCGGCCTTCGCAGTTGGCCGGCTTGTCGTTGGCGATGCGCCAGTCTTCCTCGTTGGCCAGGGTGGCCAATGGAGACAGCATCGCGAAGTCGAAGGGCGTCAGGCAGGTGTCGCGTTTCACGCGCTTGGGCCAGTCGTGATTGGCCAGTGCCGAACGCCCGATCGCGACCAGGTCGGCGTGCTCAAGCGCCGCCACTGCCTTCTCGGGGCTGTCCACGCCGCCATTGGTGATCAGCGTGATGTCTGACTCCAGTGCCTTGCGCGATTGGTCGGCAAGCGCCGTCAGGCTCAGCGAGCGCTCGTCAGCATTCGCTGCCTCGGGGAAGGCGGGTGCGGCGACATCGCCACCCGTCAGGTGCAGGAAGTCCAGGCCAGCCTCGATCAGGTGCGAGAAGCGCGCACGAGCCGCGTCAGGTCCACCGGCCCAGCTGAGGTCCGGCTCGGTCACGGTGCCCTGCGACAGCCGCATGCCGAGTGGGAAGTCGTCGCCGACGGCCTCACGCACACTGCGGATCACCGCGAGCGGGAAGGCCAGCCGGGCAGTGGCATCGCCGCCCCAGGCATCGTCACGCTGGTTGAAGCGCTCACTGATGAACTGGTGGATCAGGTAGCCGTTGGCACCGTGCAGCTCGACCCCGTCAAAGCCAGCTTCCCTGGCCAGGCGAGCACTGGTGGCAAAGCCGGCGATGGCCTCGTGAATCTCCGATTCGCTGATCTCGCGAGCCAGCGGGAAGGGGCCGGAGCCGCCGTAGAAGCTGAGCATCTCGCCACTGGCCCGGCTCTCTGAGGGTGCGACCACCTCATCCTTGAAGCGGTTGTGCTGAGTCTGGGCACCGGCATGCATCAACTGGGCGATGAGTCGGCCGCCTTGTTGATGCACGGCCTCGACCACCGGGCGCCAGCTGTCCTGCTGGGCCTGAGTGGCCAGTCCCGGCTGGTTGGCGTAGCCCTGGCTGAAGGCCTCATCGGTGTACAGGCCCTCGGTGACCAACAACGAGAAATCGCCGCGCGCGAAATCGCGGTAGTAATCGACCATGTCGAAGTGGACCAGGCCATCCTCCTGGGCGCTGGTACGGGTCATCGGCGCGAGCACCAGGCGATTGCGAAGCTCAAGCTCGCCAAGCGTGTGGGCGGTGAACAGTGTCTTGGTGTCTGTCATGCGTAACTCTCCTGCGGAGATGACTCCGCTGTCGTATCCGGTCGTGGGACCTGCACTGACTGCGTACTGAACAAGACGGAAATCGATGCAGTGCTGGCGTCATGCAGACGCCGTGCAGTGGCCTTGAGGGATGATCGACGGATCATCTGTATGCGATATATCGTGCCTGCCGAGGTGGGGTGTCACAAGCGGGATCACTGGAAGGAGAGTGTTGTCGTTTCGACAACTTGATTGCGTAATTGCCTGAATATCAAGGGATTTTCGTAATCAATTCACGGTTGCTGCATATTGTGGCAACGGTGTACTGCTTTCCATGCACATGCCCTGCACCCACGCATGTGCATGCAACGAAACAGGCCCGCAACCAAGGGTTGCGGGCCTGTTTCATCCGCGGGAATCGTGTCTAGCGCGAGGGCTCAGCCCGGGCGATCACTTGCCGTCACATTGGGCAGTCTGCTTGCCGCCGGAGGGTGGGCAGCCGAACCAGTTCTCGGTCGGCTTGGCCTGGCCAGTATTGGCATGTCGCCCCCCCTGGCTTCCGATATCTCCGCCGTCGAGGCTCTTCTGTACCTGACGCTTGGCCTCATCCTTGGATTGCTGGCTGGCCTCGGGCTGCTGGTGCTGCTGGTAATTCGCCCCATTGTCGCGGGAATCCTCAGCGGTACGCGTGGAGTGGCTGGTGGTCGGCTCGCCGTTCGAGGAGTGCTGGGAGGCAGCGGCACCACTGACTCCCGTCTCGGTATTCATCTCGTCGAAGGCATAGGCCGGTGACAGGCTCAGGCAGCCCAGCATCACGGCGGCGATGCCGACACCGTAGCGCGTCTTGCGTGAAGCGCCTGCTCGGAAGGGCGAGGGGGTCGTGAATGACATGTCGAGTGCTCCTTTGGGGAAACGGCGTGGAGCATGGGCCAGGCCATTCCGTGAGCAAGTCAATGAGCGCTTGCTCGTTGTGCAAGAGACATCCAGCCGTTGCGCTGTACTGGACGCTGATGGAACAGAGATCGGGGCAGATGACGAGAAATCAACTCTCGCTGACGTTCCTGCATCGCTGGCAGGTGAGGTGGCTGGCGTATCCGGTGGTCAGGGCGGTTATCTGGTGTCGGACCCTTGAAGTCGTCGCCTGGCATGACAATGTGATGGGGAGAGGGCAACGGCCCCCTGAGAGTTCACCCAGTCAAGGAGACACGCATGACGATCAAGAAAACCGGTTCCGCGCATTGGGAAGGTAGCGTCAAGCAGGGTAAAGGTACCGTCAGCAGTGAAAGCGGTGCCCTCAAGGATCAGCCCTATGGTTTCAATACGCGTTTCGAAGACGGCGCGGGTACCAATCCTGAAGAGCTGATCGGCGCAGCACATGCCAGCTGCTTCTCCATGGCGCTGTCGATGATGCTGGGAGAGGCAGGCCATGAGCCGAGCGCCATCGATACCCGCGCGACCGTGCATCTGGACAAGGATGACAGCGGTTTCAGCGTCACCAGGATCGCGCTGGTGACCAAGGCCAAGGTGCCGGGTATCAGTGACGCGGACTTCCAGGCGACCGCCGAGAAGGCCAAGGCCGGCTGCCCGATCTCCAAGCTGTTCACTGCCGAGATCACCCTTGAGGCGTCTCTCGACAGCTGAGACGCTCGCCAGCTGCCCTCGGCTCTTTAGGGTGAGGCAGCTGTCGCGTGAAGGCGCATCCCCTCAGCAGGGGGGCGCCAATGAAAAAACCGCCCTGAGGGGCGGTTTTTTGCGTGGTATCTCTCTTTTTTCTATTTCTTTTTTTCTAACTCTCTATCTCTCTATCTCTCTTTCCATTTCTCTCTAGCCTATCTCCATCCGCTTCCATTGCGGTCAGCGTTCGTCGGGCCTTTTCGCATCATCTGGCTCATCGGGTGGCAGTTCCTCTTCGCTGATCGCCCCGGCATGTTGCATGGCGTTGCGACGGGATTGCAGGCGCGTCAGAGGGGTACGGCTGGGCGTGCGGTACCAGCGGATGTTCTCGCGTGAGCATTGCTCGAGTTCCGCGATCACCTGAGCGCCAAGCAGCAGGATGATGGCGCCAACCTCCAGGCCCAGCAGCAACACGATCAAGGTGGCCAGCGAGCCATAGATGGCGCCCACGAAGGACAGGTGAGTGAAGTACCAGCTCAGCGCCAGACGTGTCAGCTCCCACAGGGTCGCCGCGACCAGCCCGCCGACCAGTGCACGGCGAGTGGAGACGCGTGTCTGGGGCAGGATCTTGTAGATGGCGCTGAACAGCCCGAACATGCCGACGATGCTGATCAGGTAGATCACTTCACTGCCCGCCTCGCCGAGCGTGACCTCGATACCCGTCAGCAGGGTCAGGGCATCATTCATCGCCGAGGCCAGTGCCACCAGCAGGGTCAGTGCCAGCAGGCCGGCCCCCAGTACCATCACGAAGGCATAGGGCAGCAGGGCCGAGATCCAGGCACTGCGTTTGCGAATCACCGGGTGCTGATGAAAGATCAGCGCGATGGCATCCTCCAGCATGCGAAAGGCCAGCCCGGCGAAGAACAGCAAGCCCCCCATCCCGATCCAGCTGATCACGTCACGGTTGTCCAGCAGCTTGCGCACGGCATCCAGCAGCACGTCTTCCTGCCCGGGTCCCAGATGCTGGACCTGGATGGCGATGATGCTCATCAGACGTGACTCATCGACCAGATGCGTCAGCAATACGCAGCTCAGGGCGAACAACGGCACGCTGGAGAGCAGGATGTTGTAGCCCACTCCCCCCGCCAGCAGTACGCCACGATTGGCGATGAACTGGCCCAGCACCCGCCAGGCGAAAGCGATCAGGCGGGGGAGAAAGCGCAGCAGTCGCGCGCGCCAGGTATCGTCAGCCGTGTCCGGCATCAATGGCCTCCTGGAGAGTCGGTGGACTGGCAAGGCGTCACGAGGTGCCGCCCTTGAGTGCCCGTCGGCTGCGGCTTTCGGCTCGATGTGCCAGCAGGGTCGAGGTCGAATAGAGCGCCAGCCCTGACCATATCAACACGAAGGTGAGCAGCATCGAGGGCTGCAAGGTCTCGTGGAATACCAGCAACGCGATGGCGAACTGCATGCTCGGGTTGATGTACATCAGAAAGCCGACGGTGGCGAGGCGCAGGCGGCGTGCCGCGCCGGCAAAGGCCAGCAGCGGAAGCGCCGTCAGGATACCGCTGGACATCAGCAGCACGCTGGCGGGCAGCTCCAGCGGGCCGATGCCCGTGGCCAGAAAGCGTGACTCGCCTGTCTGCCACAGACCCGCGATCAACAGCAGGGCGAGGGGCGCCAGCATCAGCGTCTCGACGAACAGCCCCGATAGGCCATCCAGCGCGACACGCTTGCGCAGCAGCCCGTAGGTGCCGAAGGACAGCGCAAGCGAAAGGGTGATCCAGGGCAGCTCGGAGAGATTGAGAAACTGCAGGCTCAGGCCCAGCGCCGCCAGCCCCAGCGCCACGCCTTGCAGGCGAGTCAGGCGCTCCTTGAGCACCAGCATGCCCAGTGCCACGTTGACCAATGGCGTCAGGAAGTAGCCGAGGCTTGCCTGCAGCACTTCATGCTGCTCCACCGCGAAGATGTAGATCCCCCAGTTGGCCGCGATCAACAAGGCGCACGCCAGCCCCGGCCATAGTTGCCGTGGCCTGGACAATGCGCTGCGAATCGGTGACCAGCGCTTCAGCAGGCTGATCAGGAGGATGAGAAACACGCAGCTCCACAGGATGCGGTGCAGCAACACCTCCCAGGCGGGGATGCCGGAAAACAGCGCGAAGTACAGCGGAAAGCAGCCCCACATGGCATAGGCCGTCAGGCCGTAGCCGACCCCCTTGAGGCCTTCGCGACGGGCCAGGGCTGCCGCTTCATCGCTCTCGGGCGTGCTCTGCGCCTGGCTCATCGCGAGTCACTCTCGCCATCCTGAGCCAGTGGCTTGCCCGCGATGTAGTAGCCCGAGGGGCACAGCGCGAGGAAGAAGGTCTCGGTCTCGGGGTAGCCGGCTTCGCGCATTGCCTGGTGGATGGCCTCGCCACAGACGTCACGGACCTGCTGGCCGCGTTCGAACCACAGCACCTCGACGAAGGGAAAGGCATCCACCGTCTGGCCGTCGAAGACATATTGCGTGCTGATGCACTCCAGCGTGAACTCATCGCGCGGCGTCGCCGTGGCCTCACTGAGCTGGTCGACAAGCGTGCGCGAGACGGGGGCGAGACGGGCGGGGGTAACGCCATGGAAGCGAAGCTGAGGCATGCAGGGCTCCTGGAGCACGAATGAGTGGGGGTGACAGCGCGCGTGGGCGACAGGCGGACCGAGGTCCATGCGCCGGGCTTCATCAGCCGGCGCTGACGGAGCCGGCATCAAGCCCCGCGCAACATCAGCATAAGGGGAAGCGATGGCCTGCGTCGCGCCTTCAGGCCGCGGCAGCATATCGATGGTCAATATATCATCGGCGACTCATGCACACATCCGCTGGCTGAGCCGCGCGGAGTTGTCGGCCAGTTCCCGCATTGCCTCTCACATCTGAGCGCCACAGACGGTAGAATGGGCGCATTCATGCTCGCGATGGCATGCAGGCCTCACGCCCTCCATCACCCGCAAGGCGTGTCCCGGGAGGGCGGCATGAGGGCAAGATGACCGAGGATCAGGGAGACGGCATGACAGTGACGAATCCATCAGCAACGTGGGAAGACGCAGGCAAGTTGCGTGTCAGCCTGGTGCAGGCCGATCTGCGCTGGGAAGACCCGGCAGAGAACTGTCGCCTGCTGGGCGAGCAGCTGGACGCCGCTGGCCTGACGACCGGCCCTGACGGCCACAATGCCCTGACCGACCTCATCGTGCTGCCCGAGATGTTCGCCACCGGCTTCACCATGAATTCCCGTGAGATGGCCGAGCCGATGGAGACCAGCGAGAGTGTCGCCTGGCTCAAGGCGCAGGCTGTCGCGCGCGGTTGCGTGATGACGGGCAGCATTGCGGTACTCGAGGGAGACGAGTGCTACAACCGCATGCTGTGGGCCACGCCGAGTGGTGAGCTGAGACATTACGACAAGCGCCATCTGTTTCGCATGGCAGGCGAGCATGAGCGTTATGGCATGGGCAATGAGCGGGTGATCGTCGAGCTCAATGGCTTCCGGATCCAGCTGTCCGTCTGCTATGACCTGCGCTTCCCGACCTGGCTGCGTCAACGCCCCGTGATTGGCGGCATGAGCGCGGCAGAGTGTGCCACCGGCAGCGCCTTCGAATATGACCTGCTGCTGTGCGTGGCCAATTGGCCGGGCGTACGGCGGCATCCGTGGCGCACCCTGCTTCAGGCACGCGCCATCGAGAATCTGGCCTATGTGGTGGGCGTCAACCGAGTGGGTGACGATGCCAACGGGCTGCACTATACCGGCGATTCCATGGTCTGCGATTACAAGGGCGAGCCCATCCTCGACCCCGCGCCAGACCAACCCTTCATCGAGACGGTGACGCTTGAACGCGGCGCCCTCGACGAGTTTCGAACCAAGTTTCCGGCGTGGATGGACGCCGATCATTTCACTCTGGAGGCCTGATGCGCCTGGACAAATTCCTTACCGAAACCACGGATCTCAGCCGCAGCGATGCCAAGAAGGTCGTGCATCGCGGCGATGTCACCGTGGATGGTGAGGTAGTCAAGAACACCGCGCGTGCCGTCAAGGATGGCATGCGCGTCGAATGGAACGGCGAGCACCTGGAGCTGATGGGCCTGCGCTATCTGATGCTCCACAAGCCGGCCAATGTCGAATGCACCACCAAGCCGGGCCTGTATGAGCGCGCGCACGACCTGATCGAGCTGCCCAATGTCGAGCGCCTGAGCATCGTCGGGCGTCTCGATGTCGACACCACCGGTCTGGTGTTGATGACGGATGACGGCCAGTGGAACCACCGCGTCACCTCACCCAAGAAAGCCTGTGCCAAGCGTTATCGCGTGACCCTGGCGCGCCCGTTGGAAGGGGATGAGCTGGCGCGTGCGGTGGAAGATTTCGAACACGGCCTGATGCTGGATGGCGAAGAGAAGCCGACGCGTCCGGCACGCCTGGAGATGGAAACGGCCACCGTGGGTCTGCTGTGGATCACCGAAGGCCGCTATCACCAGGTCAAGCGCATGTTCGCGGCCATCGGCAATCATGTCGAAGCCCTGCACCGTGAAGCCATCGGCGACGTGGAGCTGGACCCGGAGCTGGAACCCGGCGAATGTCGCTTCCTGCGTCCGGAAGAGATCGCCAGCTTCTGATTGTCAGCGTCTGACCATCAGCGCCATATCGTCATGAAAAGCCCCCGTCATTTTCCTCAATGGCGGGGGCTTTTTCATGTGCGTCGTTGGCCGCCGAGCCTTGTATCGATCCAACGATCGCGCTTAGGGTAAGCGTTGTCTGCTCGTATTGTGAATTCTTTGCGGGAAGTGCGTTTTGCAGAAGTGAAATTTATACTGAGATCGTCTTCAATCAAACGCTTGTTTCCAGTATTTTCATGACAATGGCGTCTCCATAACAACAACGAGGAAAATCCACTATGTCGTCCCCCTTCACCAAGTCCCACCTGATAAAACCCCTGCCGCTGCGCATGGCGCTGGCGGGCAGTGGCCTGCTGCTGGCGACCCTCTCGGCACCGGCAAGCGCCGCGGAAGAGGCCAGTGTGGTATTCGCGGCGCCGCCGTGGCCGGGCGTGACCATGAAGACCGAAATCGCCTCCGAGATCTTCGAGGCGCTGGGCTATTCCCCCACCACGCGTCAGCTGGGCGCGCAGATCACCTATGAAGGCATCTCGCTCGGGGAAGTGGATGTCTATCTGGCCGCCTGGCTGCCGGGGCAGAGCACCATGTACAACGCGGCGATGGAAAAAGGCGCCATGGTCGATCTGGGCAACAACGTGAACGGCGCGCGAGCCAATTTCGCCGTACCGCGTTATGTGGCCGAAGCCGGCGTCACCTCACTGAACGATGTCGACAAGCCGGAATTCGCCGACAAGTTCGACAAGACCATCTACTCCATCGAGATCGGCTCGGGCTCCAGCGAGATCGCCAACCGTGCCGTCGACGAAGACATCTATGGCCTGGGTGACTGGGACCTCAAGGAATCCTCCACCGCCGGCATGCTGGGGACGGTGGCCAATGCCATCAAGCGCGATGAGTGGGTCATGTTCGTCGGTTGGACCCCGCACTGGATGGGGGTCGAATACGACATGGTCTTCCTGGAGGACCCCAAGGACCTGTGGGGCCCGGGTGGCGGCGCCAGTGACGTGAAGACCCTGGCCAACAAGGCATGGTCGCAAGCGCATCCCAACGCCACCGTCTTCCTGGACCAGATCGCCTTCACCTCCGAGGAGCAGAGCGAGCTGATCTATGGCTTTGGCAAGGAAGAGCGCCCGCAGGAAGAGGTGGCTGGCACCTGGATGAAGGCCAATCCCGCCAAGGTAAAGGGCTGGCTGGAAGGCGTGACCACTCGAGATGGCGAACCCGCCTGGCCTGCCGTGCAGAAGGCGCTTGGCCTGCCGGACGCCTGACGTGTCGATCCCGAACCTGTCACTTCCGTCTGCACGGCTGAACACTCGGTCTTGAAACTCGGTCTTTAAACTCGGTCTTGAAACTCGGCGACACTGGATGACACGGCCTGCGTGCCTGTTGTCGCCGGCAATGTCTGATCAGAACCCCGCTCCTGGAGCGGGGTTCTTGCGTTTCTGGCACCTTCTCACTGCCCGTCGAGCCCCATCGCGGCATCGTCATGCAAATCTTGCATGGAAAATCAAAATAAAGAATTGGTCGGACCTGTTCGCGCTGTATCACCATGACCCCGCATTCTGCGTCGCCTCAACGCGCAGCAAACAACAATGACAAGCAGGGTTTACCTCATGGCTGATACTGATTCGTTCGCCGAGCGCGATTCGCGCACCCCCGGTCCCGTCGCGCGCTTGCTGTCCCCGTGGACAGGCTTGCCGCTCTGGAAACAGATCTTCATTGCACTGGTGCTGGGCCTTGGGTTGGGCATCCTGCTCAACCAGACCGGCCGCGCCGATATCGCCGCCGACATCAAGCCGCTGGGGGATCTGTTCATCCGCGCGATCAAGATGCTGATCGTGCCGCTGGTCTTCGTCTCGCTGGTCACCGGCGTGGCATCGCTCGACAACCTTTCCCGCCTGGGGCGATTGAGCCTCAAGACACTGGGGCTGTATCTGGGTATGACGGCGGTGGCGATCACCATCGGCCTGGGGCTGGCGGCTCTCTTCCAGCCGGGCGTGGGCATCGCCCTTGGCAGCGCCGCCGGTGTCGAGGTGCGGGAAGCGCCGACCGCCGTCGAGACATTGCTTGGCCTGGTGCCGACCAATGCCGTCGAGGCCTTCGCCGAGGGCAATGTGCTGCAGATCATCGTCTTTGCGATCCTGTTCGGCCTCTCCATCACGCTGGTCGGGGAGAAGGCGCGTCCGGTGCGCGTGTTCTTCGAGTCCGCGGCGGAAATCATCTATCGAATGACCAGCATCGTCATCGCCTTCACGCCCTACGGTGTCTTCGCGCTGATGGCCTGGGTCGCCGGGACCTACGGGCTGGCGATGCTAGCGCCGCTGGCCAAGGTGATCGCCATCGTCTATCTGGGCTGCATCGTGCACGCCGTGGTGGTATATGGCGGCCTGCTGCGCTTCGTCGCGCGCCTCAATCCCGTGCGGTATTTCCAGGGCAGTGTCGAGCCGATCATGCTCGCCTTCACCAGCACCTCAAGCTCCGGCACCCTGCCGGTGACCATGATGGCCGCCGAGCAGAATCTGGGCGTCAAGCGCAGCGTCTCGAGCTTCGTGCTGCCGCTGGGCGCGACCATCAACATGGATGGCACCGCGCTGTATCAGGGGGTCTGCGCGCTGTTCATCGCCCAGGCCTACGGTGTCGATCTGGGCATGACCGAGTACGTCACCATCATCATGACCGCCACCCTGGGCTCCATCGGCACGGCGGGCGTGCCGGGGGCGGGGCTGATCATGCTGTCGCTGGTGCTGACCTCCGTCGGCTTGCCGCTGGAAGGGGTCGCCATCATCGCCGGGATCGACCGTGTGCTCGACATGGCACGTACCGGGCTGAACGTGGCCGGCGACTGCGCGGTCAGCTGTCTGGTCGCCAAGAGCGAGAAGGCACTCGATGAAGAGGTCTTCAACACCCCGCACGTGATGCGTTCGACCTTGAGCTGAGCGTCGCGCTGATGGAGGGAAGTGGCCTTCACTTCCCACTGACCGGCAGCCAGGAGGCGCTGCCGGTCTTCCTTCCCCAGGAATCTGTCGCCCTCAGGCCGACAGGCATATCAAAGATGGTCAGGAGAATCGCGCCATGGAAGCGTCTGCCACACGGCTTTCTGTCAATCGGCTTTCTGCGGCTGGACTCGCTGCTGGCGGGCCCCGCAACGCGCCGGACACCGTCACCCGCTACGGTGTGGTCGGCGGGCTCGGGGCGCTGGGCAGCGCGGATGTATTGCTCAAGACCGTGCGTGCGGCCCAGTACTGCAAGCCCCCGCGCCGGGTGGACATCGCCTTCGAGCAACGCCACTTCGAGGATGGCCCCGGCATCGCGGAAGAGGGCTATGACCCGCTGCGCCGCAAGTTCTACGTCTACAACGTGCTCAAGGACATGCAGGGCAAGGTCGAGAATGCGCTGGTGCCATGCTTTCTCTCGCATACCTTCCTGGCCGAGATCACCCCGGAAATCAGCGTGAACGTGGTGGATATCTTCGAGGCACTGCAGGACCGCATTCGCCGCGAGTACCCCGACGTTCGCAAGATCGGTGTGCTGACCTCAAGCTACGTGCGCGCCTCTGGCATCTTCACGCGTCGTCTGTCCGGGCCCGTCTCTGAACCCATGACCCGACCGGAAGGTGCCGAGCCCGGCGCGGAGCTCGAGGTGCTCTACCCGGAGGCGCGCGTGCAGCGCGAGGCATTGATGGAGGCCATCTATGGCCCGACGGGCATCAAGAGCGGCCATCATGGCGGTGAATGTCTGCAGCAGCTGATGGAAGCCTGCGATGATCTCATTCGTCAGGGTGCGGAGATCATCGTGCCGGGCCTGAGCGAGATCCCGGTGATGATGGCCTCGCTGCAGCCCCTGATTCCGGTGCCGTTGCTGGATTCCAATCGAATCTACGCCGAGTACGCGCTGGGACATGATCGCGAGCAGGAAGGGCGACAGTTCAAGCTGGGCGTGCTGGGCGGGGTCGGGCCCGCCGCGACGGTGGACTTCATGCGCAAGGTGGTGGGACTGACACGTGCCGAGCGCGATCAGGATCACCTCAAGATGGTGGTGGAGCAGAATCCGCAGATTCCCGATCGCACCGCCAATCTGATCGGCAACGGGGAAGACCCGAGCATCCCGATGCTCGCCACCTGTCAGCGACTGGAAGCGGATGGTGCCAATGCCATCGTGATTCCCTGCAATACCGCGCATGCCTTCGTGGCGCGTATCCAGCCCTACCTCAACATCCCCATCGTCAACATGCTCGATGCGGTGGTGGAGGATATCGCCGCGCGGGAGACGCCGGTGGCGCGGGTCGGGCTGCTCGCGACCAGTGGCACCGTGGCCAGTCGGGTCTACCACGACATCCTCGAAGCCTCGGGGCGTGAGACGCTGGTGCCGGACGCCTCCCATCAGGCTTGCGTGATGGACGCCATCTACGGGCAGCAGGGCGTCAAGGCGGGCCACACCTCAGGCGAATGCAGTCTGATGCTGGAAGCCGCCATCGAGCACCTGCTGGCCCAGGGGGCAGAGGTGGTCATTCTGGGCTGTACGGAGCTGCCGCTGATCGAGTTGCCGAAAGCGCTGCGTGAGCGCGTGGCCTTGCTGGACCCCTCGGAGATACTGGCACGCCGCTGCATCGCCCTGGCGCAATAGCCAGATGACCTCGTGCCGATGACCTCGTGCCGATGACCTCGTGTCAAAGACGTCGAGGTGGAGAATGTAGCGCTGTGAAAACAGCGAGGGAAACAGACAGCACTGACTACGCGGAAGGAAGGAAGGAAGGAAGGAAGGAAGGAAGGCATGCAAGAGGACAGGAAGACCAGCCACGCTATACTGCGGCGCTACATGCCTCACTCCAGGAAATCGCCGTGGAAATGAACTGGCTGGAAGACTTCCTCACGCTGGCCGTCACGCGCAATTTCTCGCGCGCGGCTGAGTTGCGCAACGTGACTCAGCCGGCCTTCAGCCGCCGGATACGCAATCTGGAATACTGGGTGGGCGCGACCCTGATTGATCGCAGCCTGTTTCCGGTAGGGCTGACACCGGCCGGCGAGTCCTTCCAGCGGACGGCGCAGGATGCGCTCTCGGTCTTGCGGGTCGGGCGGGAAGAAGCACTGGGCTTCGTGCCCAAGATCGAAGAAGTGGTGTCGATCTCGGCCTCCCACACGCTGGCGGTCAGCTTCTTCGTCGACTGGCATGAACAACTCCAGACTCGACTGGGCAAGCTCAAGGCGCGTATCGTGCCGGACCACGTCGCCGGCTGTGTCGATGCGCTGATCAGCGGCAACTGTGATCTGATGCTCGCCTACAACAGCCCACTGCTGCCGACGCTCACCGACATGGTGCGCTATCCCTCCATCGTGCTGGAATCCGAGCGTCTGGTGCCGGTGAGTGCAGTGGATGAGGCAGGGCAGGCGTTGTTCTCGCTGGAAAGCGACACTCCGCAACCGTACCTCTGCTACTCCAGTGACAGCTATCTCGGGCGACTCACCGCGCTGATCCTCAATCGGGAATCCCTCTCGGCACGCCTCAACTTCTGCTACGAATGCTCGATGTCAGACGTGCTCAAGCGCGGGGTCCTGGCCGGCAGCGGTATCGCCTGGGTACCGGAGCGCGCCGTACGGGATGATCTCAACGCCGGCCGCCTGCGCATCGTCGGGGATGACCGCCACACCGCTCCGCTGGATATCTGCCTGTTTCGGCATGCCGAGCACGAACAACAGGTCGCGGAGCGCATCTGGCAAGCCTGCCTGGACACGCAAGCCAGCCGCACAGCCACCTCCGCCACTCAAGGGTGACCTCTCGTTCATAACGCCAGTGGCGGTGAGCGTCTTCCGCCCACCGCCACTGGTCTTCGCTCTCATCCATCATCTCGCCAGGCTCGCGCAAGGGTATCGCAGACTCACGACAGGCGCCGTGAATTGGCCGTCGTGCGCTTGTGCAGCGGCTTGATGAACTGCGTACCCGTCGTCCACCACGGCACGACCTTGCCACCCGACATCGCGTTCATCCACGCCTTCTGCATCACGAACCACATCTCCCAGCTGGCGGCGATCTTCTCCGACACCATCTTCTGGTTCTCCGCGATCATCTTCGGATCCAGCGGCGACTGCGTCCCCCACAACTGCGTGCGCGACATGATGGTCGACATCGCCGTCGACCACATCTCCACCGATGTCGTCCCCAGCTTCCAGACATCGAACATCGCAGCAGGTGTCGTCGGGACCAACTCAGACCAGGCAGGTTGTTGAGTCATTGTGCTCTCCACGTAAAGGAACCTCATGACAGTCTTACGCCTGTTGATGCTGCAGTGCAACATTAGTTTTTTATATCCCCGAATGTGAGCGCGAAGCAGAGCCTCGATTATCACCACTTTCTATGTAAATCAGTAAGTTAGCGATATTGTTGGTCAGAAAAACCGGAATTTTCCGTGCCTGGGCGGAAATTTCCCGTGGGGCTGGGGAAAGTGGATTTTGGGATTTGTTGGCAATGTCTTACGTAGGCGTATGAATTTGATGAAGCTGGGTATCAGTTTAGTCAGACCGAGCACGTAAGCGTTGACGAATGGGGCGGAAATTTCCGGTATGAATTTGAGTGCGATAGAGGGGAGGGCGCGGCGAGACGCGTTGGTATCGAGCTGAGTGTCTCGTAAATGCGACGCATTGTGTCGCAGCGAACTAACGAATTCCTTCTCGCGCTTGCCTCGACTCGGCTATTATTAGGTTTCTTGAAATTTCCTATATTCAAATATGCATTTCTCGCCAAGGCAGGACGCCATGGTGGAAGACCATGAGACGGAGCTCGCCCCAGCGGTAAGCGCCGTGCGGTAGCCGTGTGATGGCATGAGAAACGATGCACACCACAGAGAGGAGCCCCAACGGGCATGCTGGTTTACAACGCCACCAAGCAGCAGTTCATTGACGACGTCCGGGCCAATGTCATCGCTGACGCTATCGAGAATGAGGTATCACGCAAACTAAGCCGCAATTCGCCACGCAATGAGGTGGCCTCCTGGGAGAACTCCTTGCGCTTCATGATGAGCGTTCTCCTCGACGAGGGGATACCCGCTTCGGCAGGGGTGGCCATCGAATACAACATTCCGCTGACCAATCGCCGAGTGGACTTCATTCTGACCGGCAAGAATGATCAGCGTGAGGACTCTGCTGTCATCATTGAGTTGAAGCAGTGGCAGACCGCTGAGGTGACGACCAAAGATGCTATCGTTCGCACTCAGTTAGGGGGCGGTGTACGGGAGACCAACCATCCCTCCTATCAAGCCTGGTCCTATGGTGCGCTGATCGAGGACTACAACGAGACCGTCCGCTCCGAGTCGATCCGGCTGGTGCCTTGTGCCTATCTGCACAACATGAAGCAAGGCAATGCCATCAATGACCCCTTCTATGCGAACCATACTAGCCGCGCTCCTGTCTTCATCTCACCGGATGCCCTGAAGCTCTCCAGGTTTCTGAGTCAGCATATCAAGTACGGCGACAGCAACGACATCATGTATCGCATCGAGCACGGTGTGATCAAGCCGAGCAAGAATCTGGCGGATGCACTCAGCTCGATGATGCAGGGCAATGCTGAATTCTTGATGATCGATGAGCAAAAGCTTGTCTATGAAACCGCCGTGGATCTCGCTCACAAGGCGAGCAGCGGCAATAAGCAGTGCCTGATCGTCAAGGGCGGGCCGGGGACGGGCAAGTCAGTAGTCGCGATCAACCTACTCGTCGAGCTGACGAACCGTGAGATGATGACGCAGTACGTGTCTCGCAACTCTGCCCCCCGTGAAGTCTTCAAGAAGCGTCTGACCGGCACGCGCAAGAAGACCCACATCGATAACCTGTTCAAGGGCTCAGGCAGCTACGTCAGCGCGGAGCCTGATACCTTTCATGCGCTGATCGTGGATGAAGCACATCGCCTGAATGAAAAATCCGGGATGTATCAGAACCTGGGTGAGAGCCAGATCAAGGAAATCATCTCGGCATCGCGATTTTCCATCTTCTTCATCGATGAAGCGCAGCGGGTCACGCTGAAGGATGTCGGGACGGTAGAGGAGGTCAAACGTCGGGCAGATGAATGCGGCGCCGAGGTGCATGAGCTCGAACTCTCCTCACAGTTTCGTTGCAATGGTTCAGATGGCTATCTCGCCTGGTTGGATCATTCCCTGCAGATACGGACGACGGCCAACACCGATCTCGACGGTATCGATTACGAGTTCAAGGTATTCGATGATCCGAGCGAATTGCGCAAGGCGATTCTCGAGAAGAACCGCAAAGCCAACAAGGCACGAATGGTAGCGGGTTATTGCTGGCCCTGGGCGAGCAAGAAGAATAAGCACGCCATGGACATTGTCTTCCCTGAGCATGGCTTCGCTGCCCAGTGGAACCTCGATGATGATGGCATGCTGTGGGCGATTGCCGATGGATCAGCAGAGCAGGTAGGTTGCATCCATACCTGCCAAGGCCTCGAGTTTGATTACGTCGGTGTCATCATCGGCGACGACTTCGTGATTCGTGATGGCCGCGTGGTGACAGACGCAGCCAAACGAGCAGGGCAAGACCGCTCGGTGCATGGGTATAAGAAAATGCTCAAGGAACAACCAGAGCAGGCTCGTGCCGTGGCGGATCAGATCGTCAAGAACACCTACCGAACGCTGATGACGCGAGGCCAGAAGGGCTGTTACCTCTATGCCACGGATCGAGAGACCCGAGAGTACTTTGCGGCCTTCGCTCATTCACAGGCCTCATTGAAGCATGCCGAGCTAACGGAAGAGGCCGAGACGCTGGGTGGCTTGCACCTTCCCATCGTGACGCGTGACCTGGCAGCGCCATTCGAGCGCCATGTGCCCGTGTACGACCTGAGTATCGCCGCTGGCGAGTTCAGCGAGATGCAAATCGCTGACACCCATCACTGGGTCGAGCTACCTGAGCATATCCGTGTAAGCCCTGACCTGTTCGTCAGTCGGGTAGTGGGGGAGTCGATGAATCGGCGCATCCCCAATGGCGCTTGGTGCCTGTTTCGTGCCAATCCCGGCGGCACACGGCAAGGCAAGGTCGTCGTGGTGCAGCATCGCGCCATTGAAGACCCCGACCACGGCGGCAGCCTCACGATCAAGCTGTATCAGAGTGAGAAGGTCGAGGAGTACGGCGAATTCGTGAACCAGCGGATATTACTCAAGCCCCAAACCAATGCTTTTGGCTACAAGGACATCGTGCTCGAGGACGAGCTTGAAGATTTGAAGGTTATCGGCGAATTCCTCTCCGTACTGTAAGCGAGTGACCGGCCGGTTGGCTGTCTATGGCGGTGCTAGCTGGATAGCGAGTGGCAGAATCGTCATGCTACTCGCTATCCAATACCCAATTATCAGGTGAGTTTGTTATGACAGACCCGTTCAAGCAGCTTCACGATGCGATGGAAGAGTTCTCCGCCGAACGTGACTGGGACCAGTTCCACTCGCCCAAGAACCTGGCCATGGCACTGACGGTGGAGGCAGCTGAACTACAGGAGTGCTTCCAGTGGCTGACCGAGGCTCAGTCTCAAGTGCTTGATGAGAAGCAACTGGCCGCCGTCCGTGATGAAATTGCTGACGTTCAGCTTTACCTAGTCCGGCTGGCGGGCAAGCTTAATGTGGATATTGAAGCGGCATGCCGGGCGAAGATGGAGAAGAATGCGGAGAAATATCCCATCGATCAAGTGAAGGGTAGTGCGAAAAAGTACACGAACTTTATGAGCGATAGGTGAGAGCAAGTTAAATTTTCAATTAATGACACAAAATTAAAAATAGAGTGGTTTATGGTTGAATTAATCGATGACGATAGCCTTATTGATGTTAAAGATAGAAGGAAAAGAGCTGCTATCTTAATACATACGCAAATAGTCAAGTCAGGCGGATATCCAAAAGCGGCCCAAGCTGTTCAGGTAATGCTTCGAAAGCCTGAGCATCCGTATCATCCATTTGGTCTTGATAATATAACGTTGAGTGAGGTTCTAAAGAAAAGACATTTCGAGATAGGCTTAGGTAATCTTGGGTTTATTATTGAGGACCATAGGGTTATAGGCTTGGAAGGAGTGTCAAATCTTCTAGAGCAGTGATAGGTTTCATAACAAATATGGCGGCAAGATCTGCGCCGCGCTAGATCGTCAGCACCCCCGGGACCTTTTCGATGTGAAGCTGCTGCTGAACCAAGGCGGTCATGATCCTAGTGTATTCGAAGGCTTTCTGATCTATCTGCTGGGGCACCCCAGGCTCTTGAACGAAGTGATCAACCCGAGGTTGAAGCCGTTGGGTGACGTCTACCGAGAGGAGTTTGTCGGAATGGCCAGGGTTGACGTTCCATTGCAGGAGCTGGAGCGCGTCCGCGATGAGTTGCTGATGATGGATGAAGACGTTCGCTTCCTGCTGTCCTTCAAGTAGGGGGCGCCTGACTGGACGCCGCTTTTTCTTTCTGGCGTTGATCGGCTGCCTGCCGTGCGCTGGAAGCTCGCCAATATTCGGAGAATGCAACCAGACAAGCACCGTCAGTCTCTGGCGCTCTTGGAACAGGCTCTGAGTAGCCTTCGGAGATAATGCCCAATATCCCTGCGACTCACCGTCTTAAGTAGACTTCTCCTTATATCCTTTAAACGCTAGGCTCTTACGCATAATTACGCTACGCGCAGGGTTGACATGGCGAACAGCAGGGAAGCTCAGCCCCAGTGGAACATCATCAAGGTCATGTCTGCCGGCGGTTGGAAGTACGTCACTGGCTGGAATTGCCCCACTACCGCCTCACCAAGCGCGAGAAGAAGCGCCTGCGCCTGGAGGAAGCCGAGGGCGACTACGGCCTCACCCCGGTCAGTGAGGTGGGCTCAGGCAAGCCACACGACCCCGAGAAGCAGCGCCTGGCCGAGATCATCGATTGGCTCAACGACCTCTACGGCGCACAGGTCAGCGACGACGACAAGCTCCATTTCGCCAACGGCATCGCTGACCGCATCGAACGCGACGAAGCGGTGATGGCCCAGGTGCGCAACCACAGCGAAGATCAGGTGATGCACAGCCTCTTCCCCAAGAAGGTCACCGACGCCGTACTCGACGCCCTCAGCGACCACGAGAAACTCAGCATGCCGTTGCTGGAGGATGAGGAGACGGGGAGGCAGTTTGCGCTGCTGATCCTCAAGCTGCTGGCGGGGAGGTCGAGCTGTGACTCGCGTGTTGAGTAAAAACTTACGGTAGGAGTCTGTCATGGCGGGTAGCGATCCAATACCGACATGTCGGAAATGGCAGCATGCTCGTTGATTGGTGTTATATAGCTACGTCAACGAAAATACAACGAAAATTCAGTGATTTGATGTGACGGTATAAGAATGTTGAACGCGCGCGCTCGTTCAAGTCAATAAACGAGCGCGCTGTCTAATACCTGTTAGCACAGTTAGGAATAACGAATGGATAATCTCAATAACTATCAATTAGATAATGATGGCAATTTCGACAAAAACTTTGTTGATAATAGTGTCTCAACGGCTGGTGTCTCAGTCTATTTCAGAGATATTGAGAAAAAGCTCTTGCAGCATATTTCAGAAGCAGATGCAGTATTCGGTGCCGTAGCATGGCTTACAAGCGACTTAATACTTGATGCTCTATCACAAGTTAATGATGTATCGATAGTTATTCAGAAAGAAGATTTTCTTCGTCCTGACTTTGGAGTAAACAACAATTGGAAAAATAAACTCCGGGAAAAGTATGATGCATTATCCTGCAGTCTAACAAGGTATTCGTTCGACAACATTCTGAACTCGGTATCTGTTTGCTCTGACCCATCACTGGATTCCGTACGCTGTGTAGGAAATCATAATAGAGACAAAAAACCTGCTTTCCCAAGAATGCATAACAAGTTTCTCGTTTTCGCCAAAATTGATGGTACAGATGAGCATGGCAACGAAATAATCAAGCCTTATGCAGTTTGGACGGGGTCTTTCAATTTGACAAGAAATGCGTCTATGTCACTTGAGAATGCTCTATATTTAACAGAGCCAAAAATTGTAAAAGCTTACTATGACGAATTCGGCCAGATAGCTGCAATGTCTGAAGAGCTAGACTGGACTTCTGATTGGGCTGCTCCAGAATGGCGTATCGGTACCTAAACAATGCTGACCAAAGCATCCAGCGGAAAATAAAAAGCCTCGCTGCGCTCGAAACGCTTTTTATTTCCGCTGATGCAAGGCGTTAGATGCTTCGTGGAAATATTGAGAGTGGGGTGGTAATGAATCCAAATTTTATTGTGGAGAGTTTTGTTGAAGCGTTGGCTGCGTCCAAATTAGCCGAGTCAGCGATAGCTATAAAGATTTCGAGTGAATCATCACTCGACTTACCGGATGCAGAGACCATAGTCGAAGGTTTTGATTGGCCTGACAGTGTTGGGGAAAATCGGAGATATGACTTGGTGGTCGTCGATCTTCCGTTGGGGATGGGCCGTAAAAAAATCGAGATCGGAGGTTCAACTATCAGTGCCCGGGGAAACTGGATAGAACTTTCCAAAGCACTTCACTTGCTCACTCCCAAAGGTATGTGTGTTGCAATTGTGGAACCGCCCGCGTTCGGGATTTCCGAGGGTCCAAAGTTTCAGGAAGCATTAGAAAACGAGGGTTTCTATTTAAATGGTGTCTTCAATGTCCCTTCGAAACTTTTAACTACAACCGCCATTCGACCAGTAATTGTTGCGTTTAGTCGAAAAGATCGTTCTACCCTTTTTGTTGCTGAGTTGGAGGAAGAATCCCAGGCTGTCGCAATCGCTCAAGCATTTAGTAGAGGTGATGAGTCGGAGTCGAATTCGCTACACGAAGGAATGTCGCTTGCGGATAGGAGATTTGATGGCTTCGAAAGCTTGAAGGCAAGGCTTCAGATTGATCGCCTAAAAACTCAATATAAAGACTACAAGAGCTATGTCTTAAGCGAGATAGCTATTGAAATGAATACGGTTCGATCCGGCGAGTCTTTGGAGCATAGGGACAACTCGATCTATGTGCCAACGGTCGGGACTTCCATCGTTACCGACGACCTATCATCTGTGACGATTAAGCATCACAACCTCATTCAGGTAGTTTTGTCCGGCGTAGTCAAGAGCCAGTACGCTGCTGCCTTCTTTCGCTCCGATCTAGGCTTGTTGATATTGAGGTCTCAGACACGTGGGGCAGTAATATCGCGAATAAATAAATCTGACCTTGCTAAAGCGCAAATTGCTGTTCCAAGCTTGAAAGAACAGGAAGAGATCGTATGCTCGCACATTCAGCTTCAAACTTTGAAAGCGGCAATTGCAAACTTCCAAAGCGAGCTAGCTCTGAATCCCGGAAGCGCCTCTGCAATACGGGGCCAAGTAGACAGTATGCTGGAAACGATTGGCGGTCTTACCGAAGCCGATAGGGTCATGAACTTGTCTCGGGAGGGCGAATCTGCAACCGTTGAATTTAAGGAAAGCTTCAACCTAGACGTACGAAAGGGAACAAAGGAAAAGTACATCGAACTATCAGCATTGAAAACGATTGTTGCGTTTCTTAACACGAATGGAGGCATTCTTTTGGTTGGCGTAACTGACGCTGGGGATATTACTGGGATCAACTACGAGGTGGAAAAATTTCACAAGAGCACAGATGCGTTCCTGCTTCACTTTAAAAATCAAATCAAGCAACGTGTAGGCGAGCAGAATTACCCTTATATAAATCACCGATTGGTGGATCTTGGCGATGCTAATGTGCTAATGGTTGACTGCAAGCCAGCGATGTCTCCGTGCTATCTCGACGGAAAGGAATTTTATGTTCGCACCAACCCAGCTACGGATAAGCTTGAAGGACCGAAACTAGTCGAGTATGTGCAAAATCACTTCAACAAGTGAAATCGTATCTAATACCTGGTATATTCGTATAAGGTGGTAATGAGTGAACTTAATTGAGTTAACTAATTTCAAAAAGTTTGATGAGATCAATGTCGACCTCAACAATGAAGGTTTAACGTTGGTCTCAGGGGTGAATAACTCTGGAAAAACTAGCATATTGCATGCGTTAGCTGTTTGGGAATATGCAAAAATACTTCTCGTCAACTATAAGGGTGAGGAGTCGCTTCTCCAAGAATACGACGTTGATAAAAAAGGGCTGGGCGTTGCCCCTGAGTCTTTTACACCAATCAGTATTCCTTCTTTGAAATACCTTTGGAAAAATCAAAAAACAAATGGCTCATATCAATTAAAAATAAAAGTTGGATGGAAGGGGGCAGGGAATAGGAGCTTGTTTTTAGAAATTTCATACACGCTCAACGGCAATAATTTCGCGATTAAAAAATCAGATTCTAACCTTTCGGCTAATGATGAAATACCAACTATTGCATACCTTCCACCATTTGGTGGCATGGATGAGAACGAGAGTTGGCTTTCTGTAGCGGACCGGCGTAAATTGATCGGAAAGGGCCAAGCCGGATCTGTGATAAGAAATCTTCTTCTAGATTTGCATGATGATCATGAGAGGGTGCTGGAAGATAAGAAAAATGTGCTATTTCCAGATAAGAAACGACTTACGAAATCAGACCAACAGGTCTTAAAAGAAATCAACACTGAGTGGAGACAGCTAAGGGAAATACTAGCTGAAGTTTTTCACGTAAATCTGTATGTTCATGATTTTGATGGCCAGTTTCATAATTTTATAAGCGTAGACGTTTTAGATCTTATTCGAAATCCTGAAACTAGAGAAAAGGAAAGGGTTATTTCTAGTAAGAGGGATTTGATGGTTGAGGGGAGTGGATTTCTACAATGGTTAAGTGTTTTCGCACTAGCTTTAGATAAAAATAATAATGTGCTTCTCTTGGATGAGCCTGATGCTCACCTCCACTCATCTTTGCAATCACTCCTTTTAGAAAAGCTAGAGAAAATCTGCGAGCATAATAATAAGCAGATTCTCATGGTTAGTCATAGCTCAGATTTGATTAAGCTTATTGATTTTAGGAAGGTATTACACGTAGAAAGCCCTAGAGCAGAGTACCTGAAAAGTAATGAAGAGAAAGTTTTGGTACTAGAGGGTCTGGGTAGCAAATACTTTCCACTTTTAGATTCGATTATTGAACATAAAAAGATCTTGCTGGTCGAAAACTCTAGCGATACAGAGGTGCTAAAATCTGTTTGTGAAGTGATGGGAAAGAAATGGCCTGATAATATTGTTGAGTGGGTAACAAATAAAAAACATAAAGAGAGAAAGACATTAATCGTTGAGCTAAATCAGAAAATTTCGCAAGAGACGGGGTGTCACATACTAGCCTACAGTCTCCGTGACCTTGACGATGCCAATTATAATACGACGAATATAAATCTTCACGATGGTGGGAAATACGAGCAAAGAGACGATTCTCAAGAGCATATAATAATGCTTTATCGGACTTTAAGGCGAAGAGAAATAGAAAATTATCTAGTGATTCCGAGCGCCATAAGCCGATACATTACCAAAAACTGCCGCAATCCGGAAATTGCAAAAGACGTTGATGCCGTAAAAAAATACCTTTCCGAAGAGCATGGATTAGTTGTTCCAGACACTTACAAACTTTCTGATCGTGAAAGCAACACAGAAGGCCTATTTGGGAAGGATGTCAAGCCCGTTATCGATGGAATAAATAAATATTTCAGGGTGAAGTTTAATAAATATGAATATATAAGGAATATAAAAAGAAGCGAAATGTGCGACGACCTCGTGACAATAGTGAACGAGATTATCGATATGTGTGAAACCGACTAATATAACCAATGGTTCCAAGTGACGCCTACGGCGCACCTGAACCACGCGTTACATCAGGGAAGACTTAATGGCCGCTCTTGGCCGTAAGCGGTCAGCATGCCTTTGAGGCGAGCAGTTTTTCGTTCCCCCTGAGGCATACTTTTCGAGAGAGGGTGGCCTCAGGCGGTACACGAGCGGTACATACACCAGCTTCGTTTGCTATCCCCAACCTTCGCTAAGTTACTGATTCCAAAGAACTGTACCTTTCGCTAGATTACGGTTGCTTTTCCAAGGATATCAGTGGCTTATTGTTTTAAAAGCAAACTCTTAATCTCCTAGTCTGATCCCAAAGGTTTCAGCCGACCAGTATCCTCCAGTCTTATCCTCCTCCAGCCAAGCCCCCATACTTCCCCTTGAAATACAACAACGGCCGCGCCGTCCCTATAACATTCAAGTTCATTCCCTTCACTTCCCCGATCACGATCAGGTGGTCACCTGCGGGGTGCTCAGCGTGAATCTTGCAGTCTAGCCAGTGCAGGCTGTCATTGATCACCGGGTTGCCGAGGGGGGAGAGCTGCCAGTCGATGCCTTGCCATTTGTCTGCGCCACGCATGGCGAACTGGTTGGAGACGTGGCTTTGCTCACTGGAGAGAATGTTGACGGCGAAGCGCTCTGCCTGGCGAATCTTCGGGTAGCTGAACGAGCTTGCCTTGACGCTGAAGGAGACCAGCGGCGGGTTCATCGAGACGCTGTAGAACGACTGGCAGGTGAAGCCGATCGGTTCATCGTCGACCTGGGTAGTGATGATGGTGATGCCGGAGGCGAAGTGACCGAGGGCTTCACGGAAACTGGCGGGGTCGATGGTGGGGGCTGGGTTAGTGTTGGAGAGCGACATGGCAAATCCTGAAAGAATGGGGTGGTGGTAATTGTCAGCCGTGGGGGAGGGGCTGCAGCGTTAGCGCGAGACTGGGGGCTTGAGTGACAAGAATGTGAGTGATGAAAAAATGGCCGTCGTGAATCCTTCACGATGGCCATTTTTGTTTGCGGCGGTATCAGCCCCTGCTGCTTTCACTCTCGAGCACTATCGTCAAGCTAACTCGGTTCGGAACTAGCCTGGCGCTGTCTGTCAGTGCTGTGCCTTGGCCCGCGCTGTACCTTGGCCAGTTCAGTGTTTCGCCAAGCGATCAGCGCTGCGCTTCGAGTTCCTTGCGCACGATGGCGGCACCGGCGCTGAGTGCCTGCAGCTTGCCGCGGGCGACTTCACGCGACAGCGGTGCCATGCCGCAGTTGGTGCAGGGGTAGAGCTTGTCGGCATCGACAAATTGAAGCGCCTTGCGCAAGGTCTCGGCGACTTCTTCCGGCGTCTCGATGGTGTTGTTGGCGACATCGATGGCGCCGACCATGACCTTCTTGCCACGGATCAGCTCGATCAGCTCCATCGGCACGTGGGAGTTGTGACACTCCAGCGACACGATATCGATGTTGGATTGCTGGAGCTTCGGGAAGGCTTCTTCGTACTGACGCCATTCGGAGCCCAGGGTGTTCTTCCAGTCGGTGTTGGCCTTGATGCCGTAGCCGTAGCAGATGTGGATGGCGGTCTCGCACTTGAGGCCTTCGATCGCGCGCTCCAGCGTGGCGATGCCCCATTCATTCACTTCATCGAAGAACACGTTGAAGGCCGGTTCATCGAACTGGATGATGTCGACGCCTGCCGCTTCGAGTTCCTTGGCTTCCTCGTTGAGGATCTTGGCGAATTCCCACGCCAGCTTCTCGCGGCTCTTGTAATGGCCATCGAAGAGGGTGTCGACCATGGTCATCGGGCCAGGCAGTGCCCACTTGATCGGTTGATCGGTCTGCGAGCGCAGGAACTTGGCATCCTCGACGAACACCGGCTTCTGGCGAGAGACCGGACCGACCACGGACGGCACGCTGGCTTCGTAACGATCACGGATCTTGACGGTTTCGCGTTTCTCGAAATCCACGCCGTTCAGGTGTTCGATGAAGGTGGTGACGAAGTGCTGACGCGATTGCTCGCCATCGCTGACGATGTCGATCCCGGCGTGTTGCTGCTCCTGCAGGGAGACGCGCAGGGCATCCTGCTTGCCTGCGACCAGTGCCTCACCTTCGAGTTTCCAGGGGGACCACAGGACCTCCGGTTCGGCGAGCCAGGACGGTTTCGGCAGGCTGCCAGCGGTGGAGGTCGGGAGTAATCTCGTCATGATGAATAACCTTGTCCTTGGAATGGTTCAGATAGTGAATGTCGTTCGTCGATCAGCGCGCGCTGTTTGCGGATCAGTGAGCTGACCAATGATGAATTTATCGGTTGGCGGACCAGTTGGCTGACCACTGCTCGAGCAGGTTCTGGTAAGGCTTGATGAAGCTCTCTTCCACGAACTTGCCCTGCTCGATGGCGAGCTGACTGCGTTCTTCGCGGTCGTACACGATGCGCGTCAGTGAATGGTCCTGCTGCTTCAGGCTCGCCTGATAGGATTTGCCGGCCACGGAATTGGCGTTGTAGACCTCAGGACGATAGATCTTCTGGAATGTGTCCATGGTGCTGATGGTGCTGATCAGTTCCAGATTGCTGTAATCGTTGAGCAAATCGCCGGTGTGGTAGAAGGCCAGCGGCGCGACGCTGCCCGGCGGCATGAAGTAGCGCACCTTCAGGCCCATCTTGTTGAAGTACTCATCGGTCAGGGAATCATCATCCTGGCGATATTCCACCCCGAGGATCGGGTGCACGTTCTCGGTCTGCTGATAGGTCTTGGTGGTCGAGACGCTGATGCAGATGACCGGCGGCTTCTTGAAGCATTCCTTGTAGGTGGGGGAACCCACGAAGGCCTGGAACAGGTTGCCGTGCAGCTCACCGAATTGCTCCGGCACGCTGAAGGAGTCCTTGCCCTTGTTGTGCTCCAGCAGGCGTACGCTGAAGTCATAATCGCGTACGTAGGACGAGAAGTTGTTGCCGGTCACACCGTCAATGCGCTGATTCGTCTGGTGGTCGACGATGGTGGTCTGCAGGATCTCGATGATCGGCAGGGCATTGTCGGAACGCGCCGCATCGATGTTCAGCTCGACGGAGATGATGTCCAGCTCGACGGAGTAACGATCGCCCTTGGGGTTGTCCCAGTTGGCCAGTGCATTGAATCGGTTGTTGATCATGTTCAGCGTGCTGCGCAGATTCTGCTGACGGCTCTCACCACGCGCCAGGTTGGCGAAGTTGGTGGTCAGGCGGGTGTTTTCCGCCGGAGTGTAATTCTCGTCGAAGCGCAGACTCTTGATGCTGAAACCGAATTCGTTGCTCATGGCGTTCACCCTGATCCTGAGAGAGAAAATTCACTGTGTCGTCGACATCTTCCCGTGATCTTTCAGGCGTCTCGTGAGCGGGTTGCTCTCTGTGAGAACGCATCCATGCCGGGAGAGGCACGCTGCTCGCCATCACGTTCCGTGTGCTGGCTGTGAAGTGCAGCGTCATGGGAAGTCTTCATCAACGATCTGATGCAGGTGAGTATCCATTGCCCCGCTTCATGAGACAAACTGGATTTTTTAATGTTCAAGTTGAATGGAGTTCATGATGGTGGCGAGCGTCTGTCTGGTTCGGTGAAAACAGGCGAAACGAACGGGGGTAGGCGGGCTCAGCAAGCGTGCAACGTGAGCCGCAGAGACGTTGACGCGAGAAGTGGGTAAGAAGGGAAAAAGGGGTAAGAGGGGAAAGAATTGAAAAACACACAGGCCCGAACTTCCGCTCGGGCCTGTGTGTGTGGCAAGCACCTGACGCTTCAGAGCATGACACCCTCATGCACTCTTCTCGTTCTTCATACTCGGCCATGAAGATGCAGCTGGCTCATGAGGCGAGTGGCTGATGATTGGGCGCCACCAGGCCGTGGCGGCGCATGCGGCGGTAGATGGTGGGGCGTGAGACGCCGAGTTGGCGGGCGACCTGGCTGACGTTCCAATCCGTGTGGCGTAACAGCTCGAGCAGTTCGCTGGCGTCCGCATCAGCTCCTGCAGATGCGAACGCTGGAGAGGCCGGGTTCGAGGAAGCGCCGGAAGCAAAGGAGGAGGCAGTGGCAAGCGGACCGGCAGCCCCGCGGGCGCTGCCGGTGTGGGTCTGGCAGACCTCCGGCAGATCATGCAGGGTGATTTCATCGCCTTCCGCGGTGGCCATCGCGAAGGCAATTGCATTGCGCAGTTGGCGGATATTGCCCGGCCAGTGATGACTCAGCAGTGCACTGATGGCGTCGGCGCGCAGATGGAGTGACTGATCACGTTCGGCCTGCAGGTCCGCATGCAGCTTGCGTATGAGGTAGTGGCGGTCGGCACGCTCACGCAGCGCGGGCAGCAGGAGTTCGGCGCCGTTGAGTCGGTAGTAGAGGTCTTCGCGGAATTGGCCGCTGGCGATCAGCTCCGGGACATCACGATGCGTGGCAGTGATGACGCGGATATCCACCTTGATGGGCGTCTCGGCCCCCAGTGGCGACACCTCCCGCTCGGCGAGGACGCGCAACAGGCGTGACTGAAGCGGCAGCGGCATGTCGCCGATCTCATCCAAAAAGAGCGTGCCACCGTCGGCTTGTTGGATCAGGCCACGCATGCCCTTGGGTCTTCCTCCCGTGAAGGCGCCCGGCAGATAGCCGAAGAGTTCGCTTTCAATCAGTGATTCCGGAATGGCGGCGCAATTCACCGCCACGAAGGGCGCCTTGGCGCGTGGCCCGCTGTCATGCAGCGCCCGCGCCAACACTTCCTTGCCGGTACCCGTCTCGCCACGAATCAGGATGCTCACGCTCTCGTGGCGCATGCGGCGCGCCAGCTTGAGCAGCCGGTGCATGGAAGGGTCATCTCCCGCGAGCTGGTCCAGTTCGGGCACCGGGTCATCCTGCTGGCTGACGGTGGGGAGGGCCCGCACTGGATAGCCGCGTGGCTCGATCAGCGTCACGAAGACGATGGCGTCATCCGCCCGCAGGCGGAAGGCGCGAATCTGGTCCCGGCTGGCGTGCGGAATGCTCAACAGCTCATTGAGCTCCCCATCGAATAGCTGCGTGACGGCGGGCAGGGTGGAGACCGTCCACGGTGGCCAGCGCGCCAGATGCGCATCAATCAGACGCCGGCCTTCGTGGTTGGCGGCGATCACCTTGCCATCTTCCTGAATGGCAAACAGGCCACGACCATTCAGGTGCACGAATTCCCGCGCGGTGTCGAAGCGCAGGATCAGGCAATCCCGATAGCGATGCAGGAAGTAGGCGTCCTCGATCATGCGGGCATGCAGGGTGACCAGGGAGAGCGCAAAGGTCTGGCTCTCCTGCGGGCGGGGGGATTTCAGTGCCGAGATGTCGAGAGCAGCGATCACTCGGCCCTGGGGATCGGTGATGGGGGCCGCCGTGCAGGTCAGGTCGATGTGGGTAGCATCGAAGTGCTCACGCTGATGGCAGGTGACGGCAGCGCCATCGTGCAGACAAGTGCCCGCCGCCGAGGTGCCGGCATAGCGCTCGTTCCAATCCGAGCCGAGATAGAGGCCCGCGCGCCGCAGCTCACTCAACTGATCACGCTGCCCCCGAAAATCCACCGCGATACCGCGTTGATCGGTGAGGATCAGCGCATAGCCATGTTGTGCGATCTGACTATAGAGCCGCTCCACACCGGCACGCGCCACGTGCAGCAACTCATCCGCCGATTCCTGATGATCGCGCAGTGCCTGCTGAGTGAGAACCCGGACCGGGCGAGGGCGGCTGGGGTCGAGCTGGTATTCCTCTAGGCAGCGCTGCCAGGAGCGACGGATGACATCTCGCTGAGCCTTGGGGAAGGCATCGCGGCCTTCGCCCAGTTGCATCAGGGTCTGGATATGCTGCCGCTTGTCGGACGGCATCGTTTCGAGTTGGCGGATCATGGCTGCCTCGGCGCTGGCCGTCTTGAGACGGCTCTTTTGATTGTGGCGATGGCGCTTGTGAAAGTGACTATGGCGCTTGTGAAAGTGGCAAGCGCAGTTGTCACGACAAGGACCATGGCAAAAGCGGCGTGTGCTCCTTCAAGCGTATGCGGTGTGGCGGGAGCGTCAATCACCCTGTCCTGCCTCCTTGGTCGGGGCGTTACAGGTGTAACGCGACGTGTCAGGCGTACGGCGTACAGTTGTCACGAAGAAGGTAAAACGCCCAGCGAGACGAAGAGGGTGGTGATGCGGTAGTGGCGAATATTTGTCATGCACGACAGGTGCTTACGAGCCTTGTCTGTCGTGCATGACAAAGCTGGCATGCTTGATGCCTTGGATGGAGGGCGTGACTACAACAACCAACAACACGCGGAGAGACGCCATGACCGCACGCACGCCAACTCAGATCGCTCAGCAATGGCTCGATGATTTCGAGTCCTCCCTGACTCAGCGCGATATCGCCCGGGTTCTCTCGTTGTTTGGCGAGGAATGCTACTGGCGCGATTTGATCGCCTTCACCTGGAATCTCAAGACCTCAGAGGGCAAGGATGAGATCCAATCGATGCTCGCGGCGACCCTCGAGCATGTCGCTCCCTCTCGCTGGCAACTGGATGGTGAGGCCAGTGAGGCTGGCGGCATCGTCGAAGCCTGGTTCACCTTCGAGACCGCAGATGCACGCGGCAAGGGCTTGTTGCGCCTGAAGGAAGGGCGCTGCTGGACGTTGTTGACCGCCATGCGCGAACTCAAGGAATTCCCCGAACCGCTGGGTATGCAACGCCCCAAGGGCGCCGAGCATGGTGCCAACAAGCAACGTGAGACCTGGCTTGAGTCGCGTCAGCGTGAAGAGGCTGAGCTGGGCTACGAGCGCCAGCCGTATTGCGTGATCATCGGTGGCGGTCAGGGCGGCATCGGGCTGGCCGCAAGGCTCAGACAGATGGATGTGCCAACCATCGTGATCGACAAGAATCCACGTGCGGGCGATGCCTGGCGCAATCGCTACAAGTCCCTGTGTCTGCATGATCCGGTGTGGTACGACCACATGCCTTACATCCCCTTCCCGGCAAACTGGCCTGTGTTCGCGCCCAAGGACAAGGTCGCGGACTGGCTGGAGATGTACACCAGGATCATGGAGCTCAATTACTGGAACTCCACGGCTTGTGAGAGTGCGCAGTTCGATGAGGCGAGCGGCGAGTGGGTGGTCGAGGTGGTGCGCGACGGTAAGCCCGTGACCTTGCGGCCCAAGCAGCTGGTACTGGCCACGGGCATGTCGGGCATGCCCAATGTGCCGCACTTCCCGGGAGCCGAGACCTTCGAAGGCGAGCAGCAACATTCCAGTCAGCACCCGGGGCCGGACGCCTATCGTGGCAAGAAGGTGGTCGTGGTGGGGGCCAACAATTCCGCTCACGATATCTGCGCCGCGCTGTGGGAGCACGATGCAGACGTGACCATGCTGCAGCGCTCCTCCACGCATGTGGTGAAGTCCAACTCGTTGATGGAAGAGGCGCTGGGGCCGCTCTATTCCGAGCAGGCAGTGCAAAACGGCATCGATCACCACAAGGCGGACCTGATCTTTGCCTCGATTCCCTACCGGATACTGCCTGACTTCCAGCGCCCGATCTTCGAGGCGATCCGCAAGCGTGACGCCGACTACTACCGCCGGTTGGAGGCGGCGGGGTTCCTGCTCGATTTCGGCGATGATGACTCGGGCCTGTTCCTGAAATACCTGCGACGCGGCTCCGGCTACTACATCGATGTGGGCGCCTGTGATCTGGTCGCCAATGGTGACATCAAGTTGCGCAGTGGCGTTGGCATCGAGCGCATCAATCCGCGCTCGGTCACTCTGACCGATGGCTCGGAATTGCCCGCTGATCTGATCGTCTATGCCACCGGCTACGGCTCGATGAATGGCTGGGCGGCACGAATCATTTCACAGGAGGTCGCCGACAAGGTTGGTAAATGCTGGGGCATGGGCTCCGATACGCTCAAGGACCCCGGTCCCTGGGAGGGCGAGCTGCGCAACATGTGGAAGCCGACCCAGCAGCAGGCGCTGTGGTTCCACGGCGGCAATCTGCACCAGTCCCGCCACTATTCCCAGTATCTGGCGCTGCAGCTCAAGGCGCGACTCGAGGGTATCCCGACGCCGGTCTACGGCCTTCAGAAAGTCCACCACCTGAGCTGAGGCCGGTGGCGCTGGGTAGTGTTCCAGCGTCATGGCAGCGGCGCAGTATTTGCAGGATTCAGTGAGAGATTCAGGAGACGACTCATGCAGCTGAACGACAAGATTGCACTGGTGACAGGGGGTGGGCGCGGTATTGGCCAGGGGGTCGCGCTGGCGTTGGCCAAGGCGGGTGCGGATGTCGTGGTGGCGGATCTGGATCTCGCCATTGCCCGCGAGACGGCGGCAAAAGTGGAGGCGCTGGGTAGACGATGTCTGGCGCTGCAGGTTGATGTCTCGGATGCGGCATCGGTGCGGCGCTTGATCGAAGAGGCCGAAGCTGGACTTGGCCCACTTGATATCGCCGTCAACAATGCCGGCATCATCGGTATCTACTCCATCGATGCACTGACAGTGGAGGAGTGGGATCGCGTCATGAACGTCAACGCCCGAGGGACCTTCCTGTGCACTCAGGCCGAGGTCGCCGTGATGCGCTCACGCCGCTTCGGGCGGATCATCAATGTGGCCTCGATGGCCGGTAAGGTCGGCTTCCCTGACCTGTCGCACTACTGTGCCTCGAAGTTCGCCGTCATCGGCTTTACCAACGCCGTCGCCAAGGAAGTGGCAGCGGAAGGCATCACCGTCAATGCGCTCTGCCCGGGCATCGTCGGCACCGGCATGTGGCGGGGTGAGAGCGGACTCTCCGCGCGCTGGAGCGAAGAAGGCGAAAGCGAGCCCGCTGCATGGGAGCGCCTGCAGAAGAGCCTGCTGCCCCAAGGAGTCGCTCAGACCCCTGAGGACATGGGGCAGCTGGTGGTCTACCTCGCCCAGGCCGAACACGTGACAGGGCAGGCCATCGCCGTTGATGGTGGCTTCACGCTATGAGAAGGCAGTGAGCCAGCATTGAGTCAGTACTGAGAGCAAGGCTGAGCTCAGTGGCTGACGGCAAGGGATCATCGCATCACACAGCGCCGCCCTCCGGCAACGGAAGGCGGCGCTGTGGTGTCTTCTGTGCAGTGCCTTCAGGCCCACTCACCCTGCGCTGAGCGGCCAGTGATAGGAATCAATAAAGGTGAACGGCCTCCAGGCGGGCGAGCGATGCCCCTTGTTCATCCATCAGCGTCAATGTTTTGCCTTCTATCTGCCACCCCGACACGTCATTGAGTGTTGCGAGGAAATCGCGTTCGAGCGTCGCTACTTCACCGGGGCAAGCCATGCGCGTGGTGGCCAAACGGCCGAAGCCGAGTTCTTGCTCGTCATGGTGATATTCCCCCATCAGGCGATTGCAGCCGGTGGAACCGGCCACTCGCGAGTCTTGTGTATGCAAGACGATATGGGCTTCACGCTTGCCATCCACCACGGGTGTCGGCTGGTCCTCGAGTGCCACCAGCTTCCAGTAGGTGTTCTCTAGCGGCTCGTCGACGGCTTGAGAGTCGGCGGAGGATTGAGCGCCTGCGCAGCCGCTCAAGGTGAATACTGCGCTCATCACGGCGGCCCATGTCATCACTCGATTGTGTTTCATCCTGGTCTCTCCTTAATGAAATGGGGCTATTCTGCGCTGGGTTTGGGGTGGTCCAAATATGTGTGACATCTTGGCGACCCTGGAGGTTCTGCTGACACGTACGCGATAATTCGGTCAGTGTGTAACTTATGATTATATTATATTTGGTAAATATATAAGACGAAAGTTGTGAGCTAAGAATACTCAGAAGACACAGAGCAGGGCAACGTGGGTGCTCAAATCTTCAACTCCGAAGCGTTATCGGAATAAGCCGAAATCAGGCTTCATTTTCATTAACGCGATACTTAATTTTTCGTGATGCTGCTAGAGACATCGTTCAGCTCCTCTCAACATGCGAGCTCAGCCGCTTTGGACGACACGGTCAATATGCCGTCCTGCATGTGTGAGAGAAGGTAATGACCAAGACAATACTCCCCCAAGATGATGGATCTAATGGCTGGTATCACCAGTTGGAAACACGTTTTGATGCCAACGAACTCAAGCACGACAAGCAGGTGGACTGGCTTGTCATCGGAGCTGGCTTCACTGGGTTGGCAGCCGCTCGTCGACTGGGGGAGCTGAGGCCTGACAGCTCGGTAGTACTGCTGGAAGCGTTACGTGTCGGGCAAGGGGCGTCGGGGCGTAACTCAGGATTCGTGATCGACCTTCCTCACAAGCGTGACCTTGAGGGTCATGATGATGCGCGTAAGCAACATCAGCTCAAGCTCAACCGTCAGGCAATAGCGGACCTGGGCCATCATGTCGAGCGTTTTGGTATCGAGTGTGGCTGGTCCATCGAGGGCAAGTATCAGGGAGCGGTGGGGGAGCGTGGACTGGCGTTTCTCACTCATTATGAGCAATGTCTCAAGGCGCTGGATTATCCCTATGAAAGGCTCGATCGTGAGGCGTTGGCCACACGCTTGGGGACTCGGCATTATGCGTCAGCGATTTACACGGCGGGTGGTGCGCTGATGCAGCCGGCAGCACTTGTCCGAGGGCTGGCAGATAGCTTGCCGGCAAATGTGACTTTACATGAGCAGACGCCCGTCACGTCCCTCACTCGCGAGGCTGGGGGCTGGATAGCCACGACACAAGCAGGGAGTGTCAGGGCCAAGAAGGTGATTCTTGCCTCCAACATCTATTCGGGGCAATTCGGATTCCTGCGCAATAGAATGCTGCCGGTGATGACCTTTGCCAGCATGACGCGCCCTTTGACGCATGCAGAGCGTCGAGGATTCCTGAATCGTCAGTGGGGCCTAACGCCCGCCGATCATGCTGGTACAACGTTACGCATGACAGATGATTTCCGGTTGATGGTGCGAAATCAGTATCGCTACGTCCCCAAGTATCACGATGACTTGAATGAACGTGAGGCTATCCGTCAAGGGCATCGAGAGTCCTTCCTGGCTCGCTACCCTCAACTGGCACATGTTCCCTTCGAGTCCACCTGGGGCGGGGCGTGTGGTTTGTCGACCAACTTCGAGCCCTGGTTCGGCAAGGTTGCGGACGGCGCCTGGATGACAGGGATACATCAAAGTGTGGGTGTCGGTCGTGGCACCATTTCCGGGCGATTGCTGGCGGAAATGGCATTGGGTGAAGATTCCGAGCTGCTTTCGAGCATGTTAGCCATTACTGGCAAGCCTGGGCGAAACCCTCCACAACCTTTCCTTGGGGTAGGAGTGCGTGCCCGAATGCGTCATGCAGCTTGGGCCAGTCGTAGCGAGTTTTGATAACGCCTTCACGTAAGCCAGAAGGGGAGATAACAGACATCAGGGCGCCATGCCTTATGTCATGAGGAAGTCGGTGGAGCGGGTGGAAATACAACCCAAGGCGCGATTCACCAAAACAATATCAAAAAACGAGTGGAGAACTGAATGTGAATATCTGGGATCTTGTCCTCGACATGGGGATCGCGAGTCTATTGCTGCTGTTGGCCAAGGTCATTCGTGTCCGCGTGCCCTTCATACAACAAATGTTTATCCCGGTCTCGATGATTGCCGGTCTGCTCGGACTGTTGCTTGGCCCTTACGTCCTGGATGTCTTGCCTTGGTCAGAGAGCTTTACCGCCTATGCCGGGGTGCTGATCACGGTGATCTTTGCCGCAGTAGGGCTGGCAACTCAATTTCCGGGCCCACGGGAAGTGCTGGGACGTGCTGGTTCGCTATGGGCCTTCAATCAGACCGTGACCGTAGGGCAATGGTGCGTAGGCCTCGTGGTGGGTGCGATGATGGCAGCGACCTTCTGGCCGGAGCTCAACGCAGGCTTCGGGCTCATCATGCCGGCAGGTTTCATGGGCGGTCATGGTACTGCTGTTGCCATCGGGGAATCTTTCCGTCAACTGGGCTGGGATGATGCCACCACCCTGGCACTCAGTTCTGCTACCTTCGGTATCTTTGCGGCCATCTTCCTCGGGATGGGGTTGCTCAACTATGGAGTACAACGCGGTTGGTTGAAGGGATTGCCGCGCTTTTCCGAGATGGATAGTGAGCTGCGCTGCGGTCTGGTCAAAGAAGACAAGCGTCGAGTGCTGGCCCGGGAGGGTATATCTTCCATCTCGGTGGATGTCTTTGCCATTCATACTGCCATTGTGTTGGTCGTGACAGCGCTTGCCTATCTCATGAGCCTCTCATTGTCTTCACTGCACGACATGGTCTCGGTACCCAAGTTTGCCTGCGCTTTCCTGATTGGGTGTATTGCTCGCGTGATCTTGCAAAAGGCGGGAGCTGCACGTTTTCTGGATGATGGCATCTTCAATCATGCTGCCGGAGCCTCGACGGACTTTCTCATTGTGTTTGGTATCGCTTCCATCCAGATTTCAGTGCTAATTACCTACGCTGTGCCGATGGCACTGTTGATGGTCGCGGGGCTGATCATGTGCCTCTTCCTTGTGTTGGTCGTTGCACCGCGCATGTTGGGGGCCGAATGGTTCGAGAAAGGGATCTTCAGCTGGGGGTGGATGACAGGCACTGTCGCGATGGGAATTCTCTTGCTACGAGTCGCAGACCCGGAGATGAAAAGCAAGGTGTTGGATGATTACGCAATTGCTTATGTGCCAGGTGCAGTGGTGGATATCCTGCTGATTTCACTCATGCCAATGCTCGTGCTGAGTGGGTACGGCTGGCAGGCGCTTGGAGGGATGCTGGTATACATCGCTGTGGTCCAATTGCTCGCTCGGCTTTTCCGAGGCTCATCTGTCATTGCAGGGGGTGGAGCTGCCAGCCGTAGCTGAAAGACGGCCTGGCCAGCAAGTGCGTGATATAGTGAAAGTCATTGGCTCCTGTGGGAAGACGCCCCTGCAGGAGCTTTTTTTGTTTACTTCCAGGTATTTCTCATCATGGCAAGCCTTCCGCCTCGTTCTGAGCTCCCCGATCTCCGTCAACTACAGGCGTTCTGTCAGATCATCGATTGCAGCAGCATGGCAGAGGCCTCGCGACTGCAGGGGGTGACGCAGTCGGCCATGTCCCAGTCGTTGTCAAGATTGGAAAAGCAGCTGGGAGTGGCGCTGATTGATCGTCAGTGCCGCCCACTGAAACCGACAGTGGCGGGGGATCGCCTCTATCGGGAAAGTCAGACACTCTTGAGTGAAGCACGAGGGGTAATGGCCAGTGTCAGCCATGCCACGATCGATGCGACACGCTTTCTCCGCTGTGGATTTGTGGATTCGTTTGCCTCTGTCTTTGCTCCTGTCGTCGTGAATCGACTGGGGGACAAGGTGGAGGAGCTGACTCTTCGTTCGGGGTTCTGTGAGCCGAATGAGCAGAACCTTTTGCAGCGAAATATCGATGTCGTCGTAACTTCCAGTGCATTGGAGCATGTGCATGGCCTGGAGCGTTATCACCTTTTCAGCGATCCCTATCTGCTGGTATTACCGCCGGATCGACAGGTGTCATCATTGGAAGAGATGGTCAGACTTAGTCAGGAGTTGGGAATGATCCGGTATTCCCGGCATTCCCGGATGGGGCTGGATATCGATATTCATCTGCGCCGCATGGGGTTGGAGAGTCGCCGCAGGGTCGAGTTCGATACGACAGATTCTCTGTTGGCCCTGGTACAGGCCAATCTGGGATGGGGCATCACCACGGCTCTCAGTCTGATGCACGCCAGGCATGAAGCCTTTCGTGTGCGCGTGGTGCCCTTGCCGGGGGCAGTCTTGCAACGTGGGCTGTATCTGCTTGCCTGGCAAGGGGAACAAGGCTCTTTACCCTTGGAGCTGGCACGTTTTTGCCAACAGCACTACCAACATGTCATCAAACCAGAGTTCGATGACATGTTGCATATTCGTTGAGGTGATCGCCAAGGCGCTTTGATCAGCTGGATTGTTCGAGCAATGCCTTCCAGTTTCCGGGATAAACGGCATACCCGAATAGCGCATGGCCTCGATACTTCAGCCAGGTGCCATTGGGCAGCCACAGCATCTGCCCCGGTGTAATGATGTGCGTTTCCTCTCGTGTCTCTACGATCAACTCACCGGTGATCACGAAGATCACCTCGTCGTATTTGACCGTCCACTCGACCTCGGCACCTTCCCAGCGTGCAAAGCCGGCCCCCATGGTTTCACTCAGTTCCGTCGATACGGTACGCCCGACTTCGGCATGTCCCGGTGGGCCTCCTCGATGGGTAAAGGCCGTGTCTATATGATCAAATTTTATCGCTGTCATGTATGTCCCTTCAGTAAATAATAAAACCGGTTCACAACAGAGTACCCACAGTGAGTGTGATGAGCCGGACACGTTTTATTTGAAGGTACGTTATGTCAGTAATGACGCAGGAGATCGAGTTGTATTAATAAACTTAATGGGAGGTATAAGACACGCTATAGCGCATTGACGTACTGAGCCCTTGCAGCTTTGACGTTTGTATATGGTGTCTTTGATACGGTGTTGGGATCAGCGTCGGATGAGTTTTTGGTAGGTGGCTTGGATAAGGGGCGTGGATGTCCAACGCACGTATGCGTCGAGAAAACGCTGCCACGCTGGTATCGGTAACATTGCCCGCTCTGTGCAGCATCTCGTACGCTAGGCTGAAAGTGCACCGATGCTAGTTGGGTCGGGAGAGTCAACATGAGAGTCAGCAAGGAGTTGTCATGCCAGCCACCCGCACGCCCTCGTCCGCCAGGGAGCGGATACATCTGTGGTGGGATCTATTCATCATCGTGCTCGTGATCGCCAATCTGGCATTGCTGCTGTTCGATAGCCTCTTCCTGATTCCCCCGCTGAACACGGCCTTCGAGGCTGTGACACCCGGGCTGCATGCGGCCTATGAGCAGAACATCCACGCCAATTTCCTCTCCATCGACCTGGCGTTCGTCGCCGTCTTCCTGCTCGATGTGCTGGCGGGGTGGGCAGTGGCCATTGCGGAGCGACGCTATCACCGCTGGTTCTTCTATCCCTTCGTGCACTGGTATGACGTGCTGGGGTGTATCCCGCTGAGCGGCTTCCGTGTGTTGCGTGTGTTGCGTGTGATCTCGCTGCTGTTCCGTCTGCAACGCCTCGGCATGATCGATGTTCGCCGCTGGTACCTCTACGGAGTGGCGGCCAAGTATCTCGATATCCTGCTGGAGGAGCTGACGGATCGTATCTCCCTGCGCATGCTTGACAACGTGCAGCAGCAGTTGCGCGACAGCGATGACCTCTCATCCTCGGTGATCGAGCGTGTGGTGGAGCCTCGCAAGCAGGCCTTGATCCAGGAGATCAGTCAGCGCCTCGAGACCATGGCGGGGGATGTCTATACCCAGAATCGCGACGATACCCTGCGCTATGTGCGGGGCCTGGTCAGCCGTACCCTTGCGGAGAGCCCGGAGCTCCAGCGTGTCTCGCGCCTGCCCATGGGCACCCAGCTGACGAAAGGGCTCGAAAGTTCGCTGTCGGATCTGGCCTGTCACCTTGTCGATGAAGCACTGGTCGGCCTGCGCTCCAAGGAGTTCTCGGCATTGGTGGGGCATCTGGCAGAGAGTGGTTTCGATGCCTGGTCGCGCACTGACCCCAGGACGGAGCAGATCACCGAGCAGGTACTGATCGACATGTTGGATCTGCTCAAGGAGCGCATCGCCGTGAAGAGCTGGCAGAAGAAATACGAGTGAAGCCAGGTGTGCCTGCATAGCCATATCGCGACTGGCCAGCGTGCATGACAACTCTCTGCGCGGGGCAACCCTTGAAAGTCGGCCACGACCTCCCGACATCAGTATCTCGGCAATGGATTTGCAACACCCAAAAGGACGTCTCGATGTCATATGCACCGCAACCCTTGAGCGATACTCACGACCTTGAGCAGGCGAAGGCGTGGCTAGGTACCTACCAGCGAGTGCGAGCTGCTACCGAGGCGATCTGTGCGCCGCTGCACAAGGAAGACTACATGGTGCAGAGCATGGCGGATGTTAGCCCGCCCAAGTGGCACATCGCCCATGTCAGCTGGTTTTTCGAGGCCTTCATCCTGAAGCCGTTTCAGCCCGGCTATCAGACGCTCGATCCCGCCTATGATCACCTCTTCAACTCCTACTACGAGACCCATGGCGTGCCGTTCCCGCGCGCCGAGCGTGGCGCAATCTCGCGCCCGACCGTCGACGATGTCTATCGTTATCGCGCACACGTCGATAAGGCCATGCAAGCGCTGCTGGAGAATCCGCCTGAGGAACATCTGCCGGAGATTCTGCGTCGCCTGGAGTTGGGCCTACCGCATGAGCAGCAGCATCAGGAGCTGCTGTTGATGGACATCAAGCACATCCTGGCACAGAACCCGCTGTGCCCGGCCTATCGGGATGATCTGGCGCCAGGCTTGGCACCGACGCCTGCGCGGGAGGTGCCGCCGCTGGGCTGGCTGGCCTATCCAGCCGGGATTCGCGAGATCGGCCATGATGCATCCGAGGGTGGCTTCGCCTACGACAACGAGATGGGCCGCCACCGTCAGTTTGTCGAAGCGTTCCAGATGGCGGATCGTCCAGTGACTAACGGCGAGTTTCTCGCCTTCATGCAGGACGATGGATATACCACTCCCGAGCACTGGCTGGCGGATGGCTGGGCGACGGTCAAGGCGGAAGGTTGGCGAGCACCGCTTTACTGGGTCGAACGCGACGGCGTCTGGCATCACTACACCCTGGGCGGCCTGGTGCCAGTGGATCTGAATGCGCCGGTCTGCCACGTCAGCTTCTTCGAGGCCGATGCCTACGCACAGTGGGCGCGCGCGCGCCTGCCCACCGAGGCCGAGTGGGAGACCGTCGCTCAGGATGTCCCACTCACGGGTAACTTCGTCGACCAGGATCATCTGCAGCCAGTCGCGGCCGCGAGAGCCGAAGGCACGCCGGGTCAGATGTTCGGCGATGTATGGGAGTGGACGGGCAGTGCCTATCGTCCGTATCCGGGCTTTCGCAAGTTGCCGGGCAGTCTGGGCGAGTACAACGGCAAGTTCATGTCCGGTCAGATGGTGCTTCGTGGGGGCTGTTGTGCCACGCCCGCCGACCACATCCGCGCGACCTATCGCAACTTCTTCCCACCCGAGGCGCGCTGGGCGTTCTCCGGCTTTCGTCTCGCCAGGGACGGTGGGGCATGATGGGCTGATCCCGTTCAGAACGCGTTGCCAAGCAACTTCATCTGTCGCTTTCACCTGCCACTTTCATCTTCCAATCCGTAAAGGAGTGTTCATGGCCGGCCACCCCGAACCGCGTATTACGCTGCATCCGCTATCCTCACGCGTGCGAATTCTGGTTGGCAAAACGGTGATCGCCGACACCGGCAACGCGCTGGAATTGCGCGAGAAAGGCTATCCGCCGAGGCTCTACCTGCCGCGTATCGATGTGGCAATGGCGAAGCTCTCGGTCTCTCACACCGTCACCCATTGTCCCTTCAAGGGCGACAGCACCTATTACTCGCTGCCAGATCTTCCTGATATCGCTTGGAGTTACGACCAGCCCATCGAGGAGATGCAGGCGATCGCCGAGCGATTGGCATTCGATGCTGACAAGGTCACGTTGGAGATGGAGTGATTCAGACGAATGGCTCGCCGCCAACCTGATTCCCTCGTCGATGCACAACGATTCACCGTGCTCTGCTTCAGAGATAAACCGATAGAGAACAGTGGCTTGGCGTTCGCCAGAGGGTTAGAATCCTGCAGCTTGGTGCACCGCGCTCAGCCATCGGGTGCAGTGCAGCCTTATCTTTCCCTTATCCAGACTCAGTACTCCGGTTGGACGAATCACCCCGCTTGATTCCTTTCCGTACAGGCTGCACCAGGAGTCAAGACAGTGGTTGTCCCTTCGAGCATCGCGCCAGTGATGAGTGTACTGCTATGCCTCGTCCTGGCGTCTTTCGTCAGTCGTTACCTCAAGTCCCCCCGCATGAAAGGTCGCATCGGCGAGTGGCGGGTGCGTTGGATGGCACGTCGCCTCGGCAAACAAGGCTACCGAACGCTGCACAATGTCACCCTCAAGACGCCGAGCGGGACGACCCAGATCGATCACGTCCTGCTGTCGCGTTACGGCTGCTTCGTGCTGGAAACCAAGAACATGAAGGGCTGGATCTTCGGCAGTGAGCATGAGGCGAACTGGACCCAGCAGTTTCCTTGCCAGTCGTTCAGCTTTCAGAACCCGTTACGTCAGAACTACAAGCATCTCAAGGCGCTGGAGACGACGCTTGGCGTGCCATTCGAACACCTGCATTCGGTGATCATTTTCGTTGGTAGTGCCAGGCTCAAAGGCGAGATGCCAGCCAACGTGACGCGCGGCACTGACTTCGTTCCCTTCGTACAGTCATTCCAGAACCCCGTCTTCAGCGAGGCGCAGGTCGAGGCCATGCATGAGGCGCTGCTGACGGGGCGTCTGGCCCCGACTCGGGCGACGCAGCGTGCCCATGTACAGCACCTCAAGCAGCGCAATGCTCCACAGGTGAGACGTGAATGCCAGAAATGCGGCAGCCGGATGGTGCTGCGCACTGTCAAGGCCGGTGCGCGAGAGGGCCAACAGTTCTGGGGATGCTCGGCCTATCCGGAGTGTCGTGCGACACAGACGGTGTGATGCTTGGATTCAGGGAATAAGTGCTGCAATTATTCTATGAATCCAAAAATTATCCCTATAGGGATAATTAGCCAGACATAGCGAAGCTAACCATAAATTTTCCCTGCAGGGAAAATGGTTAGTATGCGGGCTGTGAGCGCTTTGATTTTTCTCTTTCATGACAATTGAGGGCGATCAGGCTGTCAAAGTATCAAGGAGATCATCGCACCACGCATGAACTGCTAATGCTCCATCCGTGTGTACAGACTCGGACGGCCCACTGCACCTCCTGATTCATCCCGGCTGCGGAGCGTGAGATGGCGCAGGTGGACTCTGAATGCAACACCGCAAGTGATGGAGGGTGATGCATCGGGGTTGGGCTATCTCTAGCCCGCCGTCCACCTGCGCTTCGGCTTCGATAGGCGACAGCCAGTATGCGAGTATGCGGTCTTCGCCTTCAGCGTCGCTTCATCAGCTCTAGAAGTACCTCACCATGTATCTCACCCAGCACATGCGTGTAGTGATGTGTCAGTGTTTGAGAGTTGCGGTGCCCGATCAACTTGGCGAGTAACTCGAGACGATGACCTCGTACCTTGGCATCTTTTTCCAGTACGTCGTAGACCGCTCGGCGGCAGTTCGCCAGTGCTGGGGGAGTGAAGGACCAATGCCCTCGGCAGGCGGAGGAAAGACGATCCAGGAGCTGAGGGTAGTCGTCGCTGTAGAGGCGAAGTACGAGCCACGAGATCGCGTTGTGCCTCAAGAGATGAAAATCGAAGTGGATGTCCTCCAACTTCAGTCCGGGCGTGAGGGCACCTCGGAGAGACTGCCGGGCCCATGCCATGAGCGGGGTCAGCAGGCTCTCTCTTGAATAGCCCAGCGGAGAGCTTTCTGGCCCCAGCAAGGCAATGTTCTTCAAACGATGCTGGCCAGCAAAGGACTCTCGGCGCCTATCAATCCATTCTTTCACCAGCGTCATCAATTCTGGGGATATCAAAAGGTGAAGAGGAATGCTGCGACGAGCATTTGCGGTCTTCCCAGCATGGATTTCTACGTAACAGTAGGTGGGGCCGTCATCTCCCGGCTGATTGATGATGACGTCATGCAGTGTCAATGCCATGACTTCTCCAGCTCGCAGGCCCCCGTAGTAGCCAAGGAGGAAGGCGATCAGCCAGCTGCGCCGCAATCCACTCCGTCTTCGGGAGAGCGCCCGGGTCAGATGTTCCGCCTCGTGCGGCATGATCAGATGTGTACGCAATGTACTGATGAAGCGACCTCCCTCACCCTGCACGGGGGGAATACCCGTTAATCGATCGTTACCTTGGCAGAAGCTGATGAACTGATTGAACGTCTGGAAGAAGTTGTGGGACGTCGAAGTGTCCCAGCCTTTCTGAGTCGGTAGCTGTTCGCTGATCGCCTCCATCAGTTCTCCATCCCAGAGCGTCAACCATGGGATATCGGGCAACATCATCAAGGAGGTGGGCGTCAGTCGACTCAGGTAAGTCCTGAGCGTGCTGGCTTTGTTGCCTTGAGTGCTCGATTGATAAGACAGCCATAGCAGTATCCAGAGTGGGTAGCTGTCTTCGCCCAGCATGTGTATCAGCTTCTTCGCGTAGCGAGACGTAATGGCGTCATGCCGCTGGATCGCAGATTCCCCTCTGGGGGTTATCAGACCTTCATGCTCCAGTTCGGTGATATACGCATATAGCTGGTTGCCTGCTTTCACATACCAGTCTGTTGATAGTTGATCCTGCCGGTATCGGGAAGAGGTAGATGGTGACGATTCGTTGCTCCTGTCGCCTCCTCCCATAAGAAGTTCAGGGGTGTGAAGATCGGTCTCGATGTCTTTCGGTTCAGAGACATCCATGGCGCCGGAAGCGCTTGACGTACCGGAGGTAGGGAGGGATGCCGCCGATAAAAAGAGGCTTTCGTCATGCTGCCAAGGAGAACGCCAGCTACACACCGGCAGGGGATAGCGCCGAAGCAGCTGTGACCAGATGGGCGCAGGGCCCAACAATGTCGTGCACCGAAAGGCATGACGAAGCAATGATCGAACACTCTTCAGCGAAGCGGAGGAACCAGTCCTGCGTGGTGCCTGGCTATCTAGCAGCTGTGACAGACCGGTGACCAAGAGCTGATCCAGATGGGCAGCTCGCGCTTCTAATGGACTGTTCAGATCCAGCGTAGCATCCGAGGAGAACCACCATACATCGGCTCGCTGGGAGGAGGGGGCAGGGGACTGACGGCAAGCCCTGAGTAGCCTCCTGAGATGATTCGGGATTTTTAGCCGGTAATGGGCTGGATGTGATCGAGATAACCCTGGCAGACAGCCGATGAACCAATAGTGAGGGCCGCGCTTGGTGTTCAGGCGTGGCAGGTGCTCTGGGCTCAAGTTCAGCAAGGTATGGCGAATCACTTCTTCCTCCATCCCTAGCAGGGTACCCATGCTCAGGGCCAGGAAGAGAAGAGACTGCTCTGGCGTGCATTGGTTGGCGGGAATGCTCTGCAGGGCGCGTACCGAATCCAGCACCCGTTGCTGAACCTTGATATCTCGTGATGAGGTAGCCGCGGATGAGGGTCTGACCGGGCGTTTGATACTGGTTGGAATCGTAGCCTCGAAGTCAGGCTCTCGGTTGAGATGAGTCAGTACAAGCGCGACTTCCTTGGTGACCTTTCGGGAGCTGAAGTCAAGTTCAGTTTCCTTGGCAAGCTGGATGGCGTTGCGAATCAAGGCTTGTACATCTCGCTGGTTCAAGCGTATGGCATTGTGTCGAGCGCGAGACGGCTTGGTGGAAGGCGCACTTTGCGCTCTAGCCTGTGCTCTGGTTACCTTTTTCTTATGCCGTCGCCAGGCGTAGCGTGCGACATTCTTGCGGAAATGTCTGAGCTCTTCAGAAGAGGAGAAAAGGCGATGACCTGGATCATCCCAGCGACGGAATATCCTACCCAGTGTTTTCGAAAGCTCGATCGGAGACAGCTTCGGAGTTGTAAGCTCTTGGTGCGTGGCCTGGGCAGGTACATCGGTTTTCTTCCGAAGGTCAATGGGGGTAACAGCGCTCATCCTCTATCTCCTTGAATGGCTGGTCCGGCGTGCTCAATGGGCCATGGGAGGTCGTCTCTGTGAAGCAGATCCGGTGTCAAGCCGCATAGTCTGGCGATATCGGTTAGTGCGCTTCGTGTCGCCGATTGAATCAGGCTCCGATCACTGGCCGGGGATTGGAGTGAGTGCCCCTGGGTGGTGTGCCCAGCGAGTGCGCTAAATTCAGCGTGAGAAAGTCGCGATTGGAGCGCGGTGAGCATGCTGTGGCGCGTGATATTGGAAGGCTGGTGGCCCCACTGGCTCAATTCAGTTGCTAAAGGCGAAGGCATGAATGTTGGAAGATCCTTGAGCCACTGTCGCCAGTCAGCATGCTGCATGCGTTGCTGCGTCAACATCATTGTCGAGGCATTGAACTTCCATTGAACGGGGTAGGCGACTTGTTCATGCCTAAGAAAGTCTGCTTTGCCACCGTGGCGTTTCCACCATCGTTGCCATTCCTCCCGCCACTCATGCTGAAGCCGGAGCAATGCGCCAAGGGCAGGGACAAGTGGAATTTGGCGGCCTTCCTGTGCCCGAGCCGAATCCTTGTCGCGTAGCCAGAGCGTATTTTCCAGCTGCTCACATTGGGTTTTGGATCCAATTGGGCGAGCCAAGGTGCAGAGCTGCCATGCAAGTAAGGTCAGCGCTCCCAGTATCTGACCTTGCCGGGCAATGGCTTCGCCGACTGCCCGTAAGTCGCTACTACGATTCCCTTGTGAGGTAATCAATGAGGTAACCAGCATGGCGTGGTTCTTGGTAAGTTGCGTCAGCAAATGAAGCGGACGTTTGAAATAGCTCGGCTCCTGGGCTTTTGTGGATCCCACGGTGTGATCTTTGCGAGGTGTACGACAGTCTTCTTCTAATAAGGGAAATAGGCCAAGCGCAGCTTGAGCCGAGAGAAAAGCCTTCTGAATCTTGTGCAGAGGTATCGTTCGATACGTTGCCGGGGCAGAGAGTGAGAGCGGGAGCTCGCCTCGCAACCAGGTCGCGATTACTTCATCTTCACAGGCAGGCACCACCCAATGATGATGACTGGCAGACACGCGCCTCAACGTCAGGGTACTTCCCGGGCGATTATCCCCCCAGCGCTTGAGTTTTTTCTCGATTATTGATTTCAGTGCTTTGAAAGGCTGGGCGCCGGGGAGCCATACCTTTTCGGCCATGAGTGAGTGATTGAGAGCGTTGGGCAAGGGCAACGTGATGATGGTTTCGGTAGGTGCCTTGTTGACAGAGTAGTGGAGTAGCCCCTCCTCCGGTGACCAGCTGGGAATTTGATCCAGCGTCTGGCAGATGATCCACTCACGATTGCTGTCGCTATTGAGGGGCAGCTTGGGGGATCGGGAGATTACCGTCGTCTGCAGCAAGCGCTCAGGTGCTATTCCACTGCAAAGTAGAATGCTAAGAAATGCCAAGGCTTGTCGGTTTGCAATGGCACTCTCAGATTCTATGAGAAATTCCTCATCTTTCGGTGGTTGGAAGATACGTAAAGCTGCTAGAACCTCTTCTTGTGGGCGTAGGCTGATGTCTGCAGATGTCTTGAGACTGCGGGCCTGTTGCAAGAGCTGTACGCTCTCAAGGTGAAGCGCCTGATCGCCTTGTGAAAGCAGCGTGTTATGGAATAGCTCTTTCACTGGGTCGAGGGGTGAGATACTGCTTTGGTTCAGATCATTAGATGATGATTCATTCTGATTTTCATTGTCATCCGTGAGCTCTTCATCATCCTCTATTAAGGCATGGTCAAGTGCTTGGATTGACCTGTCAAGGGAGCGATAGTCGGTATATTCAGCATGAATTTTGTAAGATTTGTCACTGGCCCAAAGTGGCGAATCACGAAGAATGGTATCGACATGTTGGCGTCTTTTTTGATTTTCATTGCGAGCTCTATGCTGTTTTATTATTGGGCTACGAGTGAGCTGGCTCGACTGATAAATTTCGTCAAGCAAAGCTCGTGTCGCTTTCTTATTGCGCAGATGGTTGGGATGCTCCGATAGACGATCAGTTGCTGTATCATAGGCATAAAGAAACTGTTCGAGCAGCTCCAAATCAGCATCAGAAAAATGCTCGGGAGGAGGAACTAACTGCTCTCCCAGGGTAGGGGAAATGGGTCTGGGGAAACTGTTGTGAATATCATCCAGGTCGCCCCAGTCAAGTAGCCGCTTAAGCGTCTTTCTAAGCTCAAGTATCTGGGCGTAATATTTGATTGCAGAGCCACGTCTCACAGTACGACGAGGCTGACAAAAAATCAGTCTAAGCAGCTTTCGGATACTGCTTACGCGAGGATCAGTGAGCGATGTAAATCGGTAGTTCACCGTGTAATGAAGGCAGTGAGACATTCTATGATTTCGATGTGACTCATCTTCCATAAAAAATTGGCTTTCTAGAAACTCTTCTACTTGGGGCACAAGGTCTGGCACCGAGTAATCGGCGGCAAAGAGGCGAGCACTGAGGCGATATTCTGAGGCAATCAAGGGTGGGAGGCTCCTCTTGAGCCACTCCGGTATAAGGGGCCAGCGGGACCCGATCGCATTGAGGTCGTAATTAGCCAATATTTGGTCAGGTAGTTGGTGTTCACTCACGTGAAATCCTCCTGTTTATCAGTAAGGCGAACTTGAAAGTGCAAGTCCCATTTGCGGATTCGAGTCGGTTTCCTCCTTGTTATTCGAGTGCTTGCTTTTTTCTTTAGCGTTGCTTTTCTTATTGATATCTGGTTGCTGCTTCCTATTATCTTTTCGTTTACTATGAGCGTTTTTATTATTTGTTTCAGCGGCAGTAGCAGCGTGTACCGTATTCCTATCTTTAGATACACCGCTTTGGTGAGTATTTGTGTTTTTATTATTTGTTTCAGCGGCAGTAGCAGCGTGTACCGTATTCCTATCTTTAGATACACCGCTTTGGTGAGTATTTGTGTTTTTATTTATTTCGTTCATAAATTTCCTGATCGAGTCAACAGAATAACGATGCCTGAACATTGATGAGATTTGCTTGCGTGTTATTGGCAAGTTTCGTTGAGTGACTACATTGCTCCATGCGTATTGTAATCTTTCATCACTAATGAAGTTTATAAGTATATGGTTCCATAATTTCTTTTCGTTTATTTTGATATCGCCAGTGGTATGTAGGTTGTGGATATTGATCCATTCCCAGCCAAGCTCGAGCAGAGGCTGTAGCACCTGGTAATAGAATCTCACCACCTGGACTTCATCTTCGTTGAGTCTGCCGATATCGATCTCGATGCAAAATACACTTTGTGAAACGGGCACTTTCTGTGTGGATACGATGGCTTGGATGACATGAAAATTCACGAACTCCTCGGAAGTGTGAGTCGACTGAACGTTGCTGCAGAAGCGGACAGGCGCTAGGGGCAGGCTCTCTGTCGCGACCGTTGGTCGAAAAGCATGCTCCTCGTTCATAAGCTCGGCGGTGTCCACCTCGAGTACTCGCTGATAGATGACAAGCGTCTTGTCAGCGCTGATTTTCACTAGTGACGGTGTATAGGTAGCATCTGGCATATTGATGACTCCAACGATAGGCAAAGGGGGGCCGAGACGTATGAGAGAATCATTCGTCGAGTTCATGTCCAGCAAACGCGAGTAACTTTGAGTAGTGATGATCAGTCGAGTAATACACCCGACCTGTAGAACGATATCTCTGGGAGTGCCGCCTCCTGATATATCCAAGATGAATCAGTGTGTACTAATAGCATAACTCAAGTGGCAAGAATCTAAGGTATCTTTTAACCGTCAAAATCGACCGTTTCGAGAGCATTAGGGATTCTTGGCGTCAAACTTGGTAGGTATTTTGTATTACGAGCCCTCGAGCGATTGCTTTTGTCAATTCATCGATTATTGAACGTTAATGCATTGCTCATGTTTATCAAAAGTCGTTGGCGCTGTTTTCGAAAGGGTCTGCGACCCGAATGTACTCCGTCAAGGTGCTGAGATGCCTGTGACCTGTCACGCGTTGTATCTGCTCCAGGCTCTTCCCCCGCAGATGAGCTTCAGTGATCAGGCCAGCACGCATGCTATGTGTGCTGAATCCGCGTGAAGCCAGGTTTGACCGCTCAAGCCCCCTGATCAACGCATTCTGAAAAGCAGTTCGAGAGAGTTTCGAGCCTCCTGGCCTGCCGCCCAGCGAGACGCTGCGAAATACCGCACCTCTCTGGATATGGGCGGCTTTCAGCCAGCGATACAGGAGATTGACGGGGCAGTAGGGGAGCGAGGTATCCGCATGGTGAATAGCTTTGACTTCATGACGTCCTTCTTGATTGGTCTTGCTGCGGGAGAGCCTGACCAACACGCCTCGTGTATCCCATGTGAGGTGCTCGACACGAAGGTTGAGGACTTCGCTGTAACGAAATGCTCCATAGAACGTCAGGCAGAACATGGCGGCGTCGCGCAGATCTCGCAACTCGCTCAAATTCAGGCTATTCAGCAGCTGATGCAGATCGTCTCGCATCAAGGCTGGTGCACGTTTCACCGGCACTTCATTGAGGCGTGCACAGCCGCGCATGACCCCCTTGATCATTTGCTCATTGCCCAGGGTGGGGCAATTCATGACAAGGTGCCAACGCCGTAACGAGCACAGCTGTCGCTTGAGCGTATTCGGTTTATAACCGTCCTCGAAACACCGGGTGAGGTAGTTGGCAATCTCCGTGTCGGTGCTGGGGAGGGTGCCGCCACGTCTGAGAAACATCCGTATGTCGCTTTGGAAGGCTCGGATGGTACTCGGTGCAAGGCTTGCCATGATCAGCTTTCGTGCCGAGACCGTCAGGCAAAGTCCCGGCAGAGAGTCCTGGTTTCCCTGATAGGGGATCACTTGCATTGCCTGATGTCTCCGTCTTTGAGGCGGGTGGATGCCTGTCGGTGGTCTGGACACCATGAGGGATCTCCATCGATGTCGAAAAGTTGGAATGATGGCCGACATGCGCTTGTGAGGCGGCCAACCAATTTCACGCTATCACCCTTCGTAAATCAGCCAACCCGAAATGCATGCCTCAGAAAGCATGGAGAGTCGAGAGTCACGCATGCTTAGGGTTATTGGAGGGATACCACTAGCAAGTGCATGATATGTGAGTGTTATATCTGGGATGGGGTTGAAGAAAAGTGAAATCATCTGCCTGGTCGTGCAGGCGGTGCAGCCGAATCGCTGCCTGTGGTCAGAGCGATACCAGGCGCGCCAAGAAGGCGTTGGAGAACGCCACATCATTTGCCAGATCGAGAGTTATCTCTCGTATTTCCTCTGACAGGCTCACACACTCACTCATGGGGGCCTGAGCATGTAGCGCGCCATTCATTTCAATCGTGGGTAGTTCTCCGCTTGTGCCAGGATTGTTGGAGCCTATCGAATCATTGGCTGGATAGACGTTTGGGGCGGGTAGTGTCAGGGAAGAGAAGGGATCCAGTTGGATCGCAGCATGCTCGTCGGGCAAGTCGTCAAAAAGCCGGTAGGCGTAGTGCCGTAATGTGCTTTCGTTGAGCGCATAGAAATAGCACGCATCATCCTGTGCATGTCGACGCCGAATGATTCGGCCCAGTACCTGGCGAAAATACTGCTCGGTTCTGACGTGGCTGAGGTAGCAACATACTTGCAGGCGGGGAATGTCGATCCCTTCACTGACCATGTTGACGGAGACAATCCACGAGGTATGGCCGTAGCGAAACGCCTCAAGTTGTGCGTGCGCTCCTTCCGTCTGGCTGGTTACTAGGCACACCGTCTGTCCCATCTGTTTCAGACAATCAGCGATGTCTTCTGCATGAGAAATGTTGGATGCCACCACCAATCCTGCGGCGGTCGGGTCTTTCTCCTGAAGCTGTCGCAAGCGTTGGCAGCTGACGTCCAGCAAATGCTGCTGAGGTCCGGGGTGACGCAGCAAGGCGGCGTAATGCACCCCTGGGTGACGCAGCAAGGCCGGGATGCTTTGGTAATACAGTGTCTCGTGCTGCGCCTGCTTCTCAGCCACCAGACGTATGTCGTCGTTATCTATTAAATAGATCTGGGGAGTACGGCAGACATCATCTTGGATGGCATCACGCAGGGGATAAGTGAAGTCTGGGATCAGCGCGAGGCGGTCACTGTCCGCCGATGGCAGGGTTGGCACCGATGGCTCGGACGCTGAGGCGTCTTCATGGCTCGGTGCCATATAACGCAGCATCGGAAGGCAACTGCCATCAGTGCGCCAAGGAGTGCCTGACAAGGCGAGCGTAAAGCGAACATCGCGCTCCAATGCCAAGAGCGCCAATCCCCATTGATTGGCGCCGGTGGCTGCCGAGCTGGTGTAGGTGTTTTTTGCGGCGCACGCTGTCGCGCCGGCGGCATGGTGGCTTTCGTCCCAGACCAGCAGTACACGCCCTTGGCGACAGAGTTGCTTGAGGTCCTCCAGGCGGAAGCTGAGCGCTTGATAGGTCAGCGCGATACCGATGTCCCCCAGCCTGCCCTGCATGGGCCGCCCCAGAATTTGCGAAAACGTCTCGCGTGCACGCTCCACCACGGCAGAGGTGGGGCCGAGATAGATGAGGTGATCAATGCTCCCGTTGAGAATCAGCTCCTCAGCCAGGACGGCGGCCATCAGCATCTTGCCCGCACCCGGGGTGGCCTGGCACAGGAAATGGGGCCGCTGATCCGAAAGCCGTTGAAGCGCTGTCTCAATACAACGCGCTTGCCAGGCTCTGAGTGTTGGGCTTGTCAGAGAGGGCAGTAATCGATTGATCTGACGCGGTGTCATGAGGCACCTCCAGCATGGCGTTTTGCAGAGAGCGCCAGCACGGCAGCCAGTTGTCCCTGGAGTTCGCAAGCGCGCTGAATTGCATCCTCCTGAAGTGGAGCGATGTCGGGTTTCGCCTCCGGATAGTCCTTTGCCAATTGATAGAGGTGCTCGGCTTCCGCCCTCGCGGCCCGCATGGATTTTTTCAAGGCTCGACGTTGTTCCTGCAGTGCTGCATCGAGCGGTAGGTGCGATGTGCTGTCGGTTTTCGACGTGGGCAGTTCCTGTCGATTGCTCGGCAGTGGGATATCCGGTGAGCGCTCCGAAGTGCTATCGATGAGTTGATAGACACGGCGACGCTTGCCGATGGTGTCGGATTGTACAACGTGACCATCAATGACCAGGCGATCGATCAAGTCACCGACACGCTGCAGGACAATAATGGGTTTATAGCCCGCCAACTCTGGATGTTTCATCAGCTCGTTGCGGCAGCTGACTTTCGTGAAATGAGTCGGTTTATCCTTCAAGGCTTTAAGCCACTTCTGGAAGTGCTGTTTGATCAACTGTCCTCGCCGATAAGCTGCGGCAGTCGAGGAATCTTGGAATGTGGGAGTGCTCGAGGTGTGAGGGGGAGGAGAGCGACGCTGGCTCTCTGAGGTGACGGTAGATGACGAGTCGTGTGACACCGAAGTCCCAGGCGTCTGGGAAGACTCGGCTATTGCCTTGCCCGTAGCAGAGGGCGCAAGAGGAGTAGATGAGGGTGTTGGTGTGGTGTGAGAAGAATTCGAGGTCATGACAGCACCTCGCTGCAGTCGCCAACGACGCGTGCGCGACAGTCTTGGGAAGGGGGATCGGGATAGCCGCCATAGGGGGTAGGCAGATCGGGGCTACGCGGAGATGCCGTAGTCTGAATGACCATGGTTGAAGCTCCTAGAGTTGAGGAGCCGCACCCGCTGTCGCCAAACAGTGATGGGGGCGGCCGTACACGGGTTGGCGAACCGGCACTCTAGGAAACCGGCAGACCCGGAGGTCTCCCACGCACGACCGCCATAACGCATGGCAGACACAAAAAAAGCGCCTGTCATGGTCTGGGGCGCTGATGCGCCTAGAGGTATTCGAGTCGCCAAACCCGACCGAGGATTTTGCCTCGATAAACCAAATCTAGCAGATGAATGAGAGGCCGTAAATATCACCCGTCGGTTCGTTTCGTGCGCTACTTCATTTCGTCAGAGGCATTGGAGAATGTTGAGTGTCCGAGAACCATTGATCTGCCTTGGCTAGCGAGATGACTTGTCGACTGCTAAGCAGTGTGACCACGATGAGGGGAGAGCGGCCATGTGACAGCGTCATGAGCAATTTCTCTCTAATCCGTGGTAGGGCTGAGAAAGAAAACGGTGGAAAAGGAGCGTTCGCTCTGGAGTAGCCTCAATACCGCTAAAATTCGCCTCTGGCGTGGCACGTTGCCATGGCATTCCGTCGAGGGAATCGGGAGAATGCTGCCTTTCTTTCAGCCGCGTAGCGAATCGACAGTCATGACGGAGTTGGCGGATCGGCCTTTGGCCGGAATTGTTCTCAGATTGCTGTCCGGTGTGTTGTTCACCGGCATGATGGTGTGTGTGAAGGCGGTCAGCGAGGCGGTGGAAGTAGGGCAGACGGTGTTCTTTCGTTCGGCCTTTGCCTTGATTCCGATCATGATCTTCATGATGTGGCGCAAGGAGTTCCCGCGTGGTCTGGCGACCCGTCGACCGGGAGGGCATCTGCTGCGCTCCGGTTTTGGTGCGGCCGCGATGTTTGCCTCCTTTGCGGCGGTTGCCTTGCTGCCCATTTCGGAGGCGACCCTGCTGGCGCAGCTGACGCCGGTCATGATGGCCGTGGGTGGTGTGGTCTTGCTGGGGGAGCGGTTCAGTCGGCAACGGGCGTTGGCGCTGGGACTGGCCTTGGCGGGGGTATTGGTATTGATTCTGCCGTCGCTGAACCTCGAGAGCAGTACCGGCAATGTGACCGGCTACGTGCTGGGGGTACTCTCGGCACTGCTGACGACTGGCGCGTTGCTGACGGTGAGGCGTATCTCGCGTACCGAGACGGCCGGGGCGATCGCCTTCTACTTCATCCTGGTCTCGGCCTTGGCAGGCCTAGCGACGCTACCGATGGGGTGGGCGCCGCTTTCCCAGGAGGCGTTGGGACTGTTGGTGCTGTCGGGATTGTTCGGGGGGGCCGCGCATATCTGCATGACACTGGCATTGCGTTACGCTGAGGCGTCCCGCCTGGCACCCTTCGAGTATGTCGCGTTGCTCTGGCCGATTCTGGCGGACCTGCTGATCTTCCATGCCCCCATCTCGAGTGGCTTCCTGTTTGCCCTGCCCCTGATGCTGGCAGGAGCAGGGCTGGCCGCCTTCGAAGGGCGTCAGATCAGATGGCCTCTTCGACGATGAGCTGTGGCTGCCCCTGGGAGCAGGGCTCGATGCGGGCAGCCACGCGATAGACCTCACGCAGTCGCTCCGGGGTGACCACCTCAGCGGTCGGGCCGCTGGCGATGAGGCGGCCGTTCTGAAGCAGCATGGCCTGGTCCGTGAAGCGCAATGCCTGGCCCAGGTCGTGCAAGGCGGCAATGATCAGCATGCCTCGCTCGCGGGCGAGGCGGCGCAGAATGGTCAACAGCTGCAGCTGGCGATGCAGATCCAGTGCGGAGGTTGGCTCATCCAGCAGCAGAATCTCGGGTGACTGCACCAGCGCCTGGGCGGCCCCCACCAATTGGCGCTGGCCTCCACTCAGATCACTGATGTCCCGCTCGCCCAGCGCGCTGATTCCCAGATCGTCCAGTGCACGCTCTACCTCTGCCATGTCCTCAGGCTGAACCTTCAGGCTGCGCCCCTGCATGCGCGCCAGTAGTACCGATTCATAGACCGTCAACACGGCATTGACGCCGGTGTCCTGTGGCATGTAGCCGATGGGGCGCTGATGAGTCGCGCCCTCGACGCGTGCCTCCCCACCGCCGTCGATCAACCCGAGGATGCGCCGGAACAAGGTCGACTTGCCGGCGGCGTTGGGCCCCAGCAAGGCCACCACCTGGCCCCCTTCAAAGCAGGGCGTCGTGACCTCCGCCAGAATCTGGCGGCGACCATAGTGGGCGGACAAGCGATCAAGCGTGAGCGTTACCATGAGGATGACTTCTGTCGCAGGATGAGGAACAGGAAGAAGGGGATGCCGACCAATGAGGTGATGATGCCGATCGGGATCACCGTGCCTGGCAGGATGATCTTCGACAGCACCGAGCCGATCGAGAGAATCAGTGCCCCGCACAGGGCAGAGCCAGGCACGAAGAAGCGTTGATCTTCCCCCAGCAGCAGTCGCGCGATATGTGGACCGACCAGACCGATGAAGCCGATGGTGCCGACGAAGGCCACGGCGATGGCAGCCAGTAGCGAGACCAGTACCAGCACTTCCAGACGCAGCGCCTTGGGCTTGACCCCCATGCTTTCCGCCTTGGTATCCCCCAGGCGCATAGCCGTCAGTGCCCAGCCATGACGCGCCAGCAGCGGCAGCACGATCGTCAGAACGCCGAGCGAGACCCAGAACTTGGGCCAGGTGGCCTTGGTCAGGCTGCCCATGGTCCAGAAGACCACGGCGGCTACGGCCTGTTGGCTGGCGAAGAACTGGATCAGGGCCATCAATGAATTGAAGATGAAGACCATGGCAATGCCGAGCAGCACGATGGTCTCGATCGTCACGCCACGCTTCATGCTCAAGGCGTGGATGAAGAAGGCCGTGATCATGGCCATGACGAACGCATTGATCGGCACGACATAGTCGAGGGCCGCCGGGATGATCGCGACACCGAAGGCGAGTCCCAATGCTGCACCAAAGCTTGCGCCTGCCGAGATGCCCAGAGTGAAGGGGCTCGCTAGGGGGTTGCTCAGGATGGTCTGCATCTGGGCGCCTGCCACCGACAGGCTGGCACCGACCACCAGCGCCATCAGGGCGACGGGCATGCGGATTTCCCACAGGATGACACGCACCTGATTACTGACGGAGTCCGGTGAGATCAGTGCCGCGATGACCTCGTCGAGAGGGAAGCGTGCCGGACCGAGCGACAGGTCCAGACACAGACTCAGGAACAGTGCCACGCCCAGTGACACCAGAATCAGTTGTCGTTTGACCACCGAGGCGCGGTAGTGGCTCCCCCCTTGCGAGAGGGGAGCGGAAGAGGTGACATCATTCATCTTTCAGCGATACCCAGTAGCCAGGTGCGTAGTCCACGGGCAGGAAGCGTTCGTGCAGCTCCTGCATGGTGGCTTCCGGGTCAAGATCGGCAAACAGCTCCGGGTGGAACCACTTGGCCATCTTCTGAATTGCCACGAAGTAGTAGGGGCTGTTGTAGAACTGATGCCAGATGGCGTGGAAGTTGGCATCGTCGACGGCTTGAATGCCCGTCATGGCGGTGCGCTGGGTAAGAGCTTGAAGCTTCTCGCGAGCGAGATCCTGATCGGCCCCCGGGCCGACACCGACCCATTTACCGCCCGGCACATAGGCATCCCAGCTTCCCCCTGTCACGACGACATGTTCAGGATTGGCAGCGATGATCTGCTCGGGATTCAGGGTGCCAAAGGTGGAAGGAATGATGCCTTCGGCAATGTTGTGGCCGCCGGCCAGATCGACGTATTCACCGAAGTTGCCCGGCCCGAAACTCATGCAGCAGTCGTCGGAGTAACCGCCGGCGCGGTCAATGAAGACGTCAGGGCGCTGTGGGTCTTGCTTCGCGATGACATCGGTGACGCGTGCCATCTGCTCTTCGGTGTAGGCGATGAACGCCTCCGCCTTGTCTTCCTTGCCCAGCAACTGGCCCATCAGGCGCATCGACGGCGTGGTGTTCTCGAGTGGATCCTCGCGGAAGTCGACATAGACGATCGGGATGTCCAGCTGTGCCAGCTTGTCGTCATAGGCTGCGTCCTCGGTTGCCTGACGCGCTTCCAGATTCATCAGCACCACATCCGGCTTCAGGGCTGCTGCCTGCTCGACATCGAAGGTGCCATCCTTGAAGCCGCCGAAGGTCGGAATCTTCTCGAGTTCGGGGAAGCGCTCGGCATAGTGGGCATAGTTGTCCGGATCCGCCTGAGAGAAGTCCTCACGCCAGCCTACTACCTTGTCGAAAGGAGCCTCGGGCTCCAGTGCGCCCAGCAGATAGACTTGGCGACCTTCGCCCAGAATCATGCGCTCGACCGGGGTGTCGAGGGTGACTTGCCGGCCGGCGATATCGGTCAGGGTGATGACTTCGGCAGAGACGCTGTTGCTTACCGCGAGTAACAACCCGCAGGCGGCGGTGGTGAGAAAGGGCTTCATGTTGTGCTCGTTGAGAAGTGGAGGGGCAACGCCAGCGATGGGGAGATGTTGACTTTTACACAGGAGCTCACATCATCAGCAGTTGCATATCATTATCATCAGCGTTGCGATTATGAAGTAATTCCCAATGAGCGTCGATATGGGCCCTGTTGTCTCGATTTTTCGTCAGTGCCGTTACCTGGTACTCCAAGAGGCAACGACATTGTGTGATGGTGTCGGCCAACGGCACCGGCCCCAGCAAGCGACGTTGTCTGGGGCCGACGAAGGCGGAAGAAGGGGGAGAGAAAATAGCGGTCAGCAGCACCTTACACCACGGGGATGGCTCCTCAGACGACGAGCGCTGCTTTCTGAACGTTTTGTGTCAGCAGTCCCCTCAGATGGCCAAGGCCACCAGGAAGCGAGAGACCATGTTGTAGGCGGCAACCGTGGCGACGGCTTCAACAGTCTGCTGTTCACCGAACAGGGTCTTGAGTGTCTCGATGATGGCGCCATCGACTTCCACCTGGCGGGTTGATTGATCTGTCAACGCCAGCAATGCACGTTCTTCTTCATTGAAACGAGATGAAATGCCTTCCTCACGCAGCGCATCACATTTTTCCTGTGTGCCGCCGGCCTCCAGGTAGGCGGGTTGGTGTACTTGCCATTCAAACTCGGCCCGATTGAGCACAGCTACGCGACACATGATCAACTCGCGATATTCCAGACTGAGCGTGAAGTCCTTGCGAACACGGCCTAGCAGCCCATTCCAGCCCGTGGCCAGGGGCACACTCTTGAGCAGATAGCGATCGATCCCGATCAGCTCTCGGTTGGGGCGGCGTGCTTGCATGCTTTCCAGCAGGTCAGCAGGGACGGCATCGCCGTCTTGCCAAGGAGTGACACGTGGTTTTGTCTTAAGACCTGCCGCCAGGGAGGGGGAGGAGGATAGGGTGGTGCTTGATTGCGGGAAGGAGTTTGACTGTGACATGGGGCTTCCTGTGTCTAGAAAAAAGCCATGCCCCGTGACGCACCCACGTCGTAGTGGTGCCTGTCGCAAGGTGCGGCAATGATGGTGGTAAGTGGCAATATGCGGAGATGGGCGATGCAGTAGGAGCATCGCCACGTGTTAGCTCTGAAATGGATTGCCTAGCTGCGCAGGTCAGTTGGTGCGATGTGGTCAGGGGCATGACCCGGTGGTCATTTGGCCGCGAAGATTTCCTTTACTTCCTTGTCGCGTACTTTCTTCGCCATGCCGGTCAACAGCACCTTGAACAGCAAGCCACTCACCAGGGTGGAGAGCGTCAAGGTGAAGAATCCGGCCAGGATCCAGTCCACCAGGACGAAGCCGCTATTCGTCAGGGTCGGGTGATAGAACACCATGCCAGCGAAGACCACCCAGTGGCTGATGCAGAAGAAGCATTGGAAGAGGTGGCCGATCATGTGGCCAAAGCGTTGTGCGTACTGACGCAACGGTGCGAACAGCTCACCCTGGGTGATCGAGATCGCGATACTGCTGGCCGCCAGGGCCATCACCAAGCAGGTCCATAGCGCGTTCAGCGTCTCGGGGGAAAATACGGTAGTCATGTGGATCCTTGTGTGTCTTCGTCAAACTGACGAGTGAGGAAAAGTGAGTGGGTCGTGCTCAATGTCTGTCGATGCGGGTGTCTGGTTATCTCTCAGCCTTCCGTCTAGCGTGCGGTCAGCATCCGGTTGACACCTTGGGTGGCAGCATCGATGGCGCCCGCGAGGTGGCCCGGGAATTGCGGCGACCATTCACTGGCAATGCCGAACAGGTGTTGATGCCATGGACCATCATTCGCTTCCGGTGGCGGGACCGAGACATGGGATGCCACGTCTTCCAGGTCTGCCGGGCTCGCGATGAATGGGGAGGTAGCCCAGTCCTTGAGGACATCGCTTTGGGGGCTGGCCGCCTGAGGGCCAAACAGGCGACCCAGCTGTGCGCGGCAGTGCTGACGTAATGCCTCCGGCGTGATCTGACGTCGGTAACCAGCCGGTACTCCCACGAATCCGAAGAGTGCACCTAAGCCTTCCATTGGACTGGCATCGTGAATCTCCACCATCGGGCCACGTGCGCTGCGTGCGGTACCGGACAAGCCGGTCTCGCGCCAGAAAGGACGATCGTAGACCGCGAGATACTTGGCATGGGGAGCCATCCAGGTCGCGGTCTGCTGCCACTGTGTCGTCAAGGCGCTCGGGAGTGCCGGCGTGAATTGGATATGCTGGAGTGCCTGGCGTGGCGGAACAGCCAACAAGACCTGCTCCACCTCATAGTTCATGCGATGTCCGCTGCCATCCTCTGCGCTCAGCGCAATCCCGTCTGGCAAGCGCTCGAGGTGACGGACGACCTTCCCAGTCAATACCTTGTCCGCGGGAATATCGCGACGCAGTCGCTCGATCAGCGCCTCCATTCCTCCCACCATACGCATGGCGGTCAGCGAATCCCTGATGCCAGCGGTGCGCAGAGGTTTCTTGTCCGTGGCGCGCTCGAGGAGGCTGGCGCCTGCCGTTTGTTGTGCAAAGCACTCCAGGTCCAGTGTCTGTATCAGCTGTTCCATCTCGCGCTGATGCTCAGGCCAGAACCAGGTCGGCCCCAGGTCCAGGCGCCGACTCGTACCGGTGTCGACGCCTGCTGGCTGCAGGGACGCGATCCTTCCTCCCGGGGCTGACTGAGCCTCCAGCACGAGGTAGTCCCGCATGCCTCGGCGTTCCAGCAGCCAGGCCGCATACAGGCCTGCAAGTCCGGCACCAATGATGATGACTCTTGATGAGTGCTGACTCATGGCGTCTCCTGAATGGCCAGATGGCCTGTCTTGAGGTAGAAGGTCACCCCCTGTGTACCGGCGGAAAGCATCAGCGGTTCGCTGGGTGGCAAACGCAGCCAGCTGCCAGCAGGGCAGGCCCCGTGCCCCGGGTGCAGGCAGCCCTCCAACACGAGAAGTTCGGCACCGCCAGTGTTTGTCATCAGCGGGAGCTCGGCATGTGGCGCCAAGCGCTGCAGACTCACCTGCTCGGTGGCACTGGTATACAGTGGGCAGATCTCCCGGCCATTTTGCTCATGCCAGTTGGCCGGATCCCGCGTGTTGATGCGTACTGCCTCATGCTCCTCGGACGGCATCTGTCGCAGCTTGACGAAGATCACGCAGCCGTCGGTGCTGCTGGGAGTGTGTCGCGAATCTGGCGGGTTGCGCAGGTACCAGCCTGCAGGAAAGTGGAGCGAGCCATTTTCCGTGAAGGTGCCGGACAGCACGAGAATCTCTTCGCCTTGTGGATGCTCATGCGCTGAAAAGTGGGAGTCTGGTGCATATCGGACCAGGCTGGTGGCCCGTGCCTTCTCCTCCCCGATACGATCCAGCATCATGCGTTCGACGCCTCCCTCGGGGGACGGAACCCACTGGTAGTGATCGGGTGTGATGCTGGCACGTTGTGAGAAGTCGGCATTGAGGCGCATGTAGAGCATCTCCACGTAGGCGAAAGGGGAAGAAAATCTTTTTCAATGTCTGGCGGTCATCACACTCGAGCGTCATGGCATGAGCAGGACTGGACACATACCGGCAAGGTGTCACGATCGGTGATTGCGGGTATTCTGGAAGCTGGTTGCCCATTCAACAAACGAGATTAACTAGGCAGTAGGGAAAGAAAAACTTTATCGCCATGACATCACCCAACCATCTGAATGCCTTGCGTGCCTTCGAAGCGAGCGCCCGCCACAAGAGCTTTGCCGCTGCGGCAGAGGAACTGCACGTGACTCCTGCCGCTGTCGGCCAACTTGTGCGGGGATTGGAGGAGTGGCTGGGTGACTCGCTGTTTCATCGTGCCAACAGCGGCAAGACACGCCTTGTCCCGACAGAGCTTGCAGAGCAGGCGTTGCCGGACATCCGCGCCGGGTTCGAGAAGCTGTCACTCGGGGTGGAGCGCCTCAAGGATGGCACTCGGCGTAGCGTGCTGACAGTGACGGTCAGTCCCGCCTTTGCCGCCAAATGGCTACTGCCGCGACTGCATCGTTTTCAGGCGGCGTGGCCGGACATTGATGTGCATCTGGACACCAACCACAAGCCGATCGATTTCTCGCGGGAGCGGGTGGATATCGGGGTACGCTACGGGCCAGGCAAGTGGAAGGGCGTGGTGGCGCAGGAGCTGATGCATGAAGCAGTCTATCCCGTCTGCTCGCCACAATTGTTGCGTGACCCTCATCGCCTGCAAAGTCCCGCAGCACTTCTGGACGAGACCCTGATCCATGATTTGTCCATGGAAGGCTATGACGGCTTTCCCTCGTGGGGCGGCTGGTTCAGGAAGGCTGGCCTCACTGATGCCGATTCATCGCGTGGTCTGCAGATCAACAACTCTGCCGCAGTGCTGCAGGCCGCGATCGATGGTCAGGGCATTGCGTTGGCACGTGGTGTCATGGTTCACGATGACATTGTATCGGGGCGTCTGATCAGGCTGTTTGATGAGGTGATGTGTGCCTCTTCCCTGGCTTATTACGTGATCCACCGACCCGAGGTCACTCATGTGGCCAAGGTACAGGCATTCCGGGAATGGTTGCTGGAAGAAGCCGGGCTCAGTTGCCGAATACCCTCGGCGCCAGCGTTGTGAGTGGCTTTGCGGTCAAAAGCAAGTCTGGAGGAGTATGTAAGGTCCCTGAGTCCTCTGATGAAAAGGAAAAGTGATAATCCCTTTTTTACTGCATCCGGTTGAATAGCAAACCCGTATCTCCCTGCATCGAACGCGAGATGTCATGAGCAGCCCGTGCAACACGCTGACCTGACAGCCTTGTCGGAATACTTAATCGACTTCTATCACGAAGTGATGCAATTGGAGATATCAGTATGCAGCAGGGTTCTCAGGCAGTGAATCAGGGACGTTATGGTTACTACGTCGGTGTATTTGGCGTAGTGCTCCTGCTCTTGTGGCTGGGTATCTACAAGTTTACGCCCACGGAGGCGGGATTGATCGAGCCGCTGGTGGCCAATCACTTTGCCATGAGCTGGTTGTATGACGTGATGTCAGTCCAGATGGTTTCCAATCTAGTCGGGCTGTCAGAGATACTGGTGGCGATCGCCATGATCGTCGGACTGAAGTATCGCCAGGTGGGCTACTATGCAGGGATTGCCGGCAGCATCATCTTCCTGTCCACCCTGAGCTTTCTGTTCACGACACCTGATGTCTGGAAGGTCACGGATGGCGTACTGGTCGCCAACTTCTTCCTGGTGAAGGACATTCTCTTCCTGGCAATTTCCGTCAGCATGGTGGAAAGAAATCGACCGATCAACGCTGAGTGATTTCTCTCTATTAAGCCTCAAGGCGCCCGGCAATATTGCCGGGCGCTTTTTGCTTGGCTCACGTCTGGCCTGGCGGGTCATCAGCCAGTCACATTAATGAGCTGGGTCACGACCCACTGATGCAGCGGGTCGTCGTTATAGCGAGGGTGCCAGGCGGCGGTGACATCAAAGGGCTCCGGTAACGCTTCGAGTGCCAGCTCTACCAGCTCACCTCCAGTGATCGCTCTGGCAGGGAGAAACGCTACTGAATCTGTGGCTTCCAAGTAAGCAGGGACGACCGAGAAGCAGGGGGCGGAGATCGCGATATTGCGGGCAAGGCCCTGCGCCTTGAACCAGTCATCCAGCGAGCCCTTCAGGTTTGGGCGTGAGGGCGAGGCAATGATGTTCGGATGGCGGGCAATGTCCGCAAGTGCCACGGATTGATCAGCGATCGAGGAGTGCTTCGAGGTCATGCACACATGACGATCGGAGAAGAGGTGCCGGCTGGGGTAGGACTCTGGAAGATAATCGGGAAAGGCGATGGCGAGGTTGACGTGATTGCTCTCCATCAAGGCATGCAGAGTATCGATCTCGAAGTCTCTCACCACGATCTTGAGTTCCGGGGCTTCGCGACGTAGTTCGGCCAGCAGGGCTGGCAGCACGATCTGCTGCGCGTAGTCGGTGGCGGAAATGACGAAGGTGCCCTGCACGGCTGCCGGGTCAAACTCCTGTGGAGTGAGCAACCTCTGTAGCTCGAGGAGGATCCCGTCGACCTTGGGTGCCAGTGATTGCGCAAGAGGCGTCGGTACCAGGCCGTGCGTCTTGCGCAGGAACAGGCGGTCGCCAAAGATATCGCGCAGCTTCTTGAGTTGTTCGCTCACTGCCTGTTGTGTCAGCCCCAACTGTCCTGCGGCCCTGGAAGCATTCTGCTCGCGAAGCAACGCCTGAAAGACGCGCAGTTGCTTGATGTCCAATCGTTCCAGCTTTGCCATGGTGTGCCTCGTGAGATCAGTGCATCAGAACTGCCGCGCTGTCGTGTCAGTGATACCAATATAGCTTGTATCATCTACACGAAACGATTGTTTCTGTTTGTATTTTTGCCTTTCTACACTGTGCGAACTCGAAAGACACACCACCTTTCAACCACAGGGGAAGCGCAATATGAAAACCGTCATCGTGATAGGTGCACTGGGCAAGATGGGGCAAGCGGCACTGAGCGGACTGAAAAACCACAAGGTGATCACTGCAGGGCGTTCCGGGGAGGTCGATCATATCGTCGATATCACGGATGAGCAGTCGATCATCAATCTCTACGAGCAGGTCGGGCACTTTGATGCGGTAGTCAATACTGTCGGCTACTGCGAGTACGCGACATTTGACGAGATGAGTGAATCCCAGTGGATGACCACCGTGATGAGCAAGATGATGGGCCAGATCAATCTCGTTCGGGTCGGTCAGCGCTACATTGCCGAGGGCGGTTCATTCACTCTGATCAGCGGTATTCTCAACGTGAAGCCGATACCCATGGCGATCGCGGACGCCACCACCAGCGGTGCGATCGATACCTTCGTCAAATGCGTTGCCTACGAACTACCGCGTGGCATTCGCATCAACGCCATCAATCCCACCGTGCTGGAAGAGGCCTGGGAGGTGTATGGCGAGATGATGCCGGGCTTCCAGCCAGTGCCGAGCGCATTGGTCGGCAAGGCGTTCGAGCGCTCCGTCGATGGGTTCATCACTGGAGAAGTGATCTTTGTGGATGCCTGATGGGGGCTGATAAAGGCACCTGTCATCGTGACTGGTGAACTGCATTGATGCTCGGAACTGAAACGCAACAAGGGGAGCCTCGGCTCCCCTTGTTGCGTAAGCATGAATGGATCTGGTCGAGGGTCAGAAGTCCATGGTCAGCCCAAGGTTCAACCGTCGGCCATCCAGCACCACGCCGTAGGTGTCATTGGTGACTTCCTTGTCAGCGATATTGTAGAGGCCAGCCTTGACGCGAGCGTTCTCGTTCAAGGCATAGACGACACCTACATCGAAGAAGGTATAGCTGGGCGTGCCTTCGCTCATGCTGGTACGTGACAGGTAATCACTGGTTTCGCCACGGTAGTTCCCCTGTGCCCACAGGTTCAGGTCGTAAGTCGCTTGCCAGTCCAGCCCGACGTTGAGCATATGTTCCGGGACCTTGTTCAAGGGCTCGCCCTTGAACTCACCACTTTTTTGCTCGGAGTCGGTGTAGGTGTAACTGGAACTCAGGTTCACGCTAGGAGTGATGGCATAGTCCAGTGACAGCTCGATCCCCTGCATGACGGCTTCGTCGATGTTGCGATAGGTGCTGACGAAATAGTAGTCAGTGCCGGCATAGCTGCACTCGCGGAAGGCGGGATCTGAGAAACCTGCATCCGGGCCTTGGCAGAGGCGATCTTCAGAGATCTTGTCCTTGAACTGGGTGTAGAACAGGGTAGCACCGGCACTGAGCGTCCCTGACTGGTTCTGGAAGACGGTGCCCAGCTCGTAGTTGGTGCTGGTTTCCGGGGCCAGCTCCTCGTTGCCGATGATGATGGCACTGCCCTGGCCAGTTCGACGTCCAAAGCCCTCTGTCGCCGAGGAAAGACTCGGCTGGCTGTAGCCCGTAGAGACCCCGCCCTTGAGTGTCCATTGCGGGTCAAGATGGTAGTTGGCGTAGACGCGTGGCGAGAGGTGGCCCCCAAACAGTTCATCGTCGTCGTAGCGGATTCCGGTGGTGACGTTGAGATCTTCGGTGAGACTCCATTCCATCTCAACGAATAGCGCGGCAATCCAGCGATCGACGTTATCAACAGCCCCCGGGACATTTGAGGCCAGTAGACCATTGGTCTCATCGGTCAGCTGCTCGAATTTGTACTGACCGCCGAAGGTCAGCATATGGTCGCCCCAGAAGTATGTAGTCTGGTTGTTGAGCGTGGTGACTTCTTCGCGCTTTTCGTCATCGGAATCCAGCACGTTCTCCGAGATGTCGTGCTGCAGATAGGTGTCCGTGAGGAAGCTGCCGTAACTTCCCTTGTGACCCAGGGTGTAGACATCCTTGTCGTAGCGGTAGCGACTGGTCTCGGAGTCGTCTGCGATACTCACGCCAGCATTGTGGGTATATTCCTTCTTGGACGCGGTATAGCCGAGCGTGAACGCATTATCCTCATCTGGGGTCAGCGTGAATTCGGCTCCTCCTTGACGTGTGTCGCTGTCGGGCATGCTTTCAGCATTGTCGCTACCGCCCTGGTAATCGCTTTCTTCATAACCGGTCCAGTTTCCGTGGACCTTGAGACCGAGCAAGCCTTCGATGAGCGGCCCGCTGGTATAGAAGCTCAGTTGCTGCCCGTCATTGCTGATGTCGTTGAGCGAATGGGTGTATTCCGTCGTGATAGATCCCGACCAATCATCCGCCACTTTTTTTGTGATGATGTTGATGACGCCGCCCATGGCTTGTGAGCCGTACAGCGATGACATCGGCCCGCGAATCACTTCCACTCGCTCGATCATCGAGATCGGGGGGAGGCCGATCTGCTTGCCTTCATCATTGCCATTGGTATTGACGGAGCGGCCAGCCGAGAGAGGGCGGCCATCGATCATGTAAAGCGTGTAGCTGTTGTCCATCCCTCGAATACTGATGTCCTGAGAATTCCCACCCCCCGTAACATAGACGCCAGGCACATTATCCATGGCATCGGTGATGTCCGTGTACGACTGCTTGTTGAGCTGCTCGCCGGTAATGACCGAGATACTGGCAGGGGCATCCGAGATCACCTGTTCGTAGCCGGAAGCTGTCACCACCACCGGTTCCAACTGGCTGGAATCGTCAGCCTGTGCGCCAGTAGGTAGACACGCGGCGGTGATACCGATAGCCAAGGCTGGTCGAGCAAAGGGGAGTGCGGGGGCTGTCATGTTCCTGAATCCTTGAGATCGCGATTATGTCGTTATTGGGCCACGAGGTTTTTAGGGTTGTGGGCCACTGAGTGCTCTGTTGACGTCGACTTCGGGTAGGGAATGCGACAGGCACCATCGCAACAGTGTCGATCTTTTATTCATATTTACGAAAACAAATGATAAACATTCGTATTTTTTAGTTTAGGTGTGTTTCTTTGTCGTCAGGGTTGCGTTCTACGCAACCCTCGGTAATGGCATGAAGTTGATCGTAAATTGCGGATTGTGCAACGCACAGTTGCATGATTTTGAGGAAATAGCCGTGCTAGGATCGTAAACACAAATGATATTAATTATTATTCAATAAAAGGGGTATCGATGAACGTCGCTGGGCTCACCTTATCTGTCTCTACTCTGTTGTTGGCTGCTTTACCCTTGAGTGCACAGGCACACGAAGTCGCCGGGGGAGAGCATGGCCCTTCCGTCGTGAGTTTGGACTGGGGCGCTGCCGATACGCTGGATGAGCTGGGCTTGGCCGAGCATCTCGTCGGGGTTCCACATCAGTCTGCACCCGCCTATGTGTCGCATCTGATCAAAGATCGAGCAGATGTCGGCGGACTCAAGGAGCCTGATGTCGAGGCGATCGCGGGATTGAAGCCGGATCTGATTCTGGTCACCGGCCGTCAGTCTGGATCGCTTGAGGCGCTCAAGGCTGTGGCGGAGACGCGTGATGTCACTCTCGAAGAAGGCAATTACTTCGAAGCATTTAGTGACAAGGTGCTGAGCCTGGCGTCCCCATATCATGCTAAGGAAAAGGCGCACGATCATCTTGCAGCGCTTGAGTCTGCAATCGATACGGCACGGGAGGGGCTCGTTAACGATCTTCGAGTGCTGGTCGTGACTCACAATGACGGTCGCTATGCTTTGCGTAACGAGCCGGTAGTGACTGAGCTGCTGCAGATCGAACAGCCGGCGTTGCCGGATTCCGTGGAGCCGGTCAGCCGTGGCGAGCGCACCTTCTATCCGCTGTCATGGGCGAACATTGCTGAGATGGCGCCAGATGCACTGTATGTGGTTGATCGCAGTGCTGCCATTGGCCAGACCCCGATGGATGCTGACGTGCTTGAGGCCGCGCTGGCCGATGCTGGCGGCGCGGACATTGGTGTCACCGTGCTATCCCCGGGGCTTTGGTATCTCTCCGGCAATGGCTTGCAGAGTGTGCGTGCTCAGATGAATGAAATTCTCGAAGGGCTGTAAAGGCCGGGGCACACGGTTTCTTGTCAGACACACGAAGGCCAGGCATCTGCCTGGCCTTCGTGTGTCTGCCTGATGTGCATCAGGCGATGTTGTCTGATCAGAGGCTTTAGCGCTGCTTCAGCTGATCGCGCAGACCGGTCGGGACCTGTTTGATGATCAGACGGTCAGTGGCTTCATCGTATTCCACCGAGTCGCCCAGCAGGTGCGAATCAAAGCTGATCGAGACGCCCGCGGCGCGCCCGGTGAAACGCTTGAACTGGTTGAGCGTCTTCTTGTCCGGCGGGATTTCCGGCGACAGCCCATAGTCACTGTTGCGAATGTGATCGTAGAAGGCCTGCGGATGCTCCTCATCGATCAGCTCTGACAGCTGATCCAGCGTGATCGGCTCGCCGAGCTTGGCCTGATCAGTGGCGTAGTCGACCAGGGTATCAGTTTTCTCGCGGCTGGCCTCCTCGGCCATGTCTTCCTTCTCGACATAGTCGCTGAAGGCCTTGAGCAAGGTGCGAGTTTCCTGGCCGGCATCCCGCTGCTCCTGTGCGCCCAGCGTTTCGGCGAAGGCCTCGGCGAGCTTGGTGCGTCCGCGATCGCGCGCCCAGGATAGATAGGGGTGAGACGTCGAGCTGCCTTGCCACTGACTGATATCCAGTCGTGCGGCCAGCGACATTTGGGTCATGTTGAGCTGTCGGGCGGGGGTTACCGCGAGAGACTCGTCGATCGCGAAGCCGTCACGATGGTGCAGCAACGCCATGAACAGGTGGCGCGTCTCGCCCTGTTGGTGATCCACCACCAGCAGATGGCCGCCTGTCGGGAGGTTGTCATCGATCAATGGCATGAGTCGACCGGCAAGCGTCTGGGTCAGGCTCGCGAAATCGGTATCACCTGCGAGGAAAGACGCCAGCTCGGTGGGGAAGGCGGCAGGTGCGTCTTCATTGAAACGCCCCCAGTTCTTAGCCTTGCCGTGGTAGGCATCATTGAGCCCGGACACCAGATCCTCCAGTGCATCGGATGCCGGCAGGGCGGTGGCGGCAGGCACCAGCTGGGCCGGCGTCTCGCTATTGCCCTTGTCGATACGGTGAATGATGCTGTGCAGGATCGGCATGGAAACCTCCCTCGGCTGCGATGAACGGGCTGGGGATGATACCTGCCACGATTCGGCAGTGGTAGGGCTGTAGTGGTCAACTAGGCCTGGGCAGTATAATCAGGTTTCCCAAGGGGGGGGAGCGATCGAAATACCCGTAGTGAATGCTTTAGCCCGCTGCCAGTTGCAGTAATCCTTCAATCAACTCTCGATATCTTTTTATCTCTAGCTGTATTGTCTGACGATTCGAATGCTTACCAATGACAACGGGACGGCAAATGCCGTCCCGTTCAGTATCACCTGTTCACTCTGGTAATATTTTCTAAGACCGCAAGAACCTTAGGTCTCGCGGTGGCCGTCGATCAAGCGGCTGATCCCGGCAGGATTGCCGTCACGCAGTGTTTCGGGCAGCAGGCTCTGTGGCAGGTCTTGGTAGCAGACTGGGCGCAGAAAGCGATAAATTGCAGCGCTACCTACCGAGGTGGTCCGTGAATCAGAGGTGGCAGGATAGGGGCCACCGTGGACCATGGCGTGGCATACCTCGACGCCGGTCGGCCAGCCGTTGGCCATCACGCGACCAGCGCGACGCTCGAGCACAGGCAGCAGATAACGGGCTGCGCCTAGGTCGTCTTCGTCCATCTGCAGGGTGGCGGTGAGCTGGCCTTCTAGCGATTCTGCCACGTGCTTGACCTCGTCGAGGTCGGTGCACTCAACCACCAGTGAAGTGGCACCGAACACTTCGGCCTGTAGCGTCTCATCGCTCATGAAGTCCTTGGCAGAGGTCAAGAACAGCCCGGTCTGGCAAGCATTTTGGCCCTCACCGGCGCCGCCGCGGGCGACTTCGCGGGCAGTGCTGCTTTGCAGAAAACCGTCGACGCCCTGCACGTAGGCATCATGAATGCCTGGGGTCAGCATGGTTTGGGCCGCGGAGTCTTTTACCGCCTCGCTGGCGGCAGCCACGAAAGCATCGAGTGCCTCGCCCTTTACCGCGATGACCAAGCCCGGGTTAGTGCAGAACTGGCCGGCTCCCATGTTCAAAGAGCCGACAAAGGCATTACCCAGTTCCTTGCCGCGTGCCTTGAGTGCTTCAGGCAATAGGAACACTGGATTGATTGAGCTCATCTCGGCGTAGACGGGGATCGGTTCGGGGCGTTCTTGGGCTGTTTGCATCAGAGCGGTGCCGCCCGAGCGGGAGCCGGTGAAGCCCACCGCCTTGATGCGCGGATCGCGAACCAATGCCTGGCCGAGCTCACGTCCGGAGCCATAGAGTAGTGAGAACACGCCTTCGGGCAGTTCGCTTTTGGCTACGGCGCGTTGTATGGCGCGACCTACCAGCTCGGAGGTGCCGGGATGTGCAGCGTGAGCTTTGACAATGACTGGGCAGCCTGCGGCCAGCGCCGAGGCAGTGTCACCGCCGGCTACGGAGAACGCCAACGGGAAGTTGGAGGCACCAAACACGGCGACGGGACCCAATGCGATGTGACGCTGGCGCAGGTCGACCCGCGGCATTGGCTGACGCTCAGGTAACGCAGGGTCAAGGCGCACATCGAGCCACTCGCCATTGCGTACGACCTGTGCGAAGAGGCGTAGCTGACCGCATGTACGGCCCCGTTCACCCTCGAGCCGGCCACGGGGCAGTCCGGACTCCGCCATGGCGCGCACGATAAGATCATCCCCGATTGACTCGATCTCCTCAGCGATGGTTTCGAGAAAGCACGCACGGGCTTCGAGGCCAGTCTCGCGGTAGGCATCAAAGGCTGTCCAGGCCAGTTCACAGGCACGCTCGACCTCCGCTCTCGAGCCTGCCTTATAGCCGGGTTCGAGGGTTTCGCCGGTAGCGGGGTCCACTGCGTGGATGGCATTGCCATTGCTGAGTACGGCCTGTTGGCCAATGAGTTGCTTGCCTTCCAGGGTCATATAGTCTCCTGACTCATGGTTGAGATAAATGCTAGTGGTCGTTCTTGAAGCGCTTTAGTAATGGCCACGTGTGGCGAGATGGGAGAAGAGTGAGCGTAGCCCGTAAGTCCAGGCTGGCAGGCGATCGCTGCGATCGACGTGATTGATCAGGGCGCCGAGACTGGGCGTCGCGATGGTCACGCGATCGTTTAGGTGGTGAGTAAAGCCTTGGTCGGGGCCATCACGATCTTGAACAGGCGAGAACATAGTGCCGAGAAACAGCATGAAGCCGTCGGGATACTGGTGATGAGTGCCGTGAGTCTGCGATACCAGCTCCAGCGGATCGCGGCTGATCTCGCGCATGTCACTAGAATCTTCCAGCACGAAGTCATCATCGGCCCCCTCGATGCGCAATGAGACTTGCGCGTGGCGAATGGTATCCATCGTGAAGTGATCATCGAATAAGCGGATGAAGGGACCGATGGCACTGGAAGCATTGTTATCCTTTGCCTTGCCCAAAAGCAGGGCGCTACGTCCCTCTATATCGCGCAGATTAACGTCATTGCCGAGGCTGGCACCCCGCGGAGTACCTGAGGCATCTACGGCGAGAACTATTTCGGGCTCGGGGTTGTTCCAACGCGAAGCGGGGTGCAGGCCGACGGACTCTCCGAATCCTATTGATGAGAGCGGCTGAGCCTTGGAGAACACCTCGGCATCTTCACCGATGCCGACTTCCATATACTGCGACCAGGCGCCACGGGCTTGGAGATCGGCTTTAAGAGCCAGGGCCTCGGTAGAGCCTGGCCGTATACGTGACAGGTCACCGCCGATCAGGGACTGAATCTCGCGACGTAGTTCTCCGGCTCGCTGCGGGTCGCCAGCAGCCTGCTCTTCGATCACGCGCTCGAGTAGGCTGACCGCGAAGGTTACACCACAGGCTTTGACTGCCTGCAGATCGCATGGCGCGAGCAGGCGGGGAGCATTGCTTGAATTGTTCAGCGAGTTCTCGAGTAGAGACTCGACCCGCCCCAGCGATTCGCCGTCAACATTTCGAACAAAGGCGGCAGGATCTGCTAGGTCGAGCAGGTCGGCGATGGTCGCGATGTGTGTAGAGATGTCAAGCACCTCGCCATCGCGGACGATCACGATTGCAGGGCCTGGGTGCTGCATCTCGCGCCAGACTCGGCCAATCAGCATAGCTCGATCGAGATCATGAGGGAGGCATTTATGGATATCGACGTGATGCATACTCATTCCTGTGACTGGTAGTGTATGGCTGGGGCTGTCACGCGAGGCAAAATTCGTCCGGCGGCCATCAGGTCATCTGGATCGAAAAGTTGCTTGAGATCGGAGATCAGCTCGCGTTCAAGCTCGCTGAGACCATCGAGGAAAGCGGTCTGCTTGGTGCGTCCGATGCCGTGCTCGGCGCTGATGCTGCCCTGGTAATCTTCGACTATGGCGAATAGTTCTGTTTCGAGTGCGTGAAGCAGCACGCGCTTGGCAGTGAGCTCCAGCTCGGCAGGCGGCAGTAGGTTGAAGTGAAGGTTGCCGTCGCCGATATGTCCGTAGGCGATGACTGTGGTTTGAGGTGAGATTGCAGCCATGGCTCGGTTGGCTTCATTAAAGAAGTTACCCAGCGTGGAGATCGGTAGCGCTATATCGGTGCGCAGATGCTCGCCATGGAGCTGCTGGCCCTCAACCATGGCTTCGCGAATCCGCCAGAGGCGAGCAGCTTGGGCGTCGCTACTGGCTAGCACACCATCGAGTACTTGTCCGGCTTGCATGCCACTATCGAAAAGGTGCTCAATCATGGCATCGAGATCGACTGGACCGCTGGCGGTAATTTCCAGCAGTACATAGAAAGGTGCTGGAGTTTCCAGTGGATCGGGCAAATCGGGTGCTGCCTCGAAGGCGAGTTCTATGCAGGCACGTGGGATCAGCTCGAAGGCGCTCAGGAGGTCGCAGCAACTGCGCCTTGCCAAAGCATAGAGTCCTAGCGCAGCGAAAACGTCTGGCACAGCGACCAGCGCGGTGCGCGTTTCTTGGGGTTGAGGGAATAGCTTGAGAACCACTCCAGTGACGATGCCTAGCGTGCCTTCGGCTCCAATGAACAGCTGCTTTAGGTCATAGCCACGGTTGTCCTTGTGCAGCGCACGCATTCCATTCCAAATACGCCCGTCGGGCAATACTACCTCCAGCCCCAACACTAGCTGGCGCATCATGCCGTATCGTAGAACGTTGAGTCCGCCGGCATTGGTTGCGACGTTTCCGCCGATCTGGCAGCTGCCTTGGGCACCGAGGCTTAGGGGGAAGTCGCATTCGTGTTCTGCGGCTACGTCCTTGATAGTCTGTAGTACGCAGCCACTGTCCACGCTCAAGGTGAAATTTAGAGGGTCGAGCTCACGAATCTGGTTGAGGCGCTCTAGACTGATTACCAGTTCTGGTTGCCCGGCATCGGGTAGGGCGCCACCAACTAGGCCGGTATGACCGCCTTGCGCGACCATGGGCACCCGATGGCGGTGGCAGAATTCGACAATCCCGGCCACTTCTTCGGTGGTTCGTGGGCGTGCCACAGCTAGAGGGCTGCCGAGCCTATCGCCTGCCCAATCTACTGCGTAGCGCGACAGGTCTTGCGACGACTCCAAGATGCCGCCCTCACCAAGTAGCGCGTTCAAGGCGTATATGACTTCTGAAGAACTAATGTTCATACTGAGTTCCTCTTCCTTGATCTGGTGGGGTTAGCGGAACCATAGAACTAATCCGGGGAAGGCCAGGAATAGGGCTAGTAGGAGGAGTAGTGTGGAATAGAAGGGCAGTAGGCTCTTGACCAGGTGCTCCATACTGACCTTGCCGACGCCGCAACCGACGTAAAGCACGGTACCCACTGGAGGTGTGATCAAACCGATGCCAAGGATGAACGACATCAATACACCGAAATAGACCGGGTCGATGCCGAGCTTAACTACTATTGGAGTCATCAGCGGGGCAAGGATGACCATGGCGGGCGTCAAGTCCATAAAGAAGCCGACGATGAGCAGGAATAAGCTCAAAATGCCTAGGATTACGAACATGTTATCCGACAACGCCGACAGACTAGCGACCAATTGTTGGGGGATCATATTGGCGGTTAATAGCCAGGCCAGAACATTGGCGAACGCCAACAACAGCATGACGACCCCGGTAAGCTTGCCGGTAGCGATACAAAGTTGGAAGAAACGCTTCAGCGGCAAGCTGCGGTAGACGAACATTGACACTACTAGAGCATAGAGAAGTGCGATTGCGGCACTTTCAGTAGGCGTGAAGACTCCACTCAGAATCCCTCCCACGATGATCACAGGAAGCAGCAAAGCCAAAAAGGCGCTCTTCAATGCAGCCAAGAGTTCGCTGGCATCGAAAGGCTGGGCCTTGCCATTCTTTTTCGACTGGAGATAGGTAGTGACGGCAAGCCCCAAAGTGATCAATATCCCTGGAACTATTCCGGCCAAGAACAATGCCGAGATCGATGTGCCGGTAACAACGCCAAACAGAATCATGGGGATTGATGGGGGGATGATGATGCCTACCACCGAGGCGGCAACGATTATCGCAGTTGCCATCGGGGCCGAGTAACCATGGCGCTTCATGGGATCTATCATCATACTTCCGACGGCCGAGGCATCGGCGACTGCCGAGCCGCTGATGCCCCCGAAGAACATTGAGGTCAGTACTGCAACTTGGCCGAGCCCTCCGGAAATGAAGCCGACCATGGCGCTAGCGAGGCGCACCAAACGCTTGGCGATACCGCCTTCACTCATTACCTCCCCTACTAGGATGAACAAGGGGATCGCTAGCAGTGGGAAGGAATCAAGACCGTTAACAGCCTCCGAAACGATGGGGCTCAGTGCGTAGTCAGCAGAGACGAATATGAACAGGCTGATAGCAGCGAGCCCGAAGGAGATCGGCATGCCGATCACGATGCATAATGCTAGGCCTAGCAACAGGCTCCAGAGAATCATTTCGGGCTCCGCTTTAGCAGCTGAAATAGGAAGATCGTATTGGCAATCAATGTCAGCACCGCCATGACGGGCATGGCACTGTATAGCAGGGTTTTAGGAAGCTTTAGCAGTGGGGTTGTGCTGATGTAGCCGGCGACCAAGTGCTGGAAGCCGAGGAGGATACAAACGCATACGACATAGATGATTAGTACTGAGAGAATGCCGAAGACTCTACGGATCTTCGGTGGTGCCATGTTCTTGAAGAAGGTAACCGAGACATGCTCGTTGTTGAGGCTGCCTAATCCGGCGCCGAGCAGCACTAGCCAGATGAATAGCACTCGCGATAGTTCTTCGGCCCACACGAAGGAGTAGTTGAGTACGAAGCGACCGAAGACGTTAGATACCACACAGAAGACGACCCCCAGGACCAGCAGGCCAATGACGATCTCGAGGCTGCGCTTGAGCAACCCCAGTACTGAAGAACGAGAGGAGATTGAGCTAGCGTTCATGGCGGACTCTTGTGACTGGCGCGTTAAGGTATAGGCGGGACGGCGCTGGCCGCCCCACTACGGCATATCCGCGTTTATTGTGATGCCTTTCGGATCTCATCGATCAGCTCACCGCCGATCTTGTCGCGCCAATCGTCATAAACCGGGGCCAGCTTCTCTTGGAATACTTCGACTTGCTCCGGAGTTAGTTCAGTTATCTGCATGCCGGACTGCTTCAGCTGCTGTTTGATTTGATAGTTCAGGGTACGGCTAACTTCGCGCTCGTAGTCACCCATCTGCTTGGCAGCGTCTCGCACTAACTGCTGATAGCCTGCAGGTAGGCGGTTCCAGAAACGTTCGGACACCAGCGTAATAAAGGGCGTGTAGACATGGTTAGTCTCACTGGCGTAGTCCTGCACCTCAATGAACTTAGAGGCTTCGATAGTGATCCAGGGGTTCTCTTGGCCGTCCACCACACCCTGTTCTAGCGCTGTGAATAGCTCGGCGAAAGACATTGGAGTCGGGTTGGCACCGAGCGTTCGCCAGATATCTAAGTGGATATCGTTCTGCATTGTACGAATCTTCAGGCCGTCCAGGTCGTCGGGAGACGTAACCGGTGTAGCGCTATTGGTCAGCTGACGATAGCCATTTTCGGCCCATCCAATAGCGACAAGTCCTTGTCGCGAAGCGTCATCGAGCATCTTCTGGCCGATCTCACCGTCCAAGACCGTATCGGCAACTTCTGGGGTGGGGAATAGGAATGGCAAGTCAAAGACAGCAAATTCCGGAAACATTCCCACTAGAGGCGAAGTGGAGGGAGCGGTCATCTCGAGTGTGCCGGACTGAAGGTTGCTGACGGCTTGAAGGTCATCTCCAAGCTGGGCGCTATGGAAGAGTTCGACCTGGATGTGGCCATCGCTACGCTGTTCGACGATCTTTTCGAAATACTCTAGACCTCGATATTGGGCACCGGACTGAGTGGTGCCGATACTGAACTTGATCTTGAAATCACCTTCAGCTTGGACAACGTCGCCTTGGACGGCAGGAATTGGTGGAATTTCAGGTGCGGCGCTGGCCTGTAAGGTGGTTAAACCTAGCAGTGTGGCGCCGATCAGAGAAGTCACACGCGTCATTGTGGTTGTGTGCATGCTTGGTTCCTTGATATGGCTAGCGTGTCTACGTTTCGCGGCGTGCCATCCGAGCGCAGTGCGCTACGTATGGCCGATTATGGTTACATTAATTTTAGTTATGTTTATCAATGCCTCCTTTATGTTCAACTTACACGAGGAGGCACCTGATGAGACTTGGCCATTGGTCGAAGTGCTGCAGATATGTTGAAGGTCAAATCATTGCTGCCAAGCTTCACCATCTGGGAACTGAAAGCGTGCCAGTGATTCGGGGTGCATAGTGATGCTGTATCCAGGGCCCTCTGGCACTAGATAGCGGCCCTTATTGATACGAACCGGGTCGAGAAAGTGCTCGTGCAAATGATCCACGTACTCAAGAAGTCGACCCTCAAGCGAACCGGAAACGGCAATGTAGTCAAACAAGGATATATGTTGGGTATATTCGCACAGTCCAACGCCTCCGCCATGTGGGCAAACTGGAACGTCGTACTTGGCTGCGAGCAGCAACACAACGATCACCTCGTTAAGCCCACCCAGCCGTGCAGCGTCGAGCTGACAGAAGTCAATTGCCTCGGCTTGGAGTAGCTGCTTAAACATCACCCTGTTATGACAGTGCTCACCAGTGGCAACACCGATTGATGGAGCAAGGCGGGCGCGGATCTCTGCATGGCCAAGGATATCGTCCGGGCTGGTGGGCTCTTCGATCCATAGCGGGGCGTACTCTGCGAGGCTGCGCATGTTCGCGATAGCCTCGTCGACATCCCACATCTGGTTAGCATCCATCATCAGGGTGCGCTGCCAACCAATTTCTTCGCGTAGAATTTGTGCGCGCTGCCGATCTTCAGTCAGGTCACCACCGACCTTCTGCTTGAAATGCTCCCAGCCCTCTGCAAGTGCCTCTCGCGCCAAGTGACGTACTTTGTCCTCGGTGTATCCGAGCCACCCCGCTGATGTCGTGTAGCCCGGATAGCCGGCCTCTCGCATATACGCCTCGCGCTTGGACTTTCCAGACTCGTTACGCTTGAGGATTGCCAGTGCTTCGCCTGGGGTCAGGGCATCGCTGACGAAACGGAAGTCCAGACAGCGCACTAGTTCTTCAGGGGTCATGTCGGCTAACAGCTTCCAGATGGGCTTGCCTTCGCGCTTAGCCCAAAGGTCCCAGATGGCGTTGACGATAGCGGCACATGCAAGGTGGATAACTCCTTTCTCTGGGCCCAACCAGCGCAGCTGGCTATCTCCACTGATTAGGTCTCGCCAGAAGCTACCCATGTTGGCTGTTATCGCTTCCAGTTCACGCCCCACGATGCGTGAGGACAAGGAATTCACGGCAGCTACACACACCTCATTTCCGCGACCGATGGTGAAAGTCAGGCCGTGACCTTCGCGCCCGTCGTCTGCATCTGTGGAAAGTACTACGTAAGTGGCCGAATAGTCGGGGGCAGCATTCATGGCATCTGAGCCGTCTAGGTCCCGTGAGGTTGGGAAGCGGATATCGCGCACTTCGAGGTGAGTTATGGTGGTCATCTTTACTCCTGGGTGGTCGTTTTTTAAGTCGTGGTAGGGTCTAGCGTCCTAGCAGCGTATGTGTACTCTTTGATATCTATCCAATCAAAAATAAGTTTTAGCGATTCGTTTTGGTTATCGGTGGTCTGGTGCCCTGATGTTCTGCGGGTGGGGGGGCACAGCATGGGGAGGAATTCACCTTAAAGAAATTTTTTAAATACGAATGTATGTTTCTTGGTTGTTGTCCTTAAGTGTCATCTCGTGGAAGCATTGGTAGTCCCCCCCCTAGCAATATCTATTTCGAGGTGCTGGCATGGAACTGATCAATGATTTACATGTGCTGGTCAGGCTGGATGATGCTGATAATGTAGGTGTTGCTACCCGAGCTATCCCTCAAGGCTATCCTGTTGACGGTAGCCAACATCTTGCCAAGCAGAATATCGATGCAGGACACAAGGTGGCAGTGATGTCGATCGCTAACGGCGAAGAGATCATCAAATACGGTCAAGTCATCGGTGTTGCTAGTCGAGATATTGATATCGGCGAGCACGTGCACACGCATAACTTGGCAATGCGTGAGCGCGACTCTTCATTGATGAATTTCGTTTCAGCCGAGAAGACGGCGATGGTGGAAAATGATCGGACCTTCGACGGTTACCATCGGGACAATGGCCAGGTTGGGACACGCAACTACATTGGCATCCTATCGACGGTGAATTGTTCGGCGACGGTGGCCAAGATGGCGGCGGAATCACTCAATGCCAGCGGAGATATCGAGGCGCTGGGGTTTGATGGTGTTGTTCCGGTTACTCATGGATCAGGGTGTGCCATTAACACCGAGTCCGACGGCTTCACTTTTCTCGAAAGGGTGATAGCGGGGTACGCCCGACATCCTAACTTTGCTTTCGTGCTAATCATCGGTCTGGGCTGCGAGACGAATCAGGTCAAGAAACTGGTCGAGAAGTCAGGCCTGACAGATATCTCGCGCATTTATTATTTCAATATTCAGGAGGCAGGGGGCACTCGCGCAAGCATTCGACTGGCCAGCGAGAAGGTGCTGGAAATGGCTCGCGCGAAGGGCCCCGCGGTGCGGCGTCCGGCGGCGCTAAATCATTTGACCGTGGCGCTACAGTGCGGTGGTTCTGACGGTTATTCGGGTATCTCAGCTAACCCAGCCCTTGGCCATGCTGCAGATCTTATTGTGAAACACGGCGGGAACGTGATCTTAAGCGAGACGCCTGAGATCTATGGGGCGGAGCATCTATTGCTTGATCGTGCCATCGACAAAGAAGTGGCGGTCAAGTTGCTTGAGCGCCTTGCCTGGTGGAAGCATTATACTCGCATTAATGGGGCAGAGCTCAACAATAATCCGTCGCCGGGCAACAAGGCGGGAGGCTTGTCGACGATTCTCGAGAAGTCGTTGGGAGCAGTAGCTAAGGGTGGCACATCGAGCCTCAATGACGTACTCGAATATGCCCAGCCGCTCGTGAGAAGCGGACTCAATTTCATGGATAGCCCCGGTTATGACCCAGCATCGGTGACCGGTCAGATTGCCTCGGGGGCCAATATGGTCTGCTTCACCACCGGGCGAGGGTCGGTATCGGGCTTCAAGCCTGCGCCTTGCCTTAAGCTTGCGACCAACACTCGTATGTTTGAGGCCATGCGTGAAGATATGGATATCAACTGCGGTATCATCGTCGAAGGGGTAGGGAGCATAGATAGCGTTGGTCGTGAGATTTTCGAACACATCATATCGGTAGCCTCCGGTCAGCTCAGCTCTAGCGAGACTCTTGGTTACGGTAATAACGAATTCGTACCTTGGATGGTTGGAGCAATTACCTGATCAAAATCGGAGGCGGCTTCGTAAATATATTGCTAAAGGTGATTATGTGATTTTGTCAAATGATTACATGCATAATGTACTGGATTGGCGGTGATATTATGGTGATATATCTTACGAAATAGCCCTTGTCGGTTATGATGGGTGGCGTCTTGGTTATCAACCGCATTCCACTCTTAATTACCAGCTTCCGCATAGCCGGCTGGGGGGGGGGTAAACAACCGGATGGAGTTACACAGCTAGACTTCGACGCCTGGTAGTGTCATAGCGCTGGTAAGTAGTACGGCGTAGGCGCCGGTCTCCACCTTTATGGTAGGTAAGACCGGCTGTTCCGCCACGCGGGCCATGGTTTCAAGGTCGCGATCCGCGTGGTGGAACAGTTGGTTAAAATTGGTTTTGACGAATCGAGCGCCGGCGCGGATGGCCTACAGATTTCCGAGGATCACCAGCGGCGGCAAGGCGGCTTTAAATGCCGCGAGCACCGGTGTAAAGGGTGTAGATGGAGCGGCTCGCGGTCATCAGTAGTCGGTTGCGGTCCTCGCCGGCGAAGCAGACATTGGCACAGACCTCGGGCAGCAGGATGCGCCCGATGCGCTCACCCTCGGCGGTGAAGATGCTGACGCCGTCCTTGCCTTCGCCGCCGGAGGTTCCGACCCAGAGATTGCCATCCTTGTCCACGGCCATTCCATCGTAGCCTTCGCCCTGACCTTCGACCAAGCGCTCGCCGTCTGAAACGGCCTTGCCGTCCTCCGCGAGCATGAAGCGGAAGATGGCGGGTGGCTGGTCGGGATAGTGCGATGGCGCGGTATCGGTTACGTAGAGTGTGCGCCGGTCCGGGCTGAGAGCGATGCCGTTGGGCTTGTAGGGCGCTGTGGTCAGGCGCAGCGGCTCGTCTAGGGTATCGTCAACGTAATAAACAGCCGGCTCGATCTCCAGATCGCGCTTGTGGCCCTCGTAGTCCACGTGGGCGCCGTAACCGGGATCGGTGAAGATGATGCCGCCGTTGGGCAGCGTGACCAAGTCATTAGGCGCGTTGAGACGCTTGCCCTGCCAGTCGTTGGCCAATACGGTCACGCTGCCATCCCACTCATAGCGGACCACTCTGGCGGGCGAGTGCTCGCAGGCGATGAGCCGGCCATGATCGTCGAAGGCGTTGCCATTGGAGTGACCGACCTCGTGGCGCAGCACACTGACCGTGTTACTGGCCTCATCCCAGCGCATCTGGCGCGCGCGGGGGATGTCGCTGAACACGGCAAAGCGGCCGACGGCGTTCCAAACCGGACCTTCGAGCCACAGCCCGCCGCTCCAGATCCGCTGCAGCGGTGAGTTGAATAGCATGTAGCGTTCGAACCGCTCGTCGAGCACCTCCCAGCAATCGTTAGGATAGCGCTCGGGCGCTTCGGCGCGGGCGAATAGAGAGGGCGAGCTCGCCGCAGCGGTCAGTGCGGCGGTCCCGACCAGGAATTGACGGCGTCCAATCGTCATATATCACCTCATGTGAAAGCGTGTTTGTTGTTCGGCGTGCTTTAATGAGAATGACCTGATGGAGCGTATGTGTAACTGCGACATACGTATGGCTAACATTTTCAGGGGGGCGCCGCCGAAGTAGAACGGCCGCTACGTCGTAGCGGCTCTCGGGCTTGCAGGCGACACCCTATGAGGCGTATTTCTCTTGACCACTGTACAAGGCGGCCTGATGGTGGTGATGATCCGATCCGAGCTTGGATAAGCTGTCAGGTGATTCAAGAAATAATGGCCGTTTCAACTGTACTCCAAAGATCTGACATAACTTCTGTCTCGTATAGCTCCCTTTAAACCGCTAGATTAATAAGAATTCTTTCGAGAGTCGGTCGTCAAGAGAGTATTAGACTTTTAATGTTTTATTCTCTTACTCCACCCTCCGATCTTGCGCTTCATCTCTTGGATTTCATACTGCATCCTCGTGAATATTTCATCGGTCATCGGAGCTCTGCCTGTCCGCTCAACTCGCGATCTATAATCCTAATGTTTTAATGTAATTTACCTAGCTTAATATTTTTACACGCTGCCTTCAGCGAGTAAATCTGGTAGACTGCGCGCTGAGTGCATCCTAGCTAAGTCTTGGACTGAACGTTATTTCTTCGTCTCCATCCGAGCCTGAGGGTCTTCATTAGTGACCATGCGCTTAGTGTCAAAGAAACAGATCTACTATGCTGCTATAATAAGGCTTGCTGAAAAACTACATTAGCTTATGATGAGTTCTCGGTAAATGCTAACTCGAGCTTGTGACCCAGTATCCCTTTCAAGTCATTATGATGCTGGCATGTTACGAGTATAGATTTTTCGCACTGCAATGGGTTCCCGTGATCATGGAAAAGCTGTCATCTTCTAGCCTTCGTGGTTGGCTACGTTTTAAGCATCTGACATTAATCACAACGCTAGCGCAGAGTCAGAATATGCATTCAGCGGCTCGTATGATGCATTTGAGCCAGCCTGCAGCGAGCAAGATGTTGCGTGATCTCGAGGAATATTTTGGTTTCGCTATCTTCGAACGACTGCCGCGTGCCATGCAGCCTACCGAGCTTGGAGAACAGGTAATTCGCCATGCATGGCGACTGATAAATGATGCTGATCGCCTTGTCAGTGATATTAATGATCTACGTGAAGGAGGCTATGGCCAGCTGTTGATTGGCGCGATTCCTGCGGCGGCTCCTGAGATTCTGCCAGCGGCGATTGCGCGACTTAAGCGTCAACGGCCGCGATTATCCATAGACTTGCAAGAGCAGACAAGTGATCGGCTGTTGGCTGAACTCGAGTGCAAGCGGCTTGACTTGGTAATTGGTCGACTGACGCATATTAGTCAACACAACCTATTCGATTTCGAGCCCTTACTTAATGAACCGCTGCGGTTGGTTGCACGACATGATCATCCATTGGTGTTAGATGATAAAGTGCCTGACCTCGAGTTACTTAGTCGCTGGCCTTGGATTCTGCATCCTTTGAGTAGTCCCATGCGAGGCGTATTTGAAGCTGCATTGGCTGAGGAGGGCGTAACTTCGCCAAACGATGTTGTCGAGACTACTTCGATCCAGGCGACGTTACAATTGTTGCAAGCATCCGACATGCTGGCGGTCCTGCCACGTTCGGTATTACGACGACCGCTTGAAAGTGGGCAGTACGCGGTACTTAAGCGTGTGATTGGTAAACCTCTCGATTACTACGGCATCATAACTCGGCGCAATGAGCCACTGTCGCCCGTCGCACAGGAGATAATCAACCATTTGCGCGATCTAGTCGTTGATCTGACAGATAACTCGGTGCTATCTGACGATTCGGATGTTTCTCAATGAAAACGATACGGCAAATGCCGTCCCGTACTGTTTCATCTGTTCATTCTGATGACAACTTTCTAAATCTTTAGGAACTTAGGTCTCGCGATGGACGTCGACCAAGCGTTTGACGCTGGGGGAATTGCCATCGGACAGTACTCCAAGTAGCAGGCCCTGCGACTGGTCTTGGTAATGCACTGGGGCCAGGAAGCGATGGATCGCCACGCAACCTACCAAGGTAATGGGCGAATCTAAGATGGCTGGGTAGATCTGCCATGGACCATGGTTTGACACACTTCGACGTCGGACAGCCAGACATAGACCATAATATGACTAGTACGATGCTCGAGTACTAGCAGCCAGGCGCGGGGCCGCATCTAGGTCGTTGTCAATTACGATTTCTATTCGGTCAGCCCATCTTGCCTTATCTAGAAGATGGGGTCGCCGGCGATTCTTGAGCCTAGCAACTTCTACTCGTATTACACCGCTTGGGCTGGCGTCAGGCCGAGCATCATCATTGTGCCGGTGATCAGCAAGCTGAGCATATTAAGGTAGGGCGTCGAGGCTCTCCATCGAATCTGTTGTTGTGTTGTGACGGTGGTTTTACGGCGGCGAAATGTTGTTCATATGAGTCTTGTGTTCAACATATACCTTTGTATGTGTCGACTACGATGCATTGTCCAGCTACCGTCACTCTATGATCGTCGCCCTAAGGGCACGCTCACGATGAGACACTCAACATGAGAACAGGCCGCGATAAGCGATGAGGAGAGGCTTTAATGCCAAATAACAAGCGCTGGCTGCGCAGCGCCGAGTGGTTCGGTACCGTTGACAAGAATGGCTTTATGTACCGCAGCTGGATGAAAAACCAGGGCATTCCCGATCACGAGTTTCAGGGCAAGCCAATCATCGGAATTTGTAATACTTGGTCAGAGCTGACGCCTTGTAACGCCCATTTCCGTAAAATCGCTGAGCATGTCAAGAAAGGCGTACTCGAGGCCGGCGGCTACCCGGTGGAATTTCCAGTATTTTCCAATGGCGAGTCTAATCTTCGCCCCACGGCGATGTTCACTCGTAACTTGGCGAGCATGGACGTCGAGGAGGCTATCCGCGGCAATCCGATGGATGCAGTTGTATTGCTAGTAGGCTGCGACAAGACCACTCCAGCGTTGCTGATGGGCGCTGCCAGCTGTGACCTGCCGACGATTGTGGTGACGGGGGGGCCGATGCTCAACGGCAAACACGAGGGCCAGGATATCGGTTCCGGTACTGTGGTATGGAAGCTCTCCGAAGAGGTCAAGGCAGGCAGGATATCGATACACGACTTCATGGCCGCCGAAGCCGGAATGTCTCGCTCAGCGGGTACCTGTAACACCATGGGCACTGCCTCCACCATGGCTTGTATGGCGGAATCACTCGGCACCTCGTTACCTCATAATGCGGCGATTCCAGCAGTTGACTCACGTCGCTATGTACTGGCGCACCTTTCCGGAAACCGCATTGTCGAAATGGTCGATGAGGATCTGAAGCTTTCAAAAGTGTTGACCAAGGATGCTTTCGAGAACGCTATTCGCACCAATGCAGCTATAGGCGGCTCCACCAATGCTGTAATTCACTTGAAGGCTATCGCCGGTCGCATAGGCGTCGACCTGAGAATGGACGACTGGACACGAGTTGGCCGAGGTACGCCTACCATTGTCGATCTTCAGCCCTCTGGGCGCTTCCTAATGGAGGAGTTTTACTACGCTGGTGGACTCCCTGCGGTGCTCAAGCGTCTCGGTGAAGCCGATCTTCTGCCCCATAAGGGCGCGTTGACCGTCAATGGCAAGACCCTGTGGGAGAACGTCTGTGACGCCCCGTTGTACAACGATGAGGTGATTCGTCCACTCGACAATCCATTGCGAGAGGATGGTGGTATGTACGTGCTTCGTGGGAACTTGGCACCGGGCGGTGCGGTACTCAAGCCTTCTGCGGCAAGCCCCGAGCTGATGCAGCATCGTGGTCGCGCGGTAGTGTTCGAGAATTTCGACGACTACAAGGCGCGTATCAACGACACGGACCTAGATGTTGATGCCAACAGTATATTGGTGATGAAAAACTGCGGACCACGCGGCTATCACGGCATGGCTGAGGTCGGCAACATGGGCTTACCCTCCAAGCTGCTGGAGCAGGGCATAACCGATATGGTGCGCATCTCCGATGCCAGGATGAGTGGTACTGCCTACGGTACCGTAGTGCTGCATGTGGCCCCGGAAGCGGCTGCAGGAGGGCCATTGGCCGCAGTGCGCAACGGTGACTGGATTGAGCTCGATTGCAACAGCGGCCGGCTGCACCTGGAAGTCGACGAACTTGAACTTGAGGCGCGTCTAGCCGAGGGCGACCCTACTGCAGTATCGAAAGAGATCGCCCGCAGTGGTGGCTATCGACAGCTCTACATTGAGCACGTGTTGCAGGCCGACGAAGGTTGCGATTTCGATTTTCTGGTTGGCTCGCGGGGCGCCGATGTGCCGTGCCACTCGCACTGAGGAGCATTCCTATGACTAAACGACTTATGACCAAGGACCGCCTGCGTTCGCGCTATTGGTTCGACAACCCGGATCATCCGGGCACCACTGCTCTGTGCTTAGAGCGTTACATGAACCAGGGGGTCACTTTAGAGGAGTTGACCAGTGGCCGGCCGATCATTGGTATCTGCCAATCAGGCTCTGACCTGGCGCCCTGTAACCGGCACCACATTGAGTTGGTGAAACGAGTCAAGGATGGTATCCGCGCTGCTGGTGGGGTCCCATTCGAGTTCCCATTGCATCCGATTCATGAAAATGTGCGCCGGCCTACCGCGGCATTGGATCGTAACTTGGCCTATCTAGGGCTAGTCGAGGTGTTGCACGGTTATCCGCTGGACGGTGTAGTACTAACCACCGGCTGCGATAAGACCACTCCGGCCAGTCTGATGGCCGCGGCAACAGTTAATATCCCTGCCATAGTGCTGTCGGGCGGGCCGATGCTCAACGGTTGGCGAGGCCGTGAACGACTCGGCTCCGGAACTGTGGTGTGGGAGATGCGCAAGCGACTGGCCGCCGGGGATATCGACTACCCGGAGTTCCTTTCGCGGATAGCCGATTCGGCGCCCTCCGTGGGCCACTGCAATACCATGGGCACCGCCTCGACGATGAACTCGCTGGCCGAGGCACTAGGCATGAGCCTGCCCGGTTCAGCGATGATCCCCGGGCCCTACAAGGAGCGAGGGGCGGTTGCCTACGAGACTGGTGAACGCATCGTCGACATGATCTGGGAAGATTTGCGGCCGAGCGACATTTTGACCCGTAATGCGTTCGAAAATGCCATCGTTACCTGCTCGGCGCTAGGGGGGTCATCCAACGCGCCGATCCACATCAACGCCATCGCTCGCCACGCTGGAGTCGAACTCGACAATGACGACTGGCAGCGTTTGGGCCATGAAGTACCGCTGTTAGCTAACGTTATGCCTGCTGGAGCTTATCTCAGCGAGGAGTTTTATCGTGCCGGCGGTGTCCCGGCGGTGATGAATGAACTGCTATCGGCGGGACGACTTCACGGCGAGGTGATAACTGCTAATGGCTTATCTCTAGCAGACAATATTGTCGGTTGTGAGACTGCTGATGAAGATGTGATTCGTCGCTATGGAAATCCGCTGGTAGAACACGCGGGGTTCCTCAACCTGAAAGGCAATCTTTTCGACTCGGCGTTGATGAAAACCAGCGTAATTGCCGCTGACTTCCGCCAGCGCTTCCTCAGCGACCCGGATGACCCAAACGCCTTCGAAGGTAAGGTGGTCGTGTTTGACGGTTCTGAGGACTATCACGCACGCATTGATGACCCGTCGCTTGGTATTGACGGACGCACTATCCTAGTGATGCGGGGCGCTGGCCCTATCGGGCATCCCGGTGGTGCCGAGGTGGTCAATATGCAGCCACCTGAGGCGCTCATTCGCGCTGGTATTGACTCGTTGCCATGCTTGGGGGATGGGCGTCAGTCGGGCACATCCGGCTCGCCGTCCATCCTCAATGGTTCGCCAGAGGCTGCTACCGGTGGGGCGCTTGCGCTGCTCAAGAGCGGTGACTGGGTAAGGGTCGATCTTGGTCGTAGCGAGGTAAAGTTGAAAGTCGATGATACCGAGCTGGCAGCGCGCCGCGAGTGTCTGGAGGCTGAGGGTGGCTATCGTTACCCCGACCATCAGACACCTTGGCAGGAGATTCAGCGCGGGATGGTTGAGCCACTGGACCAGGGTATGACTTTAGCACCTGCAACCAAGTATCGAGATGTTGCCCGGACCAGTCCCCCGCGGGACAATCACTGAGTAAACACTAACGGCAAAAGCACGCGGCCGGCACAAAGGCGCCGGCCGCGTACTTATGTTAAGGACAAGCTAGGGCTCAGACTAGGTCGAGCCGACGACCTAGGGCGCTGTCTCCAGGCTCAATGCCCAGTGCTTCGGCGGTTCCAGCAAGCACAGCTTGAGCAGCGAGGAAAGCTTCGCGGGGCTGGCGGGCACGAATGCTCTCCATTAGCTGACGGTGTCGTTCTAGACTTGCTTCGGGATCGCTGGCGCTGGTGTTGGATTCTGTCACCAACATGTAGATCGAGGGCCTGAGGATGTGCGAGAGCTGTGCCCAAACGATGTTGTGGGTTGCTTTGAAGATGGCTACATGGAAGGCGACGTCGAAGTCACTATGCAGCCTGCCACCCTGGCCGTGCAGGTTTTGTCCCATGCCCTCGAAAGCCTCCTCCATAGCGACCAGGTCTCGGGCTGTGGCGCGCTTGGCTGCGGTTAGTGCCACATAGGGCTCGACGTCGAGACGAAACGATAGAATTTCGCGCTGGATGCCCGGGTTGGGAGCAGCGTACCGGGTCATCCAATCGGTGACTTGGGTATCGAGGATATTCCATTCGGCGTATTCGCGTACCTTAGAACCATGGCCCGAGATGCGTTCGATGACGCCTGCATCCACCAGTTGTCGCAGGTCGCTGCGCACAGCTGAGCGGTTGATTACAAACTGCTCGCAGAGGTCTACCTCCTTGGGCACGAAGTCACCAGGGTGATAGCGGCCAGAGAAAATGGCCTCAGCCAAGAAGTCGGCCACACTAGGGCGAGTAGCTGTTTTGCGCTTTTTATCTATCACAGGTCCCTCGGCTAGTAAAAACTAAACATATGATGTTTTATGTTGCACATTTCGTCAATGCGATTTTTGGGCTACCAAGTCGTAGCCCGTTACTAGACCGCAGAATGTCCAAAAGCGATGTGGTCTTCGGTCTTTGTAGCGCCGAAGGCAACAGTGTCTCTGGTCATGCGCCTCTTAAGCCGCCCTCGGTGCATGGTGGTGGGCGCACATTACTGTTGAGATAGAAGCGCCTAAGAGGTGGGGTCTCTGCTTTCCCCTTTGCGCAACACCTACAAGGTATCGTGAACTCTCTTGGTCGGCACTTTGCTCTCTGTCAACGGTGTAAGATGTGGCCGCCTTGAGGTCTAAGAAAATTTGCTGGTGGATATGAACGGCTAGAGCACGTTGATGGGGAGCCGTTGTGAGCCTCGACGATGATAGCCAGGTCGTTCCTGGCCTTGATGAACACTAGTCGTGGCATTTTGGTTCTCTTCAGTGAGCTTATGCCTCAATGCGCGCATGGAGCCAAGCGATCTACGTCTAAATAATTTAAAATATTTATTGATCTATTGGATTTTAACGATGCTGTAAAGCATGTAGAAAACCGTAGGTAGGTATTACTAAACTATCTACTTTTGATAGTCCACACTTCAATTATACACAATCGATTTCACCCGTATTAGTTTTAACTTTGATATATGCGTATATCTAGTGATAAAATTTCCACTAGATATTATATTAAAGTTTATGGACAGGTCTCGCCTTGGATCAGCTGAGTCGAGAGCCGGTGTGATGAAGTGGGCTCCAGCCCTAGAATCATTCGCGCGGCAAGGCGGCCTTTCTCGGTACTATCCTGCTGGACGGTAGTCAGGCGCGGTGACCGATATTGTCCTTCCTCAATACCATCAAAGCCGGTGATACGCAGGTCTTCGGGAATCCGGATGCCGCGTTGTTCCGCCAGGGTCACGGCGGTCAACGCGATACGGTCGGACATGCATAGCAGGAGGTCTGGCCGTTCACTGGCCGGGAGATCCAGAATCTCTGCCAGCACCGGCGCGCAGACCTCGTAGGTGTTTTCCTCGATGTTCCACATCGCCACAGAATCGGGGGAGATATCCTGCTCAGCCAGCGCACGATGAAAACCTGCCAGACGCGAGCGGGTGATTGTCTGATCCGTCGGAAGCAGTGCGTGGACACTGGTGATGCGTCCATTGCAGGGTGTTTCGGTCAGGCGCAGGTTGACGATGCCGATGCGACTGGTGGGTGTCTTCAGGGCATGTTGCGCGATGGCGTAGCTAGCTGGCTCATTATCCACGTGGATGGCGGGTTGATCGCCCAGATCGAAGTCGACTGCCACGATGGGCTTGTGACCCGCACTCTGGAGTTCCTCCTCCAGTGCCATGCTGGCCATCAGCCCGTAGACAATGAAACCATCGGCAATGCTGGAAGATCCTGGTACCTGTGAGGCATCTTGGCGACCCGAGAGCAGCAGTAGGGTATGGCCATGGGCGTCGAGCACTTCTGCGATGCCCGACAACAGCTCGCTGGCGACCGCATCCTTGAGGCTGTAGGTCAGTGTCTCCGCGAGTACTACGGCGATGATCCGTGAGCGCCCCGTGCGTAGACTACGCGCCTTGGCGTCCGGGCCACGGTAACCAAGGCGTTTGGCCTCCTCGAGAACCCGCTCACGCAATGCTGGCGAGAGCTGGTCGGGGCGGTTGAATGCGTTGGAGACGCTAGCAGTGGAGACGCCGAGTTGTGCGGCTAGCTCCTTGAGAGTGATACGGCGAGGCGATGACACAGGCGTCGGGTTCCTGGAGTGGAGGCTGATACGGTCAAGAGTAATTCAGGATATCGATCAGTCTAATGAATGCCTAGTCCAGCGTATGAGATTAGGACCACAGCAGGGATTGACCTGCCGGTGACCATCGGGGCGGGAGCTTGGATGAGTGACGCGGGAGGTGAGTTGGCCAGTCCCGTTGTCTATTTCACTATAGGGTTTGGTTTGAGGCACATCTTCGAGAGAGGGCACTCAGCTCTGCGTGAGCCAATTGTCATCACGCAGAGCTAATTTTGAAGATTGGCATGCCCTCTGGATTGGGGATGTTCAGGCTGCCTGGCGTTGCTGGGTCAGGCTCAGCGCGCGATCCTGGCTGTCGAACAGATGCACGTGCTCCAGGTCCGGCACCAGCGCGACGCGTTGGCCGATCTTCCACTGGCTGGGGGCTTCACTGCGGTGGATCAGCAGGCTGTCGCCGTCTTTCGGATCCAGATAGACATAGACTTCGTTGCCCAGGTACTCGACGTTGACGATCTCGAAGGCGTTGTCGCCACGGGCCTCTTCCAGGCAGAGGTGTTCGGGACGAATCCCCAGCGTCTGGCGGCTGCCGGTGCGTTCGTCGCCGGCATCGCGAGGCAGCTCCAGTTCACCGATCCCGGGCGTCGCGATGCGACAGCCATTGCCCTCGCTCCGCAGCAGCTCTGCCGGCAGGAAGTTCATGGTCGGGGAGCCGATGAAGCCGGCCACGAAGCGGGTCGCCGGGGCCTGATAGAGCGTCTGGGGGCTGCCGACCTGCTCGATACGCCCATCACGCAGTACCACGATCTTGTCGGCCAGCGTCATGGCTTCGACCTGGTCGTGGGTGACGTAGACCATGGTGGAGCCCAGGCGGTGGTGTAAGCGGGCGATCTCGTTGCGCATCTGCACCCGCAGTGAGGCATCCAGGTTGGAGAGCGGCTCATCAAATAACAGGATCTTCGGCTCACGCGCCATGGCGCGCCCCATGGCGACGCGCTGGCGTTGGCCACCGGAAAGCGCCTTGGGCTTGCGGTGCAGCAACTCCTCGAGCTGTAGGATGCGCGCCGTTTCCATCACACGTTGCTCGACGCTTTCCTTGTCGGTCTTGGCAAGCTTCAGACCGAAGGCCATGTTCTCGTACACCGTCATGTGCGGGTAGAGCGCATAGGACTGGAAGACCATGCCCACGCCACGCTCACGCGGGGGGAGGTCATTGACCAGATCGCCGGCGATATGCATCTCACCTTCGGTGATCGATTCCAGTCCGGCGATCAGGCGCAGCAAGGTCGACTTGCCACAGCCTGACGGCCCGACGAAGACCACGAATTCTCCGCTGCCGATCTTCAGGTCCAGATCCTTGATGATGTGCGCGCTGCCGAAGGTCTTGTTGATCTTGGAGAGGGTTACGCTTGTCATCTTGCGACTCCCAGCCGGTGCAAGGCACCGGCTTTCAAAAGAAGATTAGTCGAGTGCCAGGAAAGCAGCCTGGTAGGCGGGCAGCACCAGTCGCGCCGCCTGGGTCTGGGCCTGTTCCAGCTCGGCAGTAAAGCCCGTGCCCTCGAGAAGCTGCGCGCCGCCTGCGTAGGCTTGCGGCAGTGCGGTGGTCCGTTCGCTGCCGGTCAGGTTGAAGAGACACAGCATGCGCTGACCGTCATGCTCACGCAGGAAGCCCAGAAGCTCGTCCCCCACGTCGACCAGTTGAATGTCCCCCTCACGCAAAACCGGATGCTGACGGCGGAAGTTCAGCAGGGTGCGTGTGGCATGCAATACAGAGTTGGCGTCGTCCTCCTGATTGGCCACGGCCAGCGGCAGGTGGCGTTCATCGACCGGCAGCCAGGGCTCGACATTCGAGAAGTCCCCCCGGGCCGTCTGACGCCAGGGCATGGGAGTCCGGCAACCGTCGCGGCCCTTGAACTCCGGCCACAGCACCTTGCCGTAAGGGTCCTGAATACGCTCGAAGGGCACCTCGGCTTCTGGCAGGCCCAGCTCCTCACCCTGGTAGAGGCAGACGCTGCCGCGCAGTGACAACACCATGGCCAGGGCGACCTTGGGGTAGGCCACCGGATCTTGGTGGGCACCCCAACGGGTGGCGCTGCGCACCACGTCGTGGTTTGACAGGGCCCAGCATGGCCAGGCATCACCGGCCAGGCGCTGAAAGCGCTCGATGACTTCTCGGATATAGCCTGCGGAATGCGGGGCATTGAGCAGATCGAACCCGTAGGCCATGTGCAGCTTGTCGCCCCCAGCGGTGTATTCCGCCATGCGCTCCAGCGGCTTGTCATCGCCGATTTCCCCGACCGTGGTGGTGCCGGGGTATTCATCCATTAGGGCACGCAGGTCTTTCAGGAAGTCGAGATTTTCCGGGCGGCTCAAGTCATAGACGTGTCGCTGCCAGGTATAGGGGTTGGAATCCGGGGCGCCCAGTGTCTTGGCTTCGCCTGCTGGCACTGGCGGATTGTCGCGCAGGGCCTGGTCGTGGAAGTAGAAGTTGACGGTATCCAGGCGGAAGCCATCGACGCCGAGTTCCAGCCAGAAGCGCATGTTGTCGAGCTGAGCCTGACGGGCCTCCGGGTGATGGAAGTTCACGTCGGGCTGGCTGGTCAGGAAGTTATGCAGGTAATACTGCTGGCGGCGCGAATCGAAGGTCCAGGCCGAGCCGCCGAAAATCGACAGCCAGTTGTTGGGCGGCGTGCCATCGGGCTTGGGGTCTGCCCACACGAACCAGTCGGCTTTGTCATTCGTGCGATCCTGACGGCTTTGCTGGAACCAGGGGTGCTGGTCGGAGGTGTGGCTGATCACCTGGTCGATCATGACCTTGAGATTGAGCGAGTGAGCGCGCTCCAGCAGCACCTTGAAGTCCTCCAGGGTGCCGAACATCGGGTCGACATCACGGTAATCGCTGATGTCATACCCGAAATCGAGCATCGGGGAAGTAAAGAAAGGGGATAGCCAGATGCCATCCACGCCCAGCGATGCTACGTAATCGAGTTTAGCGGTGATGCCCGGCAGATCGCCGATGCCATCGCCGTTGCTGTCCAGGAAGCTGCGCGGGTAGATCTGGTAGATGACGCCACCGCGCCACCAGCTGGAGGAGGTCTGTATTTGGGTTTCGAGCAATGACATGAAGATTATCCTTTGACGGCGCCGGCGGTCAGGCCGGATACGATGCGGCGCTGGAAGATCATCACCAGGATGACCAGCGGTATGGTGACGGTAACGGAGGCGGCCATGATGGGGCCCCAGGGGAGCTCATGCTGACTGCCGCCGGAGATCAGGGCGATGGCGACCGGCACGGTGCGTTCGCTGTCGGTCAGCGTGAAGGTCAAGGCGAATAGGAACTCGTTCCAGGCCGCGATGAAGGCGAGCAACCCGGTGGTGGCCATGGCCGGCCACATCAGGGGCAGGAAGACCTTGGTGATGGTCTCCCACGGCGTGGCGCCGTCCATGATCGCGGCCTCTTCCAGTTCCATGGGCAGTTGACGCATGAAGGTCGTCAGTACCCAGACGGTGAAGGGCAGCGTGAAGATGGTGTAACTGAGAATCAGGCCACCGGGGTTGTTGTAGAGATTCAGGCTGCGAATCACCTCGAACAGCCCGGAGAGCACTGCGACCTGAGGGAACATCGAGACCCCGAGGATGATCAGCATCACGGTGGAGCGACCGCGAAAGCGCACGCGTCCCAGCGCATAGGAGGCGGTGATGCCCAGCAGCAGCGCGATAAACACGACGCTCAAGGCGATCAAGATCGAGTTGCCGATCGCCTGCAGGAAACTCTTCTGCGCAAAGATCTGGGCATAGTTGCTGAAGTCCAGCGAGGTCAGCCAGTAGTTGACCTCGAACAGCTCACTGGACGGTTTCAGTGAGGTGATCACCGCGTAATAGAAGGGGAACACGGCGTAGACGATGATGATGGCGATCAAGGCCCATTTGCCGACCAGCTTGGCGAGTCGGGTCATCTGGTAGCGATTCATCGGAGGCTGATTCATTTATCCACTCCCAGTTGGCGGCGGCCAAGGTAGAGGTAGACCACGACGGCCAGCGCGATGATCAGGAACAGCATCGTGGAGGCGGCACTGCCGTAGCCCACGTCCTGGAACTCCACCAGTTGCTGGCGGGCGTAGATGGACATGGTCATGGTGCTCGACGAGTTGGAGGTCAGCACATAGATGACATCGAAGACGCGCAGTGCATCGAGAAGGCGGAAGATCACGGCGACCAGCAGGGCCGGGGTGATCAATGGCAGGGTGACACGGAAGAACACCTTCACCGGGTGGATGCCATCGACCTCGGCGGCCTCATAGCAGTCCTTGGGCAGCATCTGCAGCGCGGCGAGTACCAGTAGTGCCACGAAGGGGATGGTCTTCCAGACATCGACCATGATCACGGCCCACATCGACAGATCGGCATCCGCCGTCCAGGCCAAGGGCGCATCGATCAGCCCCAGCCCCATCAGCAGGTGGTTGATGATCCCGAACTGGTCATTGAGCATCCAGGCCCACATCTTGGCGGAGACGATGGTCGGGATGGCCCAGGGAATCAGCACCGCGGCCCGGACCAGCATGCGCCCCTTGAATTCGGCATTCAGGAGCAGCGCCACGATGATGCCGAAGACGACTTCCAGCGACACCGAGATGACGCTGAAGTAGACGGTGTTCCAGACGGAGTTCCACCACACCGGGTCAGCCAGCAGGCCGTACCAGACGCCGTCGTCCTTCACGAGATAGTTCTCGAAGCCGATGAAGGCGGCACCGGTCGTGTCCGAGAGCGAGGCATCGGTCAGGCTGAGATAGAAGGTTCTCAGCAGGGGCCAGCCGGCCACCAGCGCCAGTGCGACCAGCATCGGGGCGAGATAGGTCCAGGCCGCGCGTACCCGCTGGCGTCTGACCTTGGTGCCGCGTTTGCGAGTCCTGGCCGAGGGCGAGCCCGTCGACACTGACTCATTGAGCGTGGTTGTCATGCGAAACCTCCCGGGTTACCAGCGACGACGTTTGATGCGTGACAGTTCGCTCTTGAGCTGGGCAACCGCCTGGGCACCGCTCTGCTCGCCGCTCAGCACGCTATGGGTCGCGTTGAAGAAGGCATTGCTCACCTGGCCGTAGTTGTCTCCGGTGACGGCTGACGGACGGGCCACGGCATTGGTGAAGGTGTCGTAGAGCGTGCCGAAGAAGGGCACGGCGGTGAGCACCTCCTCGTCCTGATACAGCGCCGTGAGGGTCGGGTTGTAGGCGGCCTGGATGGCTCGGCGTTTCTGCTCGGGTTCACCGGTGAGGAAGGCCACCAGCTGAGAGGCGAGCTCGGGATTCTCGCTGTACTTCGAGACCGCCAGGTTCCAGCCGCCCAGCGCCGCGGCACTCTCGCCCTCGGCGCCATGGGGCAGCTTGACCACCCCGACCTTGCCGGCCACCTTGCTGTCATCGCTCTGGGTCAGCGACCAGGCGTAGGGCCAGTTGCGCATGAAGACGGCGTTGCCGGACTGGAAGATGCCGCGGGCTTCTTCCTCGGAATAATTGAGTGCGCCCTGCGGGGTGATCTCGCCGATCCAGCTGGCGGCCAGGTCGAGTGCCGAGGCCGTGTTGGGGTTGTCGATGGTGATCTCGCCATCGGCATCGACAATGGCGCCGCCGTCATTGCTGGCGACCCATTCCAGGGCGTTGCAGGTCAGGCCCTCATAGGCACGTCCCTGGAAGACGTACCCCCACATCTTCTCGCTGCCGGCCTCACGCTCCTTCGCCTGGATCTGCGTGGCGGTCTCTGTCAATTCCTGCCATGTCTCGGGAGGTGCGAACCCGTACTTCTCCAGCAGGTCCTTGCGGTAGTAGAGCACCCCGGCATCCGTGAACCAGGGCATGGCCACCAGGCGGCCATCCACCGTGTTGTTGTCGACGATGGTCGCGAAGTGGCCTTGTGCCGCCTTTTCGCCGAGCGTCTGGTGCAGATCAAGCAGGTGATTGGCGAGCAGCCCCGGCCAGACCACATCGATCTGCAGGACGTCGATATCCCCGGACTGGGCCGACAGAATCTGCTGGTAGAGCGAGAGGCGTTCCGTCGAGGAATTGGGCGTGGAAACGATGTCGACGTCATGGCCGGTCTTTTCCTCCCAGGCCGCGACGCCCTGTTCACAGAGTTCCAGCTCGGCCCCGACCGCGCCGCAGGAGATGGTCAGGTCCGCGGCCATGGCGGGGGCGGTGGTGGCCACTCCCAGCAGGGCGACGCTTGAGGCGATCAGTGTCGTGCGTTGCATGGCAAATCCTCGTCACTTGTTGTTGTTGGGCATTCATCGGCCATCTGGCGGGGGAGAATCCTGAGGATGTCCGATGGCGCTTCTTAAACGATTAAGGCGTGATCACAGTCAAGCGATTGGCGTCGATATCCGCAACCTGAACTTTGGTCTTGCTGTCGCTGATATGTCGCCAGAAATGGGAGTTTTACGCGGTGATCGCTCCCCTTTGGTCGAATTTCGACATAGGTCGTGTGTCTGAGAGGCCAGATTGCCACTAGGGTCTTAAACGATTAAGTGAATATGGCGCCTACGACAACGCCAATGACGAAGGCGCCACTTCGCTGATCATCGCCAAGCGAGTGATTCGTCAACAACAACAAAGGCTCTCTCCAACATGACTACTTCCCCCCAGCGCCCGCTCAAGGCCCCTCTGGCCATGGCTGTTGCCATTGCCATCATGAGTACCAGTGGTCTCGCCACTGCCGACAGCACGGGCGACATCGAGGCGCGACTCGCAGAGCTGGAGCAGCGCATCAATGACGCCGAACAGCGGGCCAGAGCGGCTGAGCGCCGCGCCGCCGAGGCAGAGCAGGCGATGGCCGTTCAGCGCCGAACGAATGAGACTGATCAACCCGCGCGCGTGTCCGCGCAGACCGAGGACCTCGAAGAGCGTCTGGCCGCCGTGGAGCGTCAGGCCAGTGGCGAGGAAGGTTTCTCCTTCAATGCCTATGCCCGCTCAGGTCTCCTGATCGGGGAGGGGGGCAAGAGCATTGACGGCGGCCCCTATCTCACCCCGGCGGGGTCGGTGGGGGGCGCTGTCGGGCGGCTGGGGAACGAGCCCGATACCTATGTCGAGACGGTGCTCAACTACAAGACGCGCTACGACAACGGGGCAAAGGCGCACTACCGCACCATGATTGCCGACGGGGTGGAGACCAGCAACGACTGGACCTCGGACGAGTCCAGCCTGAACGTACGACAGGTCTACGTGGAATTGAGCGATCTGCCGAGCTTCACTGGCGCCTTCGAGAATTCCGCCATCTGGGCCGGCAAGCGCTTCGATCGGGACAACTTCGACATCCACTGGCTCGACAGTGACTTCATCTTCCTTGCCGGCACCGGCGCGGGTATCTACGACGTCCAGCTCACCGATGACTGGAAAGCCAACTTCTCGGTCTACGGACGCAGTTACAGTGAATATCCGACCGAGGATTCCGACACTGGCGGCGATACCGACAACCTGACCTTCACGATGAACAACTACGTCGGCAACTGGCAGTGGATGGTCAGTGCATTGTCTGCCGCAGACAACGAAGAGCGCGCCATGGACACGGGCGCCACAGCCGCGGATTCCGGGTTCCATACCATGCTGGCCTATCATGGCGACAGCTTCTTTGGTCTCGCCGACGGCAGCTTCAAGGCCGCCGTGCTGCATGGCCGAGGGCTTGGCGCGGAGACGAAGGTCATCGGGGGTGACGGGAATCTGACAGATGATGCGACCTCGACTCGACTCGGTCTGTATGGCACGACCTATCTCGCGCCCAAGTGGCGTCTGGCACCGGCCGTGCTGGCGGAAGTCAGTGAAGACCGTTATGCCGAAGGCGACGAATACTCCTGGGCGACGTTCAATGCGCGTCTGGCCAATGAGCTGACGGCGAATTTCGAGATGCAATACGAACTCAGCTATCAATGGATGGATCTTGACCCCGGTGCCTCAGGCACTGCCGTGGAAGGGAGCTATCGAAAATTCACCATCGCGCCGACCTTCAAGCCTGAAGTCGGTGGCTTCTGGAAACGTCCGGAAATCCGCCTGTTCGCGTCCTGGAGTGACTGGGATGAGGAGCTCAATGACTTCTCGGATGAAGATGCGCTCGGGAGTGCAGGTTTCACGGGAGGTGAATGGGCCTTCGGTGTCCAGAGCGAGGTATGGTTCTAGGAACAGGACGCCAAGCCAGTCATCGCCTGCCAGTGTTTCGATCTTGCCCGCGGTTAGCCGCGGGTTTTTTGTAACGCCAGCGCTGGATGGTTGAGACGCTGATCCCAAACTGACCAGCGAGATCTTTACTCCGTAATGCTGGAAGGAGCTGCTTGGGAAGTCGGCATGAATTTTCGGTGTCGTTATCGCTTGCTTATACAGCTTGATAACCATGATGATTTTCCTGTATGAATTACTTGATGCGTTTACGAGAGGCTAATAAAGGATAAATTCGTTGTGGAAATAGATCATCCGGCACCCTACAGTGAGTTGTCGATGAGTTATGCTGAACGTTTTTTCCTATACATTTAATGACGGTTTTTATATTGATTGTTGGGAGTCGGTAAATGACGATATGCCACGGAAAGATGAAGGGAACTTTTTGTCGATGATGTTGTATCGGATTTGCTGGCTCGCGCTATATTTCATTTCAAGTCAATGGCAGCGCCACCAATGAGTTGAAGCGGTAGGGCTGTTGTTGACCACTAATATCTGTGCTAGCTTATATTCGTAGCCTGCCATGAGGCTCAATCACAGCATGTGACTGGTCATTGGTTGATTTTTATTTGTCGCATTATCTATTTGATTTAGGAGACTGCCATGAATAGTGATATCGCCGAAGGTAAGTGGAAGCAACTCAAAGGTAAGGTCCGCGAAGGTTGGGGAGAGCTTACCGATGAAGATGTCGACGAAATTGCGGGTCGTAAGGAGCACTTTGTCGGGAAGGTTCAAGAGCGTTATGGCATGAACAAAGAAGACGCTGAAAAGGAATGGAATAAACTGTCCGATTCGTGAAGCTTTTTTAATATATGTTTTATGTTACCGATGCTTGCACTTTGCAGGCATCGGTTTTTTGTGTCTGAGCTCAAGCAATCAAAGCAGCACGCATGGTATATAGGATTTTAGAAGATTCTCTCGAGAGTGCTTGGGCTGGATATTCGATAGCAGAGGCAGTGTCGGGAATGGTCATTCGGTTTCTCGACGCATCTTGCGTAGCTCAGCAGTACAGACATTCTTGGAGACTGCCCCTCTGGAGAAGTACTGCCGCGCCAAGCCATTGATGTTCTCCTTGATCCATTGTCAGGTGGGGATATGGGGGCATAGCAATACATCTACTGCCAAAGCCCTTTGCGACATCTTCGTGATCGGCGACCTCCGAGTCGTATCCAAGGTCATCGTCTGGGGGTACCACGAGGAGGCTCCAGCAACCGATGCATCGTCTGTTGCGTCAGTTCTACTGTGGTACTGCGCCTTCGTGCTGCCAGAGATAGTCGCCAGGGTGTGTTATCGAAAGGAGGCTATTGACTCTCTGGTGGCACACGTCAAAGCCAACGTGATATGGCTGTATTCTTCATCATGTGCCTGCTGCATGCTTGCGTGATCCGCGGTATGGTCGGCCAATGATTATCCAGTGTGGGGTGGAATGCCTTGATGAGATATTGGGCATTGAGCCCCGTTAGGGAGTGAGCATGAAGAAGTCTGAGGACATATCCTCATCCAAGCGCGTCACCATCACTGAAGTTGCCAAGGAGGCCAACGTCTCGATTGCGGCGGTCTCTCGGGCAATGAATCCTGAAGGCAGCAGCTCCCCCGAGATGCGTAGCCGGATCCTGGCGGTAGCCGAGAGAATGGGGTACAAGCCGAATCGTCTGGCACGAGGCATAAAGTCGCAATCCAGCCTGATCGGGATTCTCGTGACCAATTTCGAGAACCCTGTCTACCTGGCGATTCTCAGCGAATTTTCTGCTGCGATTCAGCGGCATAACTGCCACACCTTGTTGATTAACGTGAATACCGAGAAAAGTATCTCGGAGGCTGTCTCGTTGGTGATGGAATATCATGTCGATGCTTTGATCGTTACTTCTGCTTCAGTGCCGCCGGAGTTGGTCGAGGCCTGTGCGAAGCAGAATACGCCTGTGGCCATATTCGGGCGTGATGGAGAAGACTCCGGCGCCTGCGTGGTGACCTGTGACGATATCGAAATGGGGCGCATGGCAGCAGATCATCTCATTGATCTCGGTTATCGACGGCTGGCCTATGTGGGGGCGTCGACCAAGGAGCAGGCCACGCTGGATAGAAAGCGTGGATTCATCGAGCGTCTGGAGCAGCGCGGTCTGACCTTGCATGGCGTGGGAGAAGGGCATCGCCACAGCTACGATGCGGGCTATGAAGCCACCTGTGAATTGTTCGCAGAGGCGGAGGTCATTCCTGATAGCATCTTCTACTTTGATGACATCATGGCATGTGGCGGTATGGACGCCATACGTCATGAGTTCTCGCACCGCATACCACAGGATATCGGTATCGTCGGGGTGGATGACATTCGCTTTGCCTCAAGCAAATCCTATGATCTGACGACGATCTGCCAGCCATTCACGGAAATGGTCAACAAGACGGTGTCGTTGTTATTCGCGCGCATCAAGCAGGGTGGTATGGCGCCCAGTCGGGTCATCATGCCGTGTCAGATCACGCAACGCGGGTCGACCCAGCATGTCGGCTGAGACCCACTCTTGACGAAACCTGTTCTGGATACGTCTCACTCTGGATGAAGCTTCAGAAGATTCTCTCTGGACGTCGCGTCTGTCTTCCAGCGCTTGCACAGCGGCTACATCTTCCAGGTGCTATGCGCTGAACCCCATCGGATTACCTGGTTTTCTCCCATCTCGTCCCTTGGTCTAAATGGCTTTGAAAACATTTTCAAAGCCAGTTTGGCTGCGCTAGGCTGCTCTGTATACCGCGCACCGATGCCAAGAGGTTCACGACAGTAGTGCGCGAGAAAACAACAATGCCATTCATGCCTGAAGCCGGGATGCACCATGACTCAACCGACCACAATCGCTTGCGCCGAACGCCTCCAGACCCAGTCTCATGACGAGACTCCACAGATATTGCGTCTGGGGATGATAGGAGGCGGTGTCCAGTCCTTCATCGGACAGGTCCATCGTGCGGCGGCGCAGATGGATGGGCGGTACCGCATCGTGGCAGGGGCACTGTCCTCAAATCCTGAGCGCGCACGCCAGCAGGCGGAGCAACTCAACATCGCACGTGGTTACGGCGATGGTGAGTCATTGCTGCGCGAGGAAGCCGCTCGCGAAGATGGGGCTGAGGTCATCGCCATTCTCACGCCCAACGACAGTCACTTCGCCCTGGCCAAATTGGCTCTGGAGCTGGGGTTTCATGTCGTCTGTGAAAAGCCGCTGGTCAATGATCCGGCTCAGGCACGAGAGCTTGAAGTGATCGCCGAGCGGGCAGGACTGCGCTTCTGCATGGCCTATGGCTATACCGGCTATCCGATGGTGCGTCAGGCACGCGCCATGATCGAGAACGGGGAGTTGGGCGAGATTCGTCAGCTGCAATGTGACTACGTCCAGGGGCATTTGGCGAGCCTGACGGATGCCGAGAAGGCGGGGCATGACTGGCACATGGATCCGGCCATCGCGGGAGAATCGATGATTCTCAATGACATCGCGACCCATGCCTTCCATATGCTCGAGTATGTTTCCGGACTTGAGACAAGTGAATTGAGTGCCGATGTCACGGCCAGCGTGGCCGGACGTGACGCTCACGATAACGCCAACGTATTGTTGCGCTATGACAATGGCGCCCGTGGATTGATGTGGATTACCCAGGCGGCGGCCGGCGCAGAACATGGCCTTGGCTTCCGGATCTTTGGCAGTCTCGGCGGCCTTGAGTGGCACCAGGAAACCCCCAATCAACTCCTGTTCCGACGGCTCGATGGCGCCCCTGTGCTGCTCTCCAAGGGAGCGGCCGGCCTGCATGATGCCTCCACGCGTATCTCGCGAGTGGCCTTTGGACATCCCGAGGGTTATCGCGAAGCCTTTTCCTCGCTGTACAGCGATCTTCATGAAGACATCACGGCCAGCCAGCAGGGCATACCTGTCGATCCGCTTTCTCTCTGGTATCCCGACATCCGTAGCGGGGTCCGCGGTGTCGAATTCGCCGCTACCGCGCTCAATTCCAGTCGGCGCAATGGTGACTGGGTGTCTCTGCCCTCACGGCGGGACAGTCAATTGGCGCGCTGATTCGATTGTTCCATTGAGATAGCCAACGCCACTTCATTCAGGAATGACGCAATGACGGGTTGCCCTCGCGGCAGCCGGTGCGGGTTCTGCTACGCCATTGTTCGGTCAATCATGTTGCAAGGAGTACGGGATGAACAGGAAAGGGGTCGACGATCTGCGCAGTAATCGCTGGTTCAAGCAGGATGATCTGCGCTCTTTCGGGCATCGCTCTCGCGTCAAGCAGATGGGGTATTGGGGAGAGGAGTTCGTCGGCAAGCCGGTGATCGCGATCATCAATACCTGGAATGACCTGAATACCTGCCATTCCCACTTCCCTGAGCGGGTCAAGGATATCAAGCGTGGCATCACGGCGGCGGGGGGCTTTGCTGTCGAATTGCCTGCCATGTCACTGGGTGAGCAATTGATGAAGCCCAGCGCCATGATGTATCGCAACATGTTGGCCATGGAAGTCGAGGAACTGCTGCGCAGCTACCCCGTGGATGGTGCTGTGGTCATGGGCGGGTGTGACAAGACCACGCCGGGCGTACTTATGGGCGCTATTTCCATGAATCTACCGACCATCTATGTGCCGGCCGGCGCCATGCTGCGTGGCAATTACCGTGGTCAGGTATTGGGAAGCGGTACGGATGTCTGGAAGTACTGGGATGAACGGCGTATCGGCAACGTCAGTCAGAGTGATTGGAACGAGATCGAGAACGGTATTGCCCGCTCTCCGGGCACCTGCATGACCATGGGCACGGCCGCGACACTGATGTCGATCGGGGAATCGCTGGGCATGAGCCTGCCGGGGGCCTCGAGCATTCCCGCGGTAGACGCCAATCACAACCGGATGTGCTACGCCAGCGGTAAGCGAGCGGTGGAAATGGTCTGGGAAGATCTCAAGCCGACCGATGTCATGAGCGAGGCATCCTTTGATAACGCGATTGCCGTCGACATGGCGATCGGTGGCTCGACCAACGCCATCATCCACATCGTGGCCATGGCGCGGCGTCTCGGAATCACGCTGCCGATGGAGCGCTTCAACGAGATATCGCGTCGTGTACCGCTGGTGCTGAACCTCAAGCCTTCCGGCGAATATCTGATGGAAGATTTCTTCTATGCCGGAGGGCTTCCGGCCTTGATGACGAACATCGGCAGTGAGCTGAAGCTCTCCGCCATGACCGTGACCGGCCGTACCCTGGGCGACAACATCGAGGGTGCCAAGGTCTGGCGCTCAGAAGTCATTCTCCCGCTGGACAGTCCGGTCAATGTCTCGGGCGGGACTGCCGTGCTGACCGGCAGCCTGGCGCCGAAGGGCGCCATCATCAAGCCGACCGCGGCGGACCCTCGCCTGCATGTCCATCAAGGGCCTGCCTATGTGTTCGAGAACATCGCCGACCTCAAGGCACGTATCGATGATGAGGACCTCCCGGTCACGGCCGACAGCATCATCGTGCTCAAGAATGGCGGGCCGGTGGGCGGCCCCGGCATGCCGGAATGGGGCATGATGCCGATTCCGGCCAAGCTCCTGAAACAAGGCGTGCGCGACATGCTGCGGATCTCCGACTCGCGCATGAGCGGCACCAGCTACGGGAGCTGCATTCTGCATGTGGCGCCGGAAGCCGCCGTCGGTGGGCCGCTGGCCATCGTTCAGACCGGTGACATCATCGCGGTCGATGTCCCCAATCGTCGGCTGGATCTGATGGTCGACGAAGAGGAGATCCAGCGTCGACTGGCGGATTGGCAGCCGCCCAGGGATCGGCACCCTCATGGCTATGCCTCTCTCTACAAGGCACATGTCACCCAGGCGGACGAGGGCTGTGACTTCGACTTTGCCAATGGTGCGCCTGGCAGTACCCCTGAACCCGATATCTATTGAGCGTCGCTGCGTGAAGCAGGGAGATGAGGTTGAGGGTATCGGAGCTAAGGTCGGGAAGGTGTGCGCCCACGCAGGTGCCATGGCCATCGTCGACGGGAGTCCAGAAAATGGCGGAAATCGAACTGCTGATAGAAACCCGGGCGGAGTTGGGGGAATCCCCGGTCTGGGATGCCAGTCGCAACAGCCTGTTCTGGGCAGACCTTTATGCCCCGGCGATCGAGCGCTACTGCCTGAGTGATGGCAAGCGAGAGCGTCGCGTGCTGCCTGAGACGCTGGGGGCTTTCGGGCGCTGTGTCGATGGGCGTCTGATCGTTGCCATGCGCTCGGGAATCCATCTGCTCGATTTCGCGTCTGGTGCATTGGAGTTCCTGGCCTGCCCACCCGAAGAGCCGTTGGCTGGCACGCGCTTCAATGACGGCAAGGTCGCGCCGAATGGACACTTCGTGATCGGCACCATGGATGAGGCGAGTCGTTCACGGCCGCTGGGGCATTTTTATGATGTCGCTCCCACTGGACAAACCCAACGGCTGCAGTCAGGCCTCATCGTCGCCAATGGCCTGGCCTGGAGCGCTGATGGACAGCGCATGCTTTTTGCGGATACGCGACGCGACACCATCCATGTCGCGGACTACTGCCCGGAAAGTGGTGTCATGGGCACACCGCGTGTATTCGCCGAGACCCAGCCTGCACTGCACGGCCGCCCCGATGGCGGAGCGATGGATATGGCGGGAGGCTACTGGAGTGCAGGCGTCTTTGGCGGAGTACTCAATTACTGGGATGCCGAGGGACGTCTGGCGCGCCAGGTCCCCCTGCCATGTCCCGGCCCGACCATGCCGTGCTTCGGCGGGGCCGATATGACAACGCTTTACGTGACCACCTTGCGCAAGGGCATGAGCCCTGAGGCGCTGGCCGCGGCCCCCTTGTCCGGCAGCGTCTTCGCGCTGGAGGTCGAGGTACCGGGCGTCCCCGTCGCCGCCTTTGCCTCTCGCTCTCCAGCATCACCCGACATGCCGAGTGGGGGACGCTCCCCCTCTCGGGTCACGATTCGTGAGCCTCATGAGTGACCTGTCCCTTGTGACTGCCACCATTGATGAACTTCAGAGGGAGATCCCATGCGCCTCAATCGTCTTAAGCAACGCATTGCCCAAAAGGAGGGCGTGGTGAATGGCTGGCTCTCCATGCCGTGTGCCTTCTCGGCAGAGATCATGGCCCATCAGGGCTGGGACAGCCTGACCATCGACCTGCAGCACGGAGTGATCGATTACAGCGATCTGCTGCCGATGCTGACGGCCATCTCCACCACTGACACCGTTCCGCTGGTGCGGGTGCCGAGCCTGGAACCCGGTTTGATCATGAAGGTGCTGGATGCCGGTGCCTATGGAGTGATTGCTCCCTTGATCAACAACGCGGAAGACGCCCGGGCACTGGTGGCTGCCTGTCGTTATCCCCCGCTGGGAATGCGCAGCTTCGGCCCTCATCGCGCCATGCTGTATGGCGGTGCGGATTATGCCCGTCATGCCAACGACGAGATGCTGGTGCTGGGCATGATCGAGACCCGCGAAGGCGTGGCGAACCTCGAGGAAATTCTCGCTGTCGAGGGGCTGGATGGCCTCTATATCGGTCCCGCGGATCTGGCGCTCTCTCATGGCCATGCTCCGGGGTTCGATCACGGGGATGGCCCGATGGATGCCTTGATCGGTCAGCTCATCGAGCGGGCTCGTCTGCATGACAAGATCGTCGGTATCCACAATGGGGGGGCTGCGCATGCGAAGCGAATGCTGGCACGTGGCTGTGACCTCGTCACCGTCGGGTCAGATACTCGTCTGCTGATGGCAGGGGCCCGCGAGTTGTTGAGTGCCATGGAGCGCGAGACGGATCACCGCGAAGGGTATTGATCGAGGCGTGCGTTACCTGCAAGTCACGAACCCGCGATAGGAGAGGAGAGCCAACATGAGTCAATTTGCACGTTATCCGAGTCTTGAGGGGCGACATGTCTTCATCAGTGGAGGCGCGAGTGGCATTGGCGCCACGCTGGTCGAGCATTTCTGCAAGCAACAGGCCTGTGTGAGCTTTGTCGATATCGATGATGCGGCAGGCGAAGCGCTGGCGGAGCAGCTCTCAGGCACAGGTGGGAAGGTACGCTATCAGCATTGTGACGTGACCGATATTACACAGCTTCGTGCTGTGATCTGTACTGCCGCTGATGAGTTCGGGACGATTGAAGTACTGATCAACAATGCGGCTCGGGATACGCGTGTGCCTTTGTCGGAGTTGGATGTCGAGACATGGGACAACCTGCAGGCTACCAACCTGCGACATGTAGTCTTCGCAAGCCAGGCGGTGTTTGCTGGCATGCAGGCAGCGGGCGGCGGATCGATCATCAACTTCAGCTCTCCCAGTTTCTTGCGGCGTTCGCGTGATATCACGGGCTACTCGAGCGCCAAGGCCGCTACCATCGGCCTGACGCGGACACTGTCGCGTGACATGGGAGACGCCGGAATTCGCGTAAATACGGTCTTGCCGGGATGGGTCATCACCGAGCGCCAGAAAGCCTTGTGGTGGGACCCGGAGCTTGAGCGCCAGGTGCTGGAAAATCAGAGTCTGCATCAACGTGTGCAGCCGGAAGACGTCGCACGGATGGTGCTGTTTCTGGCCGCGGACGATAGCCGGATGATCACCGCGCAAACCTATATCGTGGATGGTGGACTGGTCTAAATGGGCTGGTCTAAATGGGCTATGTCGTGGGGAAGAGGGCCGGGAAAAGGTGACGTTGCTGATACGCCTCTCGATAGGTGAAACATGTCTTTTCTGCCTGTCGGATAGGCCACTTCAATCATGCATGAATGACCTTATTGAACTTTGATCCAAGGCGGGGCCTTTTTTTTGAAATTTGGGTGAAAACGTTTTCAAGCACTGCTAGTGTCTTTTCAAACGGTGAAGAATTCAGCGCTGACCATCATTTTGCTGCGTCATGATCACTGAGCTTCAGGTGCCGATTTTTCGACCTGAATGCACACAATAAAACAACGCCATATGCTCGTCGGGAGAGAGGAATGAAAACGATAAAATTGACCGTCTCCGAAGCCATCGCCAGATATCTGGCGGCGCAGAAGATCGACATCGACGGTAAGGTCGAGACCTTGTTCGGTTGCGGGTTCGCCATCTTTGGCCACGGTAACGTGACCTGTCTGGGGCAGCAGCTGCACAACATCCAGGACACGATCCCGATCTGGCGCGGCCAGAATGAGCAGTCCATGGCGGTTGCCGCCGTTGCCTACGCCAAGGCCAACAAGCGCCAGCGAATCGGGGTCGCCAGCACCTCCATCGGGCCGGGTGCCACCAACATGATCACGGCGGCGGGTATTGCGCACACCAACCGCCTTCCGTTGCTGATGTTCGCCGGCGATGCCCATGTCTCACGCCTGCCAGACCCGGTGCTGCAGCAGGTCGAGCATGCCCATCAGCCCAGCCTGAGCGTCAATGATGCCTTCAAGCCCGTCACTCGCTATTGGGATCGCATCACTCATCCCGCACAGATCATGCAGTCCTTGCCGACAGCGATCGCGACGCTGACGGATCCCGCCAATTGCGGCCCGGTCATGATTTCATTGCCACAGGATATTCAGGGCGTTGCCTATGAATATCCAGAGGAACTCTTCGAAGAATGTATCCATCATATTCGTCGTCCGGAAGCCGATACGCGTGCTGTACAGGATGCCATTTCCCTGCTGGAAAAGGCGGAGAATCCGCTGATTATCGCTGGCGGTGGCGTTCATTATTCCGAAGCCAATCAGTTGCTGGCGGAGTTTGCTCAGCGTCGCAATATCCCGGTGGTTGAGACCATCGCAGGGCGTTCTTCCCTTCTGCAATCTCACCCCTGCAATATAGGCCCCATCGGCGTGACCGGCTCGAATTCCGCCAATGCCATGGCAGCGGAATGTGATGTGCTGGTAGCCATCGGCACACGTCTGCAGGACTTCACCACTGGGTCCTGGTCGGTATTTCGCAATCCGGCGCTGAAGATCGTGTCCGTCAATGTGGCGCATATGGATGCCATCAAGCATCGCGCCCTGGCGGTCATCGGCGATGCTCGACACACGCTGGCGCGCCTTGATTCAGGGTTGGGTGAATGGCAGGCGGATCAGCGCTGGCTGGAAAAAGGTCAGGCCGAAGTCGCCGAGTGGAAATCCCTGTGCGCCAACCGCGGGGAGATCGTGGCGGGGCAGATGGCGTCCTACGCTCAGGTCATTGCCAGCGTCAATGCGGTGCAGGAGCCCGGTGATACCGTGCTGACCGCGGCGGGTGGCCTGCCGGCAGAGCTGAACATGAACTGGCAGAGCAAGCAGCTTGGCAAGTTCGACATCGAGTTCGGCTTCTCCTGCATGGGTTACGAAGTGGCCGGCGGCTGGGGTGCCAAGATCGCCAACCCCGACAACGAAGTCGTGGTCCTGGTCGGCGACGGCTCCTACATGATGATGAATTCCGATATCTATAGCTCGGTACTGACTGGCCACAAGATGATCGTTGTCGTCTGTGATAACGCTGGTTTCGCGGTCATCAACAAGCTGCAGAACAACAGCGGCAATCCTTCCTTCAACAACATGCTGGCCGATTGTCGTAGCCAGGCCGACGAGCTGGTACGCGTCGACTTCCTCCAGCATGCCCAGTCGCAAGGTGCCTATGGTGAGCATCTGAGTGACATCAGTGATTTTCGGGCCGCTTACCAGCGCGCCAAGGAAAGCCCACGCACCTACGTCATCGTGGTGGATATCGATTCCACCAAGTGGTCTTCCTGTGACTGCTGGTGGGATGTGGGGCTACCGGAAGTCGTCCGCGAGGACGTGGATCAAGCGCAGGTGGCCGCCATGAATGCCGGTCGTGTCCATCAGCGCCGCGGTCTCTGATTCTGCGGGGTTTTGATTCTGCGTGAGTCGTGAGGCCCGGCGCACGCAGCAACGGGCTTCATGAACACCTTTGCAATGACAACGCCAATTATCAGCACCCATGCATTTGCCAGGAGAATCCCTGATGTTCAATGAAGAACACAATCTCGCGCCGCTGCGCTGGGCCATGGTCGGTGGTGGCCGTGGCAGTGAAATCGGTCATGCCCACCGCGCCGCCGCGCATCGCGATGGACTCTTTCGACTGGTCGCCGGTGCCTTCGATCTCGACGCGGAACGCGGGCGTGAATTCGGTACCAACCTGGGACTGGACCCGGAGCGTTGCTACCCGGATTACGCCAGCCTCTTCGAGGCCGAAGCTGCCCGCGACGATGGCATTCAAGCCGTCAGCATCGCCACACCTAACAGTACCCACCATGCCATCAGCCTGGCAGCGCTCAAGGCTGGCCTGCATGTGATCTGTGAAAAGCCGGTGACCTTCACGGTTACCGAGGCAGAGGAGCTCAAGGCTGAAGCACAGGCGCGCGGTCTGGTCTTCGGTGTCATGTATGGCTACAGCGGCTATCAGATGCTTCACCAGGCCCGCGCCATGGTGCAGTCGGGTGAGCTGGGGCAGGTGCGCATGGTCAACATGCAATTTGCCCATGGCTTCCATAGCCAGCCGGTCGAACAGGTCAGCAGTGGCGCCAAGTGGCGCACCAGTCCTGCCGTTTCCGGGCCGACCTATGTGCTGGGGGATCTCGGGACGCACATCTTCTATGCCGGCCAGTTCATCACCGGACTCAAGGTCGAACGCCTGATGTGCCACCGCCAGAGCTTCGTGGCCTCGCGGGCGCCGCTGGAAGACAACGCCCAGGTGTTGCTCCAGTACCAGAACGGCGCGGTGGGGTCACTGTGGGCTAGTGCGGTGAATGCGGGCTCCATGCATCAACAGAAGATTCGTGTGGTGGGAGAGAAGGCCAGTATCGAATGGTGGGATGAATATCCCAACCAGCTGCGCTACGAGGTCCAGGGCGAACCGGTACGGATTCTGGAACGTGGCATGGGCTATCTGGCCGAGGGCGACAACGCCGTGAACAGCAATCGCATCGGCGGCGGCCACGCGGAAGGCTTCTTCGAATCCTGGGCCAATGTCTATCACCGTTATGCACTCGCTATGCAGGGCGCTGAAGCACGACGTAACGGCACAGGCACTCAACACCTTGGCCTGTCGGAGCAGGAGCTGGAGTCTCTCTGGTTCCCCAATATCGATGCAGGCATCGAAGGCGTGCGGTTGCTGGAGTGCTGTGTGGAATCCTCTGACAACGAGAATCGCTGGGTCGCGTTCTGATCTGACTGCGACATCAGGAGCGCCTCATGTCGGTTCCACCGCTGCCACTCGGTCGGCACCCGATGTGAGGCCTCGTTTCCACGTCACTGACGATGGTCATCCCGAAAGACAACGACAACGCCAAGAAGAAGGACATCATCATGCACATCAAGCTTTCCAACGCACCGTGTTCCTGGGGTATCGAGTTTGCCGACAACCCCGCCAATCCCAGCTGGCAGACCGTGCTCGACGAAATCGCCGGTGCTGGTTTCAAGGCGACGGAGCTTGGCCCACTCAATTACCTGCCGACCGAGCAGGCAGCACTGGCGTCCGCGTTGGACAGCCGAGGGCTCGAACTGATCGCCGGTACCATCTTCAAGCATCTGCATGACGCGTCACGTCGTCAGGAAATCCTGGATTACACCCGTGCGACCTGTGAGGTACTCAAGCCTCAGCAGGGCAACTACATGGTCATCATCGACCATGTCAGCTCGCCACGTACCGATGAAGCCGGTCAGCAGGAAACCGCGACCCGGCTCGATGATGCGCAGTGGAACGAGATGATGGTCACTATCCGGCAGGTGGCGGAAATCTGTCAGGAATATGCGGTCACACCGGTGCTTCATCCGCATGCCGGCACCTACATCGAGTATCGCGATGAAGTGGACCGTGCGATGGCTGAACTGGATGCTGATCTGGTCAAGTTGTGCATCGATACCGGGCACTGCACCTATGCGGGCATCAATCCGGCCGAGCTGATTCGCACCTATGGCGAGCGCGTCGCCTATATCCACTTCAAGGATATTCAGGCGCCAGTACTCGAAAGCGTGGTGAAGGACGGCATCGACTTCTATACCGCCATCGGCCAGGGCGTGTTCTGCCCGCTGGGCCAGGGCTGTGTCGACTTTGACGCGGTCCGCGAGAGCCTGGAATCCATCGGCTATCAAGGCTGGATCACCGTCGAGCAGGACGTGGACCCGACCAAGGACAACAGCGCGCTGGAAAATGCCCGCGAAAGTCGTGAATTCATTGAACGCAGCATTCTTGAAAAGGGCCTGGCGGAAGCCTGATCCGCATGAAGCCCTGTCGTCATCACGCCAGAAGACGGCAGGGCACGGAAGGTACAGCAATGACTTGTCTCGATAGCGTGGTGCGTCAGATGCCACGAGCACTCGAGCCACATCTGCCTCAGCAGTTCTCGTAATACTATAACAATCGATCACGAGAGGTCGTCATGCCCACTTCGCACCCCGATAGCGATACTCCTACAGAATCAGCCAATCCCGCCTCATCCAGTCATCAAGAAAAGCTGACGCCGGCGCAGCTTGTCTTCTTGATCAAGATCATTCTGGTGGCCGCCCTCGGTGGCCTGCTGTTCGGTTATGACACCGGCGTCATCTCTGGGGCCATCGGTCCCATCGCGCAATATTTCGACCTGTCTGCCGCCGAGAAGGGCTGGGCAGTCTCCTCCGTCGTCATCGGCTGTATTGGTGGCGCACTTATCGCCGGACGGTTGTCCATTGCCTATGGGCGCAAGGCCGTCTTCATGCTGTCAGCATTGATGTTTACTGCATCAGCACTGGGCTCTGGTCTGGCGAGCACCTTTGATGCCTACATCTGGTGGCGCATTCTGGGTGGACTGGCGGTCGGGATGGCCAGCGTCATGGCACCGATGTACATCTCTGAGATGTCTCCGGGCTATATGCGCGGTCGCACCGTCAGCCTGTTTCAGCAGTCCGTGGTCTTTGGTCAGATGGTGGTGTTCTTCGTGAACTACTTCATCGCCAAGGGCATGGCGGAAACCTGGATTCTGAATCACGGTTGGCGCTGGATGTTGGGATCTGAAGCAATCATTTCCCTCCTGTTCGCCGTGCTGATTCCCTTCGTTCCCGAATCTCCGCGTTGGTTGGTGCTGAAAGGGCGCCTGGACGATGCCCGCCGCGTCTTGGCGCGTTTCTATCATGGTGATGCCATTGAACGCACGCTGGGCGAGATCCAGAAATCCTTCCAGCACAACGAGAACAAGCGCCATGCATCTCTGCGTACCAAGGGGATGCTAGGGCTGGTGGCCATCGGAGTCTTCATCGCGGCTGCTCAGCAACTGACCGGCATCAATGTGGTGATGTACTACGCTCCGGATGTGTTGTCCGCTGTCACTTCCAGCAATGAAGATGCTCTGTTCCAGACCTCCATCATGGGGGTGACCTTCGTCGCCGGTAATCTGCTGGGCATGCTGCTGATCGACAAGGTTGGCCGTCGTCCGCTGTTGATTGCGGGGAGTCTGGGCAGCATCGTCGGCATGACCTTCCTCGGCGTCGTGATCGGCAATGGCGAACCGGGCATCAGCGCCTTGATCGCCCTGATCGTCTATGTCGTCTCGTTTGCCATCTCCTGGGGGTGTGTCTGCTGGACACTGGTCTCCGAGATATTTCCCAATGCGATTCGCGCACGCGCGATGTCACTGGCTGTCGCCGCACAGTGGTTGCTCGGCTTCATCGTCACCCAGACCTTCCCGATGATGCGCCAGAGCGACTTCCTCAATGAGCTGGTCGGTGGCGGTTTTAGCTTCTGGCTCTATGCGGTGCTGACCTTCCTCAGTCTGCTGATCGTGCTGCGTTACGTACCGGAAACCAAGGGCAAGACCCTGGAAGAGCTGGAAGACATCACCGGGACTCGTCTCAGCAAGCGTCGTCGCCGGTTGGCGCGTCAAGGTTTGCCGCTGACAACGGAGTAACTCAGCAGCGCTCAAGGCTTTCCATCACTCTGTCGCGCGACGCTCCCGCTGGCAATCTTCATGTGCCGGCGGGAGCGTATTCTTGTGAAAGCGACATCGTCCTGCCTTGTCATCGGTGGCATGCTCAAGAGACCCCGAGCTGCTTCCAGAGGACACAGGGATGAAGCATAACGTCGCACGGCATGGCCTGATATTGAATACAGAGCGGTTCGATGAGTGTGTCGCGTTCTACCAGGGCCTTTTTGAACTGCCGCCTCTTTTCAGCAAGGAAGATGGCGGTTTCAGGCTGACCTGCCTGGCCTATGGAGACGGATATTTGATGATCGAGCAGGGCGGAAGGGCGATTGAGGGAGGCAAGAGTCCCGAGCAAGGTAGCGCCAAGCTGCGCTTCAATGTCAGCGACATCGAAAAGGCCTTGGCGGAGGTCAGGGCATGGGGGATCGATGCCGAGATCGAAGAGACGCCCTGGGGGAGGACGATCCATCTGCATGACCCGGATGGTAATCGCGTAGGGATTCGAGATGAGGCCGGATTCGTGGGGCAGATGGCGTATTGAGCGCATGTGCAATGCCAGGAGGGTGCCCTGTGCTGTGCTGCTGAATTTTCCTCACCCGGGATCCCTACAGGAAAGCTCCTTGCCAAGGCCACGTGATCAGGTGGTCGGCAAGGAGCTCATGGGGCATGCAACTTATGTGTCATTGGGCTCATGGGGCATGACGCCCAGACGGCGCTGGGCGTCACCAATGGCCGTCAGCTGCTCAAGCTCGTGCTGGCAAGCGCCCGCCGACGTTTGCTGAGGCGAGTGCCTGTGATGTTCTCAAGCTCTTCCAGGGTCTTGCCCTTGGTTTCCGGCACATAGCGCAATACCACCAGCAGGCTCATCAGCGTCAGCACGGCATAGAGCCAGAAGCTGAAACCGCTGCCAAACAGGTGGTTGAGCCAGTCACTCTCGCGCAGCATCGGGAAGGTCTGTGTGACCATGAAACCCGCGAACCATTGGCCAGCCACGGCCAGCGCCATGGCGCGTCCACGAATCGCGTTGGGGAAGATTTCTGACAACAGTGTCCAGCAGACACAGCCCCAGGAAATGGCGAAGGACACCACGTAGACGATCAGCGCAAACAGTGCTCCATAGCCTACTGCATCTCGCCCGATGATGATGCCCAATGCACACATGCCGATCATGCTGCCGATACTGCCGGCAATCAGCAGTGGGCGACGTCCGACCTTGTCGATCAACAACATCCCCAGCAGGTTGCCGCCTACGAAGGTGACACCCATGATCGAGGTCTGCAGCAGGGCATCCTCACTGCTGGCGGTCACCGAGGACAATACGTCCGGCGCGTAGTACATAACGACATTGATGCCGGTCAGTTGCTGGGCACTGGCGATGAAGACACCGAGTATCACCAGCCCCAGCAGGCCGCGCTCACGTAGACTGATGAGATTGTCACGCGAGGAGTCACGATAGGAAGTGATGATGCTGTTGAGTGTCTGGTCCAGGTCTTCGGCAGGAGTGAAGCGGCTCAGTATGTTGCGGGCTTGCTCGGGACGACCTCTCAGCACCAGCCAGCGTGGCGATTCTGGAATGAAGAACAGCAATGCGCCGAACAGCAAGGCGGGCAGGGCTTCGGACCCGAGCATCCAGCGCCAGCCATGGTCGATCATCCAGTGTTCAGCCATGCCCTTGGCAATGAAGTAGTTCACGAAGAACACCACCATCTGTCCGAAGACGATTGACTGCTGGAACAGGCTGACGGTACGACCTCGCAGATGCCCGGGGGACATTTCAGAGATGTACATCGGCGCGACCACACTGGCCAGTCCCACCGCCATCCCGCCGATGATGCGCCACAGGGTGTAATAGTGGAAATCAGTCGCCGTGGCAGAGCCGATGGCGGAGAGCAGGAACAAGATGGCGGCAATCAGGAAGGCCTTGCGTCGGCCGAATCGGATGGAGATCCAGCCGGCGCTGATGGCCCCTGCGATACAGCCGATGACGACGGAGGACACCGCCCAGCCTTTTTCCGCGGGTGTCAGTTGGAAATATTCAGCGATGGGGCCGATGGCTCCGGAGATGACGCCGGTGTCATAACCGAAGAGCAACCCGCCTAGAGTGGCGATCAGCGTGATGCGTATCAGATAGCCGAGTTGCTGACGTGACAGGGAATGTCCGGCCCTGTCGGGCGAGAGCTTGGCAGTCATGTGAAATCTCCAGCGTTGGGACGTGAAGGCGTCCCGCGCAGATGGCAACAGACAGACGAGTGGGTTGGCGTGACTCGCTGCCCGCGATGTTGTTATGCCCATGCAGGTGATGAGGTATCACTCCATGGGAGGTAAGGCGCCTGAAAGCTCAGGCCGGTACGTCAAGCGCGAAATGCTGGCGAAGCGCCGAGACACTGCGTGACAACTGATCTTCCAGTGTTGTCAGATAATCGCCTGTCTTGACTGGCGTGAAGGGGTCAGGACCCATGGCCGGTGCCTCGACGATGATTGGGCCGTCATAGTGCATGGCACGTAGCTGGGTGAATTGATCCGCCAGCTGACTATGCCCCTGACCGATACCGCCGCGATTGGAGTCGGCGACGTGATAAAGCCCCAGGTGATCGCCAGTCTCGGCCAGCGCCCGCACGGGGTCAGGCTCTTCGATATTCATGTGGTAGGCATCCAGCAATACCTTGAGCTGGGGAGAACCGATGTCCTGGATAAGCCTGCGACACTGGGCTGCAGTGTTGATGAGGTGGGATTCGTAGCGATTGAGAACTTCGAAGACGAGCGGCACCTCGCGACTTGCTGCATGGTCACACAGTGGAGTGAGCACTTCGACGAGGTGGCGGTATTCGCTGTCTTGATCACTGCCATCTGCGGGACGGATTCGCCCCACGAGTCCGTGCAGTGAGACTCGCGCGCCGCCGATCGCCTGGGCAAAGTCGATCAGCTGTCGATAGTAGGTCTCGGCAGCCTCGCGATCCGACGCGTCGGGGGAGGCGGGATCGCAATCTCCCGGCGTGAGTGAGAACACTTCCAGCCCATGCGTCTGGCAAAGGGAGCGGATCATATCTGGTGTGAAGGCGTCGAGATCGCCATGCAGTTCCACCCCGTCAAATCCCAGGCGTGCGGTCCGCGCGAAGATATCCTCGATCGGCAGTGGGCCGAAGGTCCAGGTACAGACACCCACTTTCATGTTGTGCGTCATGACATGCCTCCATGGCGGTCATGTGCCTTGCCGGACAGGCAAGGCGCAATGAAAAGCGGTCGGGCATGACGCTGTCATGCCCGACCCTGCGAGTGGTGGATCAGAGTGTCGGCATGGTGAAGTGGCTAGCTTCACTGCGCAGACCATCAGGCCAGCGGGTGGTGACGGCTTTCATGCGGGTATAGAAGCGCACGCCATCCGGGCCATGCATGTGAAGCGGGCCAAAGAGAGAGCGCTTCCAGCCGCCAAAGCTGTGGAATGCCATCGGTACAGGGATCGGTACGTTCACGCCGACCATGCCGACCTGAATGCGAGTGGTGTATTGACGGGCAGCATCACCATCGCGAGTGAAGATGGCCGTGCCATTGCCATATTCGTGGGCATTGATGAGGGCAATCGCCTCGTCGAGTGACTCCTGGCGGACCAGACAGAGGACCGGCCCGAAGATTTCTTCGGCATAAATGCGCATGTCTGGGCGCACATGATCAAACAGGGTCGCGCCCACGAAATAACCGTTCTCGTGCCCAGGCACCGTGATGTCACGGCCATCCACGACCAGCTCCGCACCTTGCTCGACACCGCTGTCGATGAACTCGATGACCTTGTCGGCATGCACGCGTGAGATCAGTGGCCCCATGTCATTTTCCTGGCCTTCGACCTCACCCGGCCCCACCCGCAGAGTGGCCATGCGCTCGAGGATCTTGTCGCGCAGTCGCTCTGCGGTCTGCTCACCGATCGGGACTGCCACCGAGATGGCCATGCAGCGCTCACCAGCACTGCCGTACGCCGCCCCCATCAGGGCATCCGCTGCCTGATCCAGATCGGCATCCGGCATCACGACCATGTGATTCTTCGCCCCCCCCAGGGCCTGGACTCGCTTACCGTGTGCCGAGGCAGTGGAATAGATGTACTCGGCGATCGGAGTGGAGCCGACAAAGGAAACCGCTTCGACACGCTCATCGGTCAGCAGGACATCGACGGCTTCCTTGTCACCATTGACGACGTTGAACACGCCCGGCGGCAGGCCGGCTTCCGCCAGCAGTTCCGCCATGCGCAGCGGGGCAGAGGGATCTTTCTCGGACGGCTTCATGATGAAGGTATTCCCGGTGGCCAGGGCGATGGGGAACATCCACATCGGCACCATGGCCGGGAAATTGAAGGGAGCGATGCCCGCACACACACCCAGCGGTTGCATTAGAGAGTGGCTGTCCACCCCGGTGCCCACGTTCAGCGAGTGCTCGCCTTTCTGCAGGTGGGGCATGCCGCAGGCGAATTCGACGACTTCCATGCCGCGAGTCACCTCGCCAAGCGCATCCGAATGCACCTTGCCGTGCTCGCGGGAGATCAGCGTGGCGAGTTCGTCGCTGTGCTTTTCCAGCAGCGCCTTGAAGCGGAACAGGATGCGCGAGCGCTTGAGTGCCGAGGTGTTGGACCAGCCAGGAAAGGCGGTGCTGGCGGCAGCAATGGCGGAACGAGTTTCCTCGGCACTGGCCAGTGACACACTGGCGGACTGCTCGCCGGTGGCCGGGTTGTAGACTGGTGCGTTACGACCGCTATCGCCGGGTTGTGATTGGCCATTGATGAAGTGATGTAACTGTTGCATGAACGTGTCCTCGTGGAGAGTGGTGTATACGCAGACTCAAGAGATAATCAGCGTCGTGCGGGCTGTCTGTGCAGCCTGGTGGCTTGGAATCAGATGCGAATCAAGCCGGCCTCGCGTGCCAGGCGGGCCAAATTGTCATGACCGAGCGTTGCGTAGGTCAGCGGGTTGGCGACAGCAGGATCTTGCTCGGCTTCCACAACCAGCCAGCGATCATCGTGCTGACCATATCCTTGACGCTTCAGCTCGGTGAAAAGGGAGGTAAAGTCGACACCGCCGTCTCCCGGCACGGTGAAAACGCCATCCAGTACGGCATCCAGGAAGGACTTGTCACGGTTGATCGCGTTGTCCATCAGTGCCATGCGGATGTCCTTGCAATGGACGTGGGTAATACGGTTGCCATGCTTGCGTGCCACGGCGACGGGATCACCACCGGCATAGGTCAGGTGACCGGCATCCAGCAATAGCTTTACGTGCTGTGTTGAGGCCATTAGGCGGTCCACATCAGCTTCACTCTCGATGACGGTACCCATGTGATGGTGATAAGCCATTTCCACGCCTTGAGACGCCATCTCTTTCGCGACAGCATCCAGGCCGGTTGTTAATCGCGCCCAATCAGCATCATTCATGACGGGGCGGCGTGAGACGGGAGTGGCTTGGTCGCCATGTACACAACGGCTGACTTCGCAATACACCATGACGGTAGCGCCACACGCCTTGAGCAGCTGGAGGTGGTTGTTCAAGGCTTCCAGCTCTTCCTCGACGCTACGTTCCAGCAGGCGGCTTGAGTACCAGCCAGACACCAACGCCAGATCGTGAGCATCGAGCACCTGAGACAGAGCATCGGGCGTGCGCGGAAATTTGTTTCCTAGCTCGAAACCGGCAAAACCTGCCTGGCGGCCTTCGCTGAGACAGACTTCCAGCGGTGTGTCGGCACCGAGGCTTGGAAGGTCATCGTTGGTCCAGGTCAGCGGGTTGATGCCTAGGCGAATGCTCATGGCGGTATCCTTCTTCGAGATATTGAGAGTGCAGGGAGGCACTTTGGCCTCCGAGAGATGGCGTATCGTCCAGGCCGGCCAACTGATGTCGTAAGGGCGGTTGGCCGGCCCTGAAATGCGTCAGCGAGCTTGCTGGCGTTTGTGCGACAGATAGCCCTGATAGGCGTCACGGACTTCAGTACGTTCGCTGACTTCGGGAATGGCGACTTCCCACCAGTGCCCACCTTCCTGGGTAGAAGGCAATGGATCCGTGTCTAGCGCGATGACGTAGGTTGTCGATGAGGTCCGAGCACGCTCGAGCGCGGCCTCCAGTTCGCCAATCCCCGAGATCTGTTCGGCCTGGCAGCCCAGTGCACGAGCGTGCGCCGCAAAGTCCACCTTGGGGGCGCCTTCCGCAACGGTGCGACAGTCCTTGAGCAGGTTGTTGAAGCCGGCGCCGCCAGTCGCGTGTTGCAGGCGGTTGATGCAACCGAAGCCACGGTTGTCGAGGACCACCACGGTCAGCTTGTGGCCGAGCATCACGGAGGTGGCAAGCTCAGAGTTGAGCATCAGGTAGCTGCCATCGCCGACTACGACCACGATGTCCCGCTCCGGGCGTGCCATCTTGACGCCCATCCCGCCGGCCAGTTCATAGCCCATGCATGAGAATCCGTACTCGACGTGATAACTGCCGGGGACACTGGCCGCCCATAGCTTATGAAGTTCACCTGGCAAGCCGCCGGCAGCACAGACCACCGTGGTGTCATCTGTCGCTTGACGATTCACGGCCCCGAGCACCTGGGCATCGGTTGGCAGCGCGAGCCCCTGATCAGCCATCACGCTCTCGCGGACCGCTTCCCATTCCTGCTTGAGCCCGGATTGGCGTTGCACCCAGCTGTCTGGTGCGGCCCAGTCACCCAGCCCTGCCGTCAAGGCCTCAAGTCCCCGCAGGGCATCGCACTGCAGTTGCTGTGCGCCATGCTTGGCGGCATCGAAGCGACCGACATTGAGGCTGATGAGTGTCTGGCCGGCGGCTTCAAAGAGCGTCCGAGAGCCGCTGGTGAAATCCTGAAGTCGTGATCCGATGGCCATGATGACGTCGGCTTCACGTGCCAGCTGGTTGGCGCTGGCCGCGCCGGTGACACCGATGGCGCCCATGTTGCGAGCATGGCCCCAGGGCAGGGCGCCCTTGCCAGCCTGTGTCTCGACCACTGGAATGCCGTGTTGCTGGGCAAAGGTGGCGAGGGCCTCACACGCCTCGCTGTAATGCACGCCGCCCCCGGCAATCAGCAGTGGCCGCTTGGCTGTGCGCAGTGTGTCCAGGGCTGCCACCAGCTCTTCCTGAGCGACGGGAGCGCGACGGATGTGATGCACCCGACGGGTGAAGAAGTCTTCCGGCCATTCGAAGGCAAGCGTCTGGACATCCTGTGGCAGACACAGGGTGGCAGGGCCGCAGTCCACGGGGTCCAGCAGCGTGGCCAGCGCTTGAGGCAGACTGGTCAGCAATTGTTCCGGTCGCGTGATGCGGTCGAAAAAGCGTGACACGGGGCGGAAGCAGTCATTGACGCTCAGGCCCGGGTCATTGAAGTGCTCGACCTGTTGGAGCACCGGATCCGGTGCGCGGCTGGCGAAGGTATCGCCGGGCAGGAACAGCACCGGTAACCGATTGACATGAGCAAGCCCTGCCGACGTCACCATGTTGGTGGCACCAGGCCCGATGGACGAGGTACACGCCATGATGCGACGGCGATTGTTGGCCTTGGCGTAGGCAATGGCCGCATTGGCCATGCCTTGTTCGTTGTGGGCGCGATAGGTGGGGAAATCATCGCCCGCGGCGTGCAAGGCCTCGCCGAGACCCGCCACGTTGCCGTGGCCGAAGATGGCAAAGCAGCCACCGAACAAAGGGACTTCCTGTCCACGCTGTTCGATATATTGCTGGCTCAGGTAGCGCACCAGTGCCTGAGCGACGGTCAGGCGCACGGTACCCGACGCTGCCGCCGAGTGAGAAACAGAGCTCATTGCAGGACTCCTTCTGCGAGCGTGGGAGCAGAATGGGCATCCTCTGCGTTGCAATAGGCATCACGCAGTGACTGCCAATGGGTAATCAAGTCGAGATAGTTGTCAGCGGCCTGACGAATCAGGGTCGCATCGTCAATGCTGCCTGACAGCCAGGCCTGGCTGGGAGCGGTGAACAAGGTGCGTCCGACGGTGAATCCCTTGCAGATCGGGAAGCGTGCTGCCTGCTCGAAACCGCGTTTGACCTCGTCGATCGGCGCATCAAGCCCCAGCAGTACGACACCATGACACCAGGCGTCGCGAGTGCTGATGATTTGGCTGACGCGTTCCCAACCTTGCGTCGTCAGAGCGGGCAGTTTCCACCAGTCCGGGCGAATGCCGAGGTTGTAGAGACGCTCCAGGCTACGTGGAACGGTGGTCTCATCACAGGCGGGTGCATCTGCCTGACGTGGCGGAATGACTTCGATGAGCAACTCATGCCCCGAAATGCAGCAGGCGTCATACAGCTGGCGCAGGCGGGCTTCCTGATCGAGGCGCAGTGTGGCCTCATCATCCGGGTGATAGAACACGAGGCACTTCACGATGTGGTGGCGCGGCCAGCGTCGCAACTGGCTACCGATGTCATCACCATGCTGGAAGCGCAAAGGCCGTGAGCTGGGGAGCTCGACCGGACGGCCGACCCACCAGTCCAGCTCTGCCGTGTCATTGAGCGCATCCTGCCCCAGGACATCATCACAGAGAATGGCAGGGCGCTGGATACCGGCCTGTTGTGCTGCGCTGCGGGTAGCCTCAACCAGTAATTGCTTGAGGCGTGGCAGGCGCTCGGGGTCGCCTTCGACATCGCGTGCCATGTCCAGGAATTGACGACGGTGATCGAATGCCAGCCCCAGCACGCTGTCCCAGTGCGCTACACGACGAGTGGTGACGCGATGCAGATGAGTCAGGTGGTCATCAAGATCCGGGCGTGGCACGGACTCGCGGCGGCTGAGGTAATCGAACAGTTCCGCTTCCGTGGGCATGGCAGGTGCACATCCGTGCCGAGATACGACCAACGCGCCGCAGGCGTTGGCGTAATGGCCACACGTTTCCCAGCTTTCATCGCGCAGGTAGCCGCGCAGGAAACCGCTCATGAAGGCATCACCGGCACCGAGTACGTTCATGACCTCGACCTTGACGCCCTCGACCAGGATGCCGTCTTCCAGATGTCGTGGAATGTCGCCCTCGAAGATGACGCAGCCGCGCGCCCCTATCTTGCACACGAGCACGGCATCGCTGTGACGGCGAACCTCGCGCAGCGCGTCCAGCGTGTCAGTGCTGTTGCCCGCGATATGAAACTCTTCTTCCGTGCCGACGATCAGGTCGAAGTCTCCCAGCCAACGGGCCATGTGCTGACTGACACTCTCGTCCGCGACAAAGCGCGTCTCGCCATCCCCGATGCTGGTCAGCCCCCAGAGTACGGGGCGATAGTCGATATCCAACACGCGCTTCACGCCAGCCTCGCGTGCGGCATCCAGCGCCTTGCGGGCGGCACGTTGGGTGCGGGGAGTGGAAAGGTGCGTACCAGTGATCGCCAGGGCACGGGCTCGAGCGATGAACGCCGGGTCCACATCATCTTCATCAATGGCCATGTCGGCACAGTCGTTGCGCACGAAGAGCAGCGGGAACTGATCCTTGTCCTTGATGCCCAGAAGCACCAGCCCGGTCAGACGTTCGGGATCGTGTTTGAGGTGGCTGACATCACAGCCGACGGAAGCGAGCTCTTCGCGCAGGAACTCCCCCATCTGCTCGTTGCCAACACGACCCAGCATTGAGGAATTTAGCCCAAGGCGTGCCGTGCCATATGCCATGTTACCGGAGCTCCCGCCCAGGTATTTCTTGAAACTGGTGGCGTCTTCGAGACGCGCGCCGATCTGTTCCGCATAGAGGTCAACGGCGACGCGGCCGAGGCAAATGACATCCAGATCCGGTGTGTGAGATGAGTGGCGCGTCATGAGCATATCCCTTAATGGGCCGGTGTTACCCGGCATTGACAATTATCGGTGTAGATCTAGATGACGGGCAGTCCCGGGACACTAGGTAATGATCTACGTGTAGGCCTGCTCGCGGTCAGGCAACTGAGGCGGAATCCGTCCGTTGGAACTCCGCCAATTCTGCATCCAGGCTGGCCATTTCTTCGCCGCCGGCCATCATGTTGAGTACTTCCTCACGGGTGATGTCTTCCTTGCGCCAGCTGCCTAACGAAGTGCCACGTTTGAGTAGAGTAAAAGCATCACCGATGGGGTAGGCGTGATGGACGTTATGCGTGATGAAGATGACGCCGAGCCCCCGGTTGCGCGCTTGTGCGATATAGCGCAGTACCTTCGAGGCTTGCTTGACCCCCAGTGCTGACGTCGGCTCATCCAGAATGAGCACTTTGGCACCGAAGTAGACGGCGCGTGCGATTGCGACACACTGGCGTTCGCCGCCCGACAGCGTGCCGACTGGTTGAGACGGGTCACGCACATCGATCCCGATCTTGGCCATCTCTTCACGTGCCACCCGATCTGCAAACTCCCAGTCCACATATTTGAAAGGACCGAATCCCTTGGTGGGCTCACGGCCCATGAAGAAATTACGGGTGATCGACATCAAGGGAATCATTGCGAGGTCCTGGAAGACCGTTGCGATGCCGGCATCGAGTGCCTGGCCGGGGGACGTGAAATTGGTAGGATTCCCCTCCAGCAGCAGTTCACCGTGAGTCGGGGCATGCACTCCTGATAACGTCTTGATGAGGGTCGACTTGCCGGCGCCGTTATCGCCGAGCAGGCACATGACCTCGCCTGCGTAGACTTTCAATGAAATATTGGAAAGGGCGACTACGTTGCCGAAGTGCTTGTCGACAGCCTGCATCTCGATAAGAGGAGTGCGGGTGTCAGCGGCTTTCGGAGTATCACCTCTGGCGCGATCGGCGGCGGTCGTAGTCTGTTCCGGCGCCTGTTGCAGGTTGGCGTTAGTAGTCATTACTTAGCCTCCAGAGCTTTCTTGCGCACGTAATTGTTGAACAGTACTGCGATCAGGAGCATGGCGCCGAGGAATACCTTGAACCAGTCAGTGTTAACGCCGGTGTAGAAAATACCCATCTGAACAGTGCCGAAGATAAGCGCACCGAACACAGCACCCACGGCAGATCCATAGCCGCCTGTCAGCAGGGCTCCGCCGATGACGACGGCGATGATGGCTTCCAGTTCCTTGAGCAGACCGCGTGTTGTGTCAGCTGAACCGGTATCCATGACCTGCAGGCAGGCAAAGATGGTGGCGGCGACAGCGGTGAAGATGAACAGAAGGATCTTGACCTTCATTACAGGAACGCCGACGTTGCGTGCAGCATTCACATCACCGCCGCAGGCGAAGATCCAGTTACCGAAGCGGGTGTAGAGCAGCAACCAGGTCGCGGCAGCGGCCAGTACCACCCACCAAACGATGGAGACTGGCACCCCAGTGACGCTCGGATTTCCTGCGAAGTTGGTCGCAATCCATCCCTGTGCCGCCATCCAGCTGAAGAGGCCAGTAAATACCTCGCCGGAAAAAAATGGTGCCAGCCAGTCATGATCGGCGAGCTCTTGCAGGCCGCTGACCTGGGTGCGCCCAGTCGTCAAGCGAGTCAGGCCGATGGCCAGGCCGCGCAGGATGAACAGAAAGCCCAGTGTGACGATGAAGGAGGGCAGGCCTGTGCGCATTACCAGATAGCCGTTGATCCAGCCAATCAGGACGGCACTGGCAAAGGCGAAAGTGATAGCCAACCATAGCGGCCAGCCGTATTGCACGGCAGGGATGGCAATCAAGATGCCGGCAAAGCCGATCATGGAGCCGAGAGAAAGATCGAATTCACCGCCAATCATCAACAGCGATGCCGCGATGGCGAGGATGCCTAGCTGTGCAGAGACTTCCAGGAAGTTGAGAATGCCCGCCAGGCTGAACATGCCTGTCCCTGAAGCGGCCACCGAGAAGAAGGCAAATACCAGGATGGTGCCGGCAATAGCGCCGAATTCAGGACGTTTCAGTGCAGCCTTGAGGGGGTGGACGCGGCGCAGCCGTTCGTCATCAGCGGCCGGAACAGCACTGACAGTGTGCTCAGTCATGATGCTCTCTCCAGGCGCCCTCACAGGTAGGACGCCATGTCATGGAAATGAAAGTATTGCCAGATGGAGCTTTTGGCTCAGCGAATGCCTTGCTCTGAAAGCTCGATGACCTGACCTGCATTCTCGGCGGTGACAAATCCGGGGCCTGTGGCGACATCGCCAGCCGGCATCAGACCGTGTATGTGGTACTGATGCATGAAGACCACCGGCAGATAGCCCTGCAGGTACTGTTGTTGATCAATGGCAAAATTCATTTCACCCGACTGAATCGCGGCAAGAATATCGGGGGAGAGGTCGAAGGTGCCGAGCTGGAATTTTTGCGTAGCGCCGGCTTCTTGCATGGCCTTGAGCATTGGCTCAGACCCGAGAGGCCCCAATGCAAGGATGGCGTCTACTTCGCTGTGCTGATTGAGATAGGCCACGAGCGAGTTCTTGATTTCGGTAGGATCGGTGCTGGTGGCTAGCTCGCTGGCGCTACCGTCAAATCCCTTGATAAAGCCCGCACACCGTGCATCCAGGCCTACGTTTCCTTGTTCTTGATTGATGCAGAGTCCGTGCTTGGCGCCACTCTCGACCATGCGTTCTGCTGCCCCACGCCCTGCTTCATATTCACTTTGGCCAATGTGAAGGCGTGCGCCAATTTCCTTGGACTTATCGCCACCAGAATTGATGGTGATGACCGGGATCTGCTGATCCACAGCGTTCTTGATACCTTTCCCCAATGCATCGGCGTCGGTCAGAGAAATGATAAGGCCGTCTGGCTGTGAAGCCACCGCAGCATCCAGCAGCTGCGCCATCTTTGCCATATCAAAGGTAGAAGGTGCGCGGTACTCGACTTTGACACCAAGCTCTTCAGCCGCGTCGTCAGCGCCGCGCTTGACGACAGACCAGAAGGGGTCCGAGTTCTGTCCGTGCGTGATCATGACGTAGCGTTCGGTGTCGTCTGCCCAGGCGGCATTGGCTACAGAGACTGCTAGCATGGCTGTCGTGAGACTGGCTATCACACGGCGCAGGCGTGGCATCTTTCTGCGAGAATTCGCAGAGGTGGCGAGAGGCTCGACTGTGTACATGGTTGGCTCCTGACGTTCTTTGGTTATTGTCTTTGTCAGTGAGGAAGAGCGACTGGCGTTGCTCTCTTCCAGTATTCGAGTTCCCGGTGATCTGGAATATGGCGTATTCCATTGTGACCGGTAGATGGAATGTAGATTCCACCAGCTTGGAATGCAACCGGAACATTCAATTTATTTTTATGTTGGAATTTTCATTCTATTTGCCTAGACTGCCAGACATCGTTCACTCCCGCGTTACGGCGACATCTACGCCGCACCGGCAGGTGACAAGTGACAGGAGTTACCATGGCAGATATCACCCCTCTACAAATGACAGCTCGGCAGATTGAATCTTTCGAATCCCTCGAGGCACATATCAGCCAGCAATACCCATCGCTGTCGCGTCGCCTGCAACAAAGTGCCCGCTTCCTGTTGGATCATCCTCAAGAAGTGGCTTTTGGTACCGTGGCAGGTCTCGCCGAGAAAGCCGATGTCACGCCCTCCACGCTCATCCGCTTCGCCAATGCTGTGGGGTTTTCGGGCTTTTCGGAGATGCAGAAACTTTTTCGTGCACGCCTAGTAGAAGCTGAGCCCAGCTACAGCGAGCGCATCAGGGTCGCCCGAGAAGTGACGGGTGAGAGTCCTGGCGCACACGAGCTGTTGAGAAGTTTCTCGGCTGCCAATCAGCAAGCGCTTGGCGAACTGCCTGGACGTATCGCGCCCAAGGATATCGAGCGAGCTCTCGACCTACTGGAAGTCGCAGAGGCTGTTCATCTTCTGGGAGCACGGCGAAGTTTCGTCGTCTCAAGCTACCTGGCCTACTCATTACGGCATATCGCCAAACGCGCCTTCCTGATGGATGGCATGGGAGCGATGTATCGCGAGCAGGCAGAAGCGATCTCCCGCCAGGACTGTCTGCTGGTCACCAGCTTCGCGCCCTACGCAGAAGAGGTGCAATCTGCCGTCCATGTGGCGCGTGAGCGCGGTACCCCCACGATACTCATTACCGACTCTTCCCTGAGCCCGCTGACTCACCATGCAGATGTCGTGTTGGTGGTGAACGAAGCGGAAGTGCAAGGCTTCCGAGGCCTGACGTCCACGCTATGCCTGGCCCAGGCACTTGCCATTGGACTGGGCGTTCGCCAGCAGGGCAGCGGGGAAGTGCAGGGCACCACACCGCACGACATCTCATTGCAGGAAGAGGGCGCTGCCAACCTTCGAGGCTGAAGTACGGCAAAGGCGAGCACTACAGGAGGTAGTGCCCGCCGACAATCTCTCTCAATTCGTTCGAGACGCCACAACAACAAACGCCATAGATATGGAGGACGCTTCACATGAAAATCGCTCTGCTGGGCGCCGGTCGCATCGGCCGTGTTCACGCTCGCGCCATCTCTGATCACCCCCTGGCGCAACTGGCATGTGTCAGTGATGCCTTCCCGGAGGCTGCCAATTCGCTCGCTGCGGAATATGGTGTGCCGGTGATGACGGCGGAGGACATCTTCGCGTCAGCGGAGATTGATGGCGTTCTGATCGCCTCCTCCACTCCGACACACTGTGACTTCCTTGAGCGTGCGGCCCGTGCGGGCAAGGCGGCACTTTGCGAGAAGCCGATCGATCTGGATCTTGCGCGAACGCGTCACTGTCTTGGGGTGCTGGCGGAGCACCCCGTGACCTGTGCTCTGGGGTTCAATCGTCGCCATGACCCTCAGTTCTCGGCGCTCAAGCAGGCGCTGGAAGCGGGACGAATCGGCGAACTCGAGATGATCACCATCACCAGCCGTGATCCGGAGCCGCCGCCCGCAGAATATGTGGCAGCCTCGGGAGGACTCTTCCGTGACATGAGCATTCATGATCTGGACATGGCGGTCTGGCTGCTGGGCGAGCCGGTCACGGAGGTGACGGTCAGTGGCAGCTGCCTCGTGGATCCAGCCATCGGTGAAGCGGGAGATCTGGATAGTGCACTCATCAATCTGAAGAGTGCTTCCGGCAAGCTGGTCTCCATCAGCAACTCGCGTCGTGCCTGTTACGGCTATGACCAGCGGATCGAGGTCTTTGGCAGCCAGGGCATGTTGGAGGCGCGCAACGAGACGGATACGCGCCTGCGCTTCACCGGCGTGGAAGGTGTGGTGGAAGAGCGTCCACAGTGGTTCTTCCTCGAGCGTTACGCGCAGGCCTATGTGCGTGAAGTGGGAGATTTCGTCACTGCCTGGCAAGAAGGTCGTGCCCCGCTGGCCGGCGCGCAGGACGGACTCGCCGCGCTTGAACTGGCCGAAGCGGCGTTGATTTCCTATCGCGAAGGGCGCCGGGTACTGCTCAGTGAGATTCGTTGAGCCCACTTCTCCCTGCTGCTGAAAAGGACAAGAACATGACACTTCTCGTGAGACCGCATGCCCCGAGCGAAGATGGTACCTTGCTCGAGGTAACCCCGGAATCTGCAGGCTGGACACACGTGGGCTTTCGCGTACATTGCCTGAAACAAGGTGAGCGTTTCGAGCGCCACACCGAGAGTCGCGAACAGTGCCTCGTGCTGCTCTCGGGGCGCGCAACCGTACGTACCGGTGACCAGACGTTCGAGAACATCGGTGAACGCATGAGCGTGTTTGAGCACCTGCCGCCGTACTCGGTGTATCTACCGGACGGGATAGCCTATTCAGTGGAAGCACTGACGGAGCTGGAGATAGCGGTCTGCAGTGCTCCGGGGCATGGCAATCATGCCGCTCGCCTGATTCGCCCCGAGCAGGTGGCCTGTTCGACACGTGGCGAGGGGACCAACACACGTCACGTGCAGGACATTCTTCCCCAGACGGAGCCCGCCGATAGTCTGTTGGTGGTGGAGGTCTATACGCCCCCTGGCAACTGGTCCAGCTACCCGCCACACAAGCACTGTGCCGACAATCTGCCGGAAGAGTCTTTCCTGGAGGAGACGTACTACCACAAGCTCAATCCGTCACAAGGTTTTGCGTTCCAGCGCGTCTATACCGATGACCGATCCCTGGATGAAACCATGGCGGTGGAAGATGGCTGTTGTGTGATGGTACCGGAGGGGTATCATCCCGCCGCCGCTCCACACGGCTATGAGCTTTATTATCTCAATGTCATGGCTGGCCCCAAGCGGGTCTGGAAATTCAAGAATGATCCCGCGCATGAGTGGATCGTCGAGCAGGCGTGATAGACAAGATATTCGTCGATAAATTGTGAAAAAGCCCGCCTCTGGACATTCCAGAGGCGGGCTTTTGGTTTCCTGGCGTCATATTACGCCAGAGAGTTTTATACCAGCTCGCGCTTTTCTTCACGTGCGATGCGGCGATCACGTGCGACCGCGCGGCAGATGACGATCAATACCGCCAGGGTGAGCACTGGCCATACCAGTACGTAGGTGGCAAATAGCAATGTCATGTGTGTTGTCTCCTTGTTCTGTCTCGGACGTTATCCAGAATCATGCGCCGGTGGAGGCAGCAGGCTGCGACTGGATCGGTGTTGTCGTATCACAACCACCTGAGTCGAGTGCTTCGTCATAGTTGCCGACACGTGCGGTGATGGTGTCGAAGTCGAAGCGTTCCTGGCGGCTGGCGAGGCTCATGACCACACACACCAGAGTGCTGGTGCCGTAAGCGGTCAGCGATGCCAGCAGGACGGTGTAGTCGCGCAGGAAGTCAGTCGCGAAGATCAGCATGGCGATCATGGCCGCGATTCCAGCAAGGATGCCGAGAATGCGCCCCAGGAAGCCGAATACCATCAGGCCGATGATCACGCCGCCGCCGATGCTGGCGAGCAGCTCGAAGAACAGACCGCTCATGCCCGTCAGCGGCACCAGTTCAAAGCGTGCCAGGCAGAACATCACCATCGCGACGATGACAGACGTGGTGAAGGCGGTGTTGGTCACTCGGTTCCAGAAGCAGCTGGCGATGACCGGGAAGACGATCGCGCCCCACAGAGCCCCGACGAAGACCAGCATCACCAGGATATCCAGTGAGAAGCTGGCGAAGACGATACCCAGCACCGTGGCGATGATCATGGTCAAGCGGCCGATGAAGAGCATGCGCTTCGGGTCTGGCTTGCCGCGGGCGATATTCTTGCCATACACATCGGCCATGATGATGGCGGACAGCGCGGAAAGGTCAGAATCGGCGGTGGAGGACAGCGAACCTATCACCAGAATGAAGAACAGCGCGATGAAGAACGGCGGCAGATACTCGGACACCATCTGCGGGATGAGGTTGTTCATGTCGCCGTTGAGCGGTTCCACCCCGAGTGTCAGTGCCATCAAGCCAATCATGCCCAGGCCGATGACGATGGCGCCGTAGCCCAGCGTCGCGGTGAGGAAGGTCGGCTTGATGTGATCTTCGTTGACGGCGAACAGGCGCTGGGAAATGGTCTGGTTACCGATGGCATAGGCCAGCACCGCGACGAAGAAGGGTGCGCCCTGGTTCAAAATGGCATCCGTCGAGAAGAAGTTGGCTTGCTCTGGCGTGAGATTATCCAGGCCAGCGACCAGCTCCGTCGGTCCGCCCATCGCGAAGAACACTGCCGGGATGATCACGATAGCGATTGCCATCAGGGCAACCAGTTGCGCGAAGTCAGTCAGTACCGAGGCGCGGAAGCCGGACCACAGGGTATAGAGCAGCACCCCGACGCCTGCCATGATCACGCCCGCCTGGAAGGAGAGCGGCGAGAGCACTGAGACGAGTGCCCCGGCAGCAGTGAAGTTGACCATCAGGCTGATCACGCTACCCAGCAGGTTCGAGAGAGCCAGAATCAGCTGGCTGGAGGAGCCATGACGCGCGTGGATCAGCTCGCCAAGCGTATGCGCATTGGGTGCGAGCTTGCGGAAGCGGCGGCCGAAGGGATAGATGAACAGGATCATCAGGGCGCCCCACAGTCCGTAGTGGATCGGACCTGACACACCATAGGTATAGCCGGAGGTGGCAGCGGCATAGAAGGAGGCCGCCCAGATCCAGGTGGCCGTCATGCTGGCAGCACCCATGCCGAAGCCGACCCGATGGTTGGAAACCATGAAGGCGTCGGCGTCTTCATTCTTCTTGCGTATGCTCAGCGTCAACAGGTAGGTGCCGCCATAGAAGGCGACCAGCAACAAGACCACCGTCAGGGTGGAGAATTGATATAGCGATTCGTTGTTCAAGAACTGGCCCTCGGTAGGGAAACAGGGCACTACACAACGCAGCCGCCACAGGGCGGTCGGTTGTCGGTAGCGACGAGTAAGGAGGGGAAGGTTCTCAGCCGTGGACGAATTACAGCGTCATTTGCTTGGGCAAATAGCATCCAGCGCAGCACATGGCCACGTCATCAATAATCGGCAATCTCGGTCTTTTTAATAAAGACGGAGTAAGTGGCACTTCCCGGTCAGGCGGGAACTTGGGGGAGGGCGGCGTGGCATGCATCTGCCTTCATCGGAATAATGATATCGCATACGCGTCCTTGTTATCGGTCAAGCCTTGCAAGGGCGCTGATGCGAGTTGTTGGTCAGCCCCAAGCTTGGCGAAACGGTGTTTTTATTTTCTCTTGTTATCAAATTCGCTGGCAACGATAAATTATGCGCATGTCAATGTCCACACCCTGGCGGGGAAAGCTTGCCTCTCATTCACGTCAACGGTGGTTGGACGAGCTGGTGCGACGATGTTCAGTTGCGTGACACGTGCCAGAGCAGGATGGAAGACATGACTTATTATATAAATAATATTACTCGGCACGACTTGTACTTATTTGCTGAGTTTTCTGAATGGTGCCAGGAAATGGAATAAATCGTTGTCATTACGTCATGCGTATTACTTGTCCAATACTTGAGGAAAAGACTCCCTCGATGGCCCAGGCAACGGCTGACTCGGCGTGGAAGAGGACGATGACCCATGGGAGAGCGCGTTTTCAAAGCGGCCTACCCACAGTAAAACGCCCTGTCCGAAGACAGGACGTAGTGGGCATGCTCAGCGCAGGGCTTGGCTTACCGAGAGCTATCTACCGTCTTGCGAGTGCTTTCCCAGCGCAGGTGCGCCTCTGGAGAGTAGCTACGTGACGGCGTGTGCTCGAGACCGATCTTGGCGGTACCGATCGACACCAGGCGAAGCAGGGAAGCCGTGGCCGCAATCACGATGAACAGCGCCGGAACACCGCCGAGGTTGGAGAGCATCTTGATGCCATCAATCCCCACGAAGGCCGTCATGATCCAGGCGACGGCGCTGATGGTGCACCTCCAGATGATCTTCATGAGCAGGCGGTCATTGGTATTTTCATCACTGTCGCCGGCCATGGCGGCCTGGCTGTCGGTGCTGCACAGCTGACTGATCGCTTCGGTGTTGGAGTCGGCTGCCGTCACGAAGGAAAGGAACGCGATGATCAGGAAGACGGCACTGACCAGAGTGCTCATCGGCAGTTCATCAAACAGGGCATAGATGACTGAGCCCGCACCGGTCTCATTCAGCAGTTGGTAAAGCGCACCACCACTTTGCATGTCGAACTGAATGGTGGAGCTTGCGAAGACACTCACGTAGGTGATCGAGAACAGTGCTGGTGCGACCAGGTTGATCAGCATGAACTGGCGCACGGTATAGCCACGGGAAATCTTGCCCAGGAGCAGGGCGGAAATCGGTGCCCATGCCATCAAGTTGGCCCAGTAGAAGATACTCCAGCTTTTCGGCCACGGGGCGTCATCGAAGGCCCGCAGTGGCTGGTAGGCCCGTCATTCGCGAGATGACACCGTGGGCCGGGCGCTATGACGCAGGCTGCCCCGATGCGAGGGAAGAGGGTAGGCGAAAGAGGGCAAAGGGAGGAGGGAAGATAGAGAGAGCAGACCACGCGACTGATCTGAAATGATGGCAAGTCTTGTACTGATTTCTGGTGTCGACTCCGTCATGACATATCCTCCTTTCTCGCCAGTCATGCCGCGCCTCACGTAGTCGTTAACGAGCTTTCAGCGTAAGTGTTCACTCTGTTCAGTCATTAACTAAATGAGAGCATTCCTATATGCTGTGCCACCTGATCGAGAGCCAGGGACGGGCCAGTGACCTCAGGCCATCGTCTACGTCAATTGCCAGGGATGCAGAACATGTCAGATTCATGGGTACTCGACGCCTTGCTGTCGTCGTTTGATGTCTCACTGAGCCAGAACGAGCGCCTGCTCACGCTTGAGATGAGTGGTGCGGACTTCATCCCGCATCGCCTGGTGGGGGAAGAGCGAATGTCGCGTCCCTTCGCCTATACCCTCGACTGCATCTCCCAGAACGGTGATATCGAACTCAAGACCCTGATGGCGCAGCCGGCGGCGCTCTCGGTGCGTCAGGCCGATGGCAATTACCGCAAGCTCTCGGGGCTGGTCGAGTCGGCCGCACTGCTCGGCGAGGACGGCGGCGTCTTCTATTACCAGCTGACGCTGGTGCCGTGGATGGCGATGCTCAAGCTCGGCCGCGACAGCCGCATCTTCCAGGACCTCACCGCCGTCGAGGTCATCGAGTCGGTGTTCTCGAATCATGCCATCGCGCAGGGTGAAGCCCAGGGCGGCTGGCGGCTGGACCTGCGCCGCGAGTATCCGGCGCGCAGCTACTGCGTGCAGTATCGCGAAAGCGACTTCCAGTTCGTCAATCGCCTGATGGAGCAGGAAGGGCTGTTCTACTACTTCGAACACGCCTCTGACGACAGCGACTTCAATGGCCACCGCCTCGTCATCACCGATGATGTCGCGACCTGCGCACCCGTCGAGCCGCAGGTGATTCGCTTCCATCGCCAGGATGCCACCGAACTCGAGGACTCCATCACCCAGTGGAGCGGCCGTCGTCAGCAGCAGCCAACGCGTGTCAGTCTCGGGACGTTTGATTACAAGCAGCCGGGCCTGGAAAAACGTTCCGGCCAGGACACGCGCAGCGATCAGGGCAACCTCAGCGAGCAGGAAGTCTACGACTACCCCGGCGAGTACTACTTTGATGACCACTCGCGCGGCGAACGCCTGACCGTCAATCGCCTCGAGGCGCATGAATCCCGCGCCAAGCGCTTCTACGGCGCCGGGGGTACCCGCCAGTTGAAGGTCGGCCGCTGGTTCGAACTCAGTCAGCACGCCCGCCATGAAGACGGCGACTCAAGTGAGCGCGAATTCCTCGTGCTGGGCCTGACCGTCTGTGCCGAGAATGCACTGCCGGTCTCCGCGCACCTCAAGGCGCTGCCGGGCAGCCTGCAGGCGCGTATGGCCGAGGCACGCAAGGCACATGGTCTCAATGAAAGTGCCCACGAAGACTATGCCGATGTCGGCACCGGTCAATATCTGATCGACTTCGAATCTCAGCGCCTCAGTCAGCCGTATCGGCCGTCTCTCGATCACCCGCGGCCGAATCTGGGTGGCCCGCAGACCGCGATTGTCGTCGGGCCCGCGAATGAAGAGATCCACACCGACTCGCTCAACCGCGTGCGCGTGCAGTTCCACTGGGACCGCAGCGAGAAGGGCGCCGCCGATGCCAGCTGCTGGCTGCGTGTTGCACAACCCAACGCGGGTGCTGGCTGGGGCAGTGTGTTCGTGCCGCGCATTGGTCAGGAGGTCATCGTCGACTTCCTCGAAGGCGATGCCGATCGGCCGCTGATCACCGGACGGGTCTACAACGGTGATCAGACCCCGCAATGGCACTCCAATGGCCTGCTCTCCGGCCTCAAGAGCAAGACCTACCGCGGCAACAAGTACAACGAGCTGGTGTTCGATGACGCCACCGATCAGGAGCGTGTGCGCCTGAACTCGGAGCACGAGAAGTCCCAGCTCAACCTCGGCTACTTGATCCACCAGCAAGGCAACACACGCGGCAGCTTCCGCGGTACCGGCTTCGAGCTGCGCTCGGACGCCTATGGGGCGATTCGTGCCAACAGCGGCCTGATGCTCAGTAGCTGGGGGCAAATCGCGGCCAGTGGCGAACAGCTGGATCTCTCTCCTGCGCATCAGCAGCTCGCCAGCGCCTATCAGCTTGCCAATACGCTCAGCGACAGCGCCACCAGCCACAACGCCGAGGCGCTTGCGGCGCGCACGCAGATCAAGCAGGCCAGCGACGATACCCAAGGCACCTATGGCGCCGATGACAGCGGTAGCCGCTTCGACGGTAGCTCAGCCCAGAGCGCCACCAATGGCGGGCGAGGGCAGGCAGCGCGCCTGGATGCGCCCTGGCTGCATCTCACATCGCCCGCCGGCATCGCCACCAGTACGCCGGAATCGACGCACCTGGCACAGGGCCGCTCGCTCAGCGTCACCAGTGGCGAAGACATCAACCTGGCCACCGGGCGCAGTCTGGTAGGCGCCGTGGTCGAGAAGTTCTCGCTGTTTGTGCAGCGCTCCGGCATCAAGCTGTTTGCCGGCAAGGGCAAGGTCGAAGTTCAGGCGCAAAGCGATGCGATGGACCTGACAGCGGAAAAGGACGTCACCATCACCTCCACCGAGAACGACATCGACATCAACGCCGCCAAGGAAATTCTGCTCACCTGTGGTGGTGCCTACGTCCGCCTCAAGGACGGCAATATCGAACTGCACGCGCCGGGCAAGATAGATGTCAAAGGTGCGCAGCACAGCTTCGGTGGGCCGACGAGTCTGAATGCCGCGATGACGGAATTGCCGGAAGGCGAAGACTTGCTGTGTCCGAGTAAAGGACAAAGCGCTGCCGCCAATGGCGACGGTGTGGTGGAGTCCTGATATGGCGGTTGTGACAGAAGCCGAATTCCTCGCGGAGGCGCGTCAGGCTGCTCTGGAGGGGCGCCTCTATCGCCTGGTGGACCCCAGCAATGCGCCGCAGCGCGCATTGAGTGCGAAGGACCAGAAATCCGTGGGCCTGGTACGCAACGGATTCTATGCCCAGACGCCGTCGCAGAAACTCTATCTACAACCGGTGTCGCCAGAAACGCACCTGGGCAAAGAGCTGGAGAAGGAGAGGCAGCAACGTTCTGCAAGCCTAACGACTCCGGTCGCGTTCAGTGGCTGGCTCATCACAGCCCAGCCGCTCTCCAGCGTGGTGTCATATTTCCAGCGCCAACTTGAGCAGACGACCCCGGAAGGCAAGAAGGCGCTCTTGCGCTTTCATGACCCACGGGTATTGGAGCGCCTCGAGGCCATTCTTGATCGTGAGCAGCTATCGGCATTGCTGGGGCCTGTCGATCAGTGGATCTACCTGGATAACGCCCATGCACTGCAGAGCATCGCACCACACAGTGAGCAGCGTCACCTCGGGAGATTGAACCTGACATTGCCGCAGTGGTCTGCCATTAGACGGATAGGGATGCTGAATCATTGCCTGGAGCTCTATCGCACGCTGCCGGAAGAGAGCAAGGCCGGTTATGCGGATGCCGCAACCGTCGATGCGTTACTGGTCGCCGCTAAGGAGTGTGGTCTGGAAGAGCGACAGGATATCTCGGTCTTCGTGCTCCACGGGCTGGTCACAACCCCGATGTTCTATCAGCATCCGATCATGCGCCAGTTACTGAGCGCCAGAGCGACACCTGATTCACGCAGCACTCACAGCTATATCAGCTTGACCAGCAAGCTTGAGAGCGCCGATTGGGACAAGATCATGGAAAGCAGGGAAAAGGTATAACCTCATGTCAGGTCAAATAGTAAATCAGCATGTCGCTTTGAGTGTCGTGAATGGCGAATGTCGTTTCTGCAAGCGTACTGGCTTTCCGATCCTGCCTGTTCGATATGCTGTCTGCCAACGTAATGATGCCAATCAGCAAATCCCTGAATTGTCAGAAGATAGGGTGAAGGCTTTTACTGACATAAAGCTTGATCAGACACTTGAAAACGGTAAGCGCACCACGCGTGTGGTTCCCTCTGAGGTCAAGGAAGAGATAGCTCATAGCACCTCCAGTCAGGTCAATAAATATATCCTTCGCCAATTGCGCAGCGGCTATCTTTACTTGTTCGATAAAGACAACCCCGATGGCATGTATTGGTCCGCATTTGCGATTACCGCCGATGGAAAATATTACCAGTTCCCCGTCAAGCAGCCCCCGTCTCTGGACAAGATGGCGATGCCGTGTACGCTCGAGTCAGGCAATAGGGATGGCGAGAGTGATGAAGAAAAAGTCACACGCGTCAAGAATGAATCGTTACAAGCCTCTCTGGTCACTATCACGACTCCTGACAAGAGCGGTGATGTGTATTATGCCTATACGGAACATGCATGGCCTGAAGGGTTTCTGGATGAAGTGAAATCCAAGATTCTCAGTGGTGATCCCTGGTGTGACAAGTATCTGCAAAAGTTCAATGTTCCTGACTGGAAAGCAGGGGTGGCACAAGATCATGCTTTCAGCTTGGAAGAGCTGGATCAGGTCGCTGAATATAGTCCCGGCGCAGCAGGGCTGGATGAGCAATTCTGGTCCAGTGGACCAAAGCGTGACCTCTATAGCCCAGAAGAAATGAAGCAGACGATGAGCGAGCGTCTCAGATATGCCTCGACGGATTACGAGGGCAGAGGCTTGATCCTCGCGGTCAATGACGAAATAGGCATTATCCAGGAGCTCAACGCTTATCGTCACCAGGCGCTTGCTGCAATTGATGAATATTTTGATCCTGAGAAAGGAAATGAAGAGCGTCGTAGGATGAAGTTGTGTAGCAATGCTATTAAGGAATTCAAGGATAGTTTTGCTACATCATATAAACTTGTGGATGAAAATCGTCCTAAGGTGACTGGTCCTGCTTCTGTAGCAAAACAAATAGATTATGACATACTGAAGTCTAGACAGGAGAGTGCCCATGAGAAATTTAACGAGCAGATTGATAAAATATATGACTCTAAAGCGCTGATAAAATTTGATGGAAAATATAAAGATCATACTCGGAAATGTGATTTTTTGATGCGTGTGCATGATGATGATTATGCGCAGTGGTTGTACAAGTATTCACAATCCTTAGTTCCCGGATGTTTTTTCAATAACTTGGAGGTTGGAGGGTTATACACAGATATAGTCTCTCGGCTAATCAAGGGTGGGGTATTGTCACCTGCCAGTGCATCCTGTTGGAAAGAGCTAACGGAAGATGTACTGAAAGATGATTCGTTTGTTATATCTGTCCTTTTCATGTTCGATAAGGATTTGATCTCTGATGCCTCTTTGGATATTTCGCAGCTGAGTGACGGTTCTTACCTAGATGAAAGCAAGCTCCTGAAATGGCTTGCAGTCTTCGATGCTATCTTTGAAAGTTGTTCATATCAGATAAGAAATAAAGAAGAATTATACGAGACTATTATCAATTCTCAAGCTTTAAATATCCAATCTATTGGATACTCGTTTGTATATTTTTTGCAACATTCTGTTAACGTTAACCTCTATAATTCAAATGCTAATCATTTAGTAGAAGAAAAAGCACTTGATAAATTCATGAAATTGGTACAAATGTCATGTATGGCTGGAGGAAATGCCTCTTCGAAAGAAGTTTCGTTTATTCTTCTTGAGCGTGAAACTGTCACATTATCCAGCTATGGAGAATGGCTGTATAATTATCAAAATAGAATCATGAATAGCCAGAGTAAGGAGCCCGAAGTATTTAAGGCTAAATCAGCATCAAATGAAGGAGATTCTAATATAACTCTCTTGGGATGTATGTCCAGCTCAATGCAGTGTATAGATGTTATAATCCCTAAGCATACTCTCATGAATAAAGACAAGATAAACCAAGTTTACAGTATTGCAAACGATATGGGTAATGTGGTCGAGATTGCAGGAGCTGCGACTTCTATATTAAAGGATATTTCAGAAGAGAAAATAACATCAAGTAGTTATGGGAAAATAATACCAGCGGTCCTCACCATGGCCGGTGTAGCACTTTCTATAAGCAAGAACAAAATAGAGGGGGAAGAAGTAAAATGGCATGCAATAGTATCAAGTATTGCATCTATTGGTGCAGCTTCAATAAAGATGGCAGAGGGTATCGCCGCTCATGTCTCTCCTAGTTCTTTATTCCATTTCTCAGTTAGTCCAGGGTGGACTGTTCTTGGGAAATTTTTAGGACGAGCCTCTGGTCTGATAGCTCTTTATGATATTGTTGATAAGTATAATCAAGCTAGCTCTGATAAGTATAATGGCAGAGCTATAAGTGAGGAGAATAATAGTATGATGGCGTCAGTAACTGCGGGCGCTACAGCTGTTGGTTTGATAGCTGGCTACCTCATCGCTGGAGCCATTGCAAGCATTCTCGCTGGGGCGCTGATAGCATTTGTTGTGATTGCTATTGGTATTAATTGGTATAAAACATACGTTCCAGCTGCTGTAGAGTCATGGATTAGTAGGTGCCTTGTTGGTTATGGTTCTGGTGGGATAGAAAAATTCAATGATGCTGCTTCCGAGTTTAATAGTTTAGGGATGGTCTTTAGTGGCATAGAAACTACATTATCTTTAGAGAATATAACAAGAGTGGATAGTAGTAGCGAAAATTCGAAGCAAATTGCTGAAATCACTGGTGGGACTGAGTATTACTGTTTGGAAATTACTGTCAAGTCTCCGGTAATGGACGATGCGGTTTTGATCTTAAAGTTAATGTCTGTGGATAAGGCAACTACTTATAGAAAGGCTAACTTCAGGTATGTAGAAGGTGAGTTGGTAGTTGTAAATAATAGTACCAAGAACGAAGTTGCTACCGGTGAGATTACTAGGAATGAAAATCAGCTTGGTGCTATGGCTAAAAGTTTTAAGTTTGATTCTAAAAAAGATAGCGGCAGAGTTGTATTGCATCATAAGGGCTTTTATGAAGATGAAATCGCAGAAAATTTGTCATTGAGTATTGAGTTGGTAGATGGTGGTGGGCGAAAGGAAGATGTTATTTACTTGAAATAAGTGGAGGGATATATGAAAAAATTATTGTTGATTTTGTGGTTGATAAGTGTAATCAATATTCCTGCGCAGGCGGCAGTGCTTCATCAAGATAATGATACTAACAGCTTTGATGAAGACTATAGTTCTTTTGATTATATTTCTCTGTCTACGAAAGAAAATAGGACGCCTGTAGAAAGTTATTATCTTGGGATTGCTTACCTCAGAAACTATGATCATGTCTTGGAGGCAACAAATAATTGCAAAGCATTTGAGAATTTTGAATTTGCAGCCGATAATGATATTGCAGATGCGATCTTTGTGCTTGGAACAATGTATTATAATGGTGCTTGCGTAGAGAGGGATGTAGATAAGGCCGGTAAGTTGTTTATCGAAGCCGGTAGTAAAGGTTATGTACAAGCCCAGGCTTTATTAGCAAGAGCGTACTGGGGGGAGAATACTCGAGATCTATTTGTTACTGATCTTGCTGAGGCAAAGAAGTGGTTGAAAAAGGCTGCTGAAAATGGCGATGCCCCATCTGCAATAGGTTTAGCTTATTTTTATGAGCATGGCTTAGGCGGAGATGAAAACCCAGAGTTAGCTTTCAAGTGGAGGTTAAAAGCTAGTAGTTTGCCTTACGGTGAATTCAGTTTGGGATATTTTCAACCGCTTGGTAGGTATTATGAAAAGGGTTACGGCACTGAAGTCGATTTGATCCAAGCCTATAAGTATTATGATTTAAGCGGTAGTATCGGTGGTGCAGGACGTTCACGACTCTCTAAAAAAATGACTAATGAACAGATCGCTGAAGCCAGACAGCAGTCTAGGCAGTGGCAAGAAGAGCATCGCCACTTCAATCCTGGCTATAACGGCCTTCAACGCCAATCTGATGGCAGCTACCGCTAGTCGACTCTCTTGAACGCGACGTATGCAGACAGCCCGAGCCCTTCCAGGTCTCGGGCTTTTTCGTGCTTGGGGCTTTCAATGCTGGCTGATGATCGTGAGTCAGTTCCGACCAAGGGGAGGGGGTGGAATGAGTCTGTAGCAGGGCAATGCGATCAGGGTGGCCTGTGACTCGTTAGCGTATAGGCGAGAGCGGTTCTGCTGGCGCTGGTCGTCATGAGTGAGCGTGAAGAGACTGCATGGCTGCGCAATGGTCGCCTGCATGACTGAGAGGTCAGGAAGTGCGGCACACGAAAAAAGGAGACATCGCTGGTCAATAATAGGGGAATTATCAATCCGCCTCCTTTCGATCAGAAGAGGAATTGAGTCTCGATTGATCAAGCTAGGCAGACCTCAGGCGAATGGAATGGGGAGCATTCTAAGGGAATGACAATGATGTGCTGGCAATTCGGTTCTACGACTCAGGTGAGGACTTGGGGTCGACGCTTGAGCACTATTGCTGGTTACACAATCACCATGTCCCCTCGAAAAGTTTTATAGCTAAAGGAGCTAGTCGTAGCGATGAAGAAATGGTAATCTGAGCAGCTGGATTTATTTAATCGGCCTGTAGTTAATTAGGAGCACCGGATAACAAGCTGGCTGTATCATAATATTTAGCTAACTTTTCAAGAGTGTAATTAATGAAACGTAGTGTTTTTGTTATGTTGTTGATGTTTTTACCAAATATTGCGGTAGCTAAAATCATTTTTCCGGATACCACTGGCGACGAACTTAATAGCATATATCATGAGTTAACAAATTAAGATGTTGTTGGATTTAGAAATAGCTCTGACGAAAAAGATAGGTACGTTTATGCTGTAGCATTATTGAATGGCAGAAGTGATCTAGGGTTAGAGAGAAATTGTAAAGAATCAATAAGTATACTCAAGAACTTATCGCTTAATAGCGTTTATGATGCCACTCATGCTTTGGCAGTTCAGTATTATCGAGGTGATTGTGTGGCGAAAGACTAGGATCTCGCGTTACGATATTTTAAAGAGGTGCAGAGTCAGGTTATGGATTAGCCCAGAAAAAATTAGGGCAAGCATATTGGGGTAAGATCCTAGATGGTCTTGTCGAAGTAAATGATAAAAAAGCTCTATATTGGCTCGAAAAAGCGGGGGCTTATGGCGATGAAGAATCAGCTGGTAATGTCTCATATTTCTATCGAGAAGGTGTAGGAGTCCAGGTTGATCCACAAAAATCTTTTTTCTGGCAAAAGCGATCTGCATTCGCTAAATATTCTAGAGTTAAAGGGATCGGTTTTCTCAAATTAGCTGAATACTATGAATCTGGATATGGCACAGAAGTAAATTTAGTAAAAGCTTACACATATTATGACCTCAGTGGGTCTGCGGGCTCTGAAGGAAAAGCAAGACTGATGAAAAAGTTAACAGACGACGACATTAAAAATGCAATCATTGCTTCTCGTGAATGGCAAGGGAAAAATAAAACTTTTGTGCCTAGTTACTATTATTTTCAGAATCAGGCTGATGCCAGTTATCGCTAGTTATATAAACTGGACATTACGTAAGTAGCGGTCTTGAATTTGTTTGCACTTAAGCTTGGCCGTATGGCAATATAGGCTTAATATACTAGAATGGTTGTTTTTCAATGCATAATAAAATAGAGGTTATCTAGATGTGTAGAGTGTTAATGTTTGTATTATTGTTTATCCCATCATTGGCTTCTGCTACGTCGCTTTTTCAAGATCCAAGCCGAGAAGATTTAAATGCTTTACTTAACTCATATGATAAAAAGGATCTAGCATGCACCCCTGGTTGTAGCGCAGATGGTGATAGGAAAAACTATATTGTTTCGATTCTAGCCTTGTCGGATAAAAAAAATAATTTTGGCATAAGTAAAGACTGTGATAAATCGGTGCGCAATCTTAAAGGAATGTGGAGGGAAGGTATCAATGACGCTGGTTACGATCTCGCTAGAATGTATTATTATGGTGTTTGCGTAAATGTAGATTTAACAAAAACAAGACAGCTGCTCCTCACTTCTGCCAATAATGGTTATGTCCCTGCGCAAAAGTTGTTGGGTAAATCGTACTGGAGAGAAGAAACTTTGGGGAAGTTATATAGTGAAGATAATGAGAAAGCAGCTTTTTGGCTTTCAAAATCGGCAGCATCGGGAGACGCTGAGTCTGCTGCTATGATATCTGCCTTTTATCGCAAAGGTATTTATTTTGAAAAAGATCCAGTTAAATCATTTTACTGGATTAACAAAGCATTCGATTCTAAATATGGTAGTGGCTTAGGAGCTTATACTTTAGACCTTGCAGATTTTTACGAGAATGGCTACGGCACCGAGAAAGATTTAATATTATCCTATAAATTTTACGATCTTTCAGGAACTGCTGGTATAGAGGGAAAAAATAGAATATCCAAAGATATGACTGAAGGTGAGATCCAAGAAGCCATCAAGCAGTCACACGCTTGGCAAGAAGAGCACAATACCTTCGTGCCGAGTTATTATGGGCTTGAGCATCAATCCGATGGTAGCTATCGTTAGTCGACGTAGCTGACCCTGGTGTTGTGCAGATAGCTCGAGCCTCTCCAGGTCTCGGGCTTTTTCGTGCTTGGGGCTTTCAATGCTTGCTGATGATCGTGAGTCAGTTTCGACCAAGGGGAGGGGGTGTTATGAGTCTGTAGCAGGGCAATGTGATCAGGATGGCCTGTGACTCGCTAGCGCATGGGCGAGAGAGGCTGGCTGCAGTTCTGCTGGCGCTGGTCGTCATGAGTGAGCGTGAAGAGACTGCATGGTTGCGCAATGGTCGCCTGCATGACTGAGAGGTCAGGAAGTGGCGTTCGTGAAAGGAAGGGACCTCGCGGGCTAATAACCGAGGAATTATCAACCCGCGACATTTTAAATTGGAATGTGAATGGCATGGCCTCGAGCATAGATAGTTTAAGCTAGGCAGATCTCAGAATTTTGTGAGTTATTGCTAGCCATACACCCACCTTATTATTTAGAAGACGTTAGAACACAAGACTGCTATAGTAGTAATGAAAGAATGGTATACCGAGTGATTGGAAATATTTATTCAGGCTGTAGTCAATCAGGCTGGCCCCGATAGCAACGAAGGTAACTGAATGTTTATTTTGGTTTTATTGACCTTATGTGTTTTACCAACAATAGCAAATGCAGAATCATTATTTCAAGATCCTACTGGTGAGGAGTTTTATGATAAGATAAGTTCTTACAAACCAGAAGATATTTTGTGTTTACCTGACTGCAATGTAGATAATTATGAGAAGAAATATATAATAGCAGTATTGAGTCTTTCGGGTGGTAATGAAAGATTAAATATAAAGGAGAATTGTAATGACTCAGTCAATAGATTAAAGAAAATGTGGGAAGCAGGGCTGAACGATGCTGGCTACAACTTGTCCAGAATGTATTATGAAGGTGTGTGTGGGGAAGTAAACTTATCAAAATCAGAAGACCTTTTGTTCAAAACAGCTGAGAATGGATATGTTCCCGCACAAAAACTGCTTGGAAAGTCTTATTGGCGTCAAGAAATACAGAATAAAATATTTGATCAGGATTTAGATCAAGCTGCCTATTGGCTGAAAAAATCAGCTGAAGGAGGCGATGGAGAATCAGCAGCTATGATCGCTTCTTTTTACAGGAGAGGGATTAGTTTCGAAGAAGATCCACAGTTATCATACTATTGGATAGATAAAGCCTTCAGCGCAGAGTATGGTGGAGGTCCTGGAGCATATAGTTTAAGATTGGCTGATTACTATGAAAATGGTTATGGTACCAATAAAGATTTAGTTAAATCGTATTTCTTTTATGACCTTTCAGGAACTGCTGGTTTAGAAGAAAAAAATAGAATATCCAAAGATATGACTGAAGTTGAAATCCGACAAGCCATCAAGCAGTCACGCGCTTGGCAAGAAGAGCACAATACGTTCGTGCCTAGTTATTACGGGCTTAAGCATCAATCTGATGGCAGCTATCGCTAGTCGACTCTCTTGACTCCAGTGTTGTGCAGGCAGCCCGAGCCCTGAAAGGGCTCGGGCTTTTTCGTGCTTGGGGATTTCAATGCCGTCTGATGATGGTGAATCTGTTTCGGCGATAGAGAGGGGGTGGCATGCGTCTGTAGCAGGGCAATGCGTCAGGATGGCCTGTGACTCGCTAGGGCGTGGGCGAGAGAGGCTGCTTGCGGTTCTGCTGGCGCTGGTCGCCATGAGTGAGCGTGTGAGGCTGCATGGTTGCGCAATGGTCGCCTGCATGAATGAGAGGTCACGAATTGCGGCAAGCGAAAAGAGTAGTCATCGCTGGTCAATAATGAGGGTTTTCATCAACACGATGACCCTGTCATTTCACTCAGTGAAGGGAGTGCTTATAATATTAGTTTAAACTGATTCAAAGTGTCAGAGGAATGTCGTCGCGTGATTGGCGACTGTCTTGTCATATTTGTGTTACCCAATCTCGGTATTTTTGTAACATTTTTGTTCCAGTATGGTATATGGCAGCATGTCATTGTTCTGATGGTGTTTTCCCCACCTGCGTACCAGGTGGTGGCGAGTCGGGAGTGGTGGGGCAGGATTGAGTCCTTACTATCGCTCCAGGGTAGGTACAGCAGGCCTGCCTGTCAGATGATTGCGACACCATGAAAGATGGAACCGTCCGCTCTGTGGCGTGGCAGGCATAGTGTTAATCGTTATTTAAACGATACTTGTGTTGCTTTTCTTGCTGGAATCTCTACCTGCAATATGTTTCCATATTCGCGTCTGCGCTAGAACAAATATACAGATTTACCTTCTATGTATCGTCAACGCTTTTCCTTCTGTATGCCCGCCGCAAGATGTCATCTATTTACGGTATCGAGCACGTCAATCAGAGGGTAGTGGTGGCAAGACGTTGTCTTGATTTATCTGACAGGGAAGCAGATTGATGTCAAGAAATGGCGGCATGTCCTTACCAGGCGGTGAAACCTTGAAGACTCCTTTTATTGCCATTGTCGGGTCATTGGTGGTGGGGCTCCTGCTGCTGAGCGGTTGCAGCTCTGCGCCGGACACAGGTCCTGCCGACTACACGCCGCCGCCGATCGAGCGTTTCGTCGGCACGCTTCCCTGCCAGGATTGTCGCCTCATCCGCGCGGACCTGACCCTGCATCGCGATTCCGAGAGTGGCAAGCCCACGGCGTTCTTCCTGCAGGAAGCTCACGTCGATGCCATCGGGGGCGATTTCGTGACTACGCAGTGGGGCGACTTCGAGGCCGAGACCTCTGACAGCACTACCTATCTGCGTCTGGAGCGGGATGCGCCGCTGATGCTCAAGATGGAAGAGGGCGGCGACACCCTGGAGTTGATGGGGCAGCAGGACACTGACAGCGATTACCAGTTCACCCGTGCCGAGCCGCTTGGCTGAGGTTCATCACGCGTTGCGCAAGGTCTGCGCACGGAGAGTATCTGACATGGATTCGTCCTTTGACATTGAAGCCTTCATCCGTCAGCGAAAGCAGACTCGCGTCGTCAGTGATCTGTTGTATGACAATGCGTCGGATTATCTGACGACGCTGGGGGCCTTGATTCGCCCACAGATGATCTTTGGCGAATATCTGCAAGGGGCACCGCGCGGTAGCGGCCGTGAGGCACAGCATGCCTTCAAGGAATTCACCGCTCTCTATGACTCCACGGCCAATGCCGAGCCTTTCCGCTTGCTGCAGGAGCTGGATGTGCCGCTGGAGCTTCTGAGCACGGCCCCGCGCCTTTATCCACATGAATATGACGTACGCCTCACGACCACCGGCAAGGTGATTCGCGTCACCAGCCCCACACGTTGGGTCGTGGGCTTTGACGGCTTCTCGCTGCAGCGCTTCCGCCACATCATCAAGGACCCCAATCGCAGCACGGCAGAATTGCTGCGCTACGTGGTGCACTACCTGATGCTGTTCTATTGCGTCAATCGTGCCCCGGGCCTCGGGCGTCTGTTGCTGGGTCTGCGCTTCCCGGTCAGTTTCGAGAAGCTGGACGAATTCGGCAGCATGCCGTTCTGCGTGGTGGGGTCGCCCATCACCTCGCACCTGCCGGAGCAGGACACCATCCTGCGCAGCACTGAAATCGCCGGCAACGACACCTTTGAAGAACTGATCGATGTCGCGGATATCGAGTCGATGGATGACGCCGTCAAGCAGCGGCTACTCAAGGCGATAGCGGCAGTCTGACAGGCTGATGTCGCTCGGAGATGCGCCGGACGGCTCAGATTGATCCCCCATTTTTGACACGCGCAATTACTTCACAACAGCACATAAGGAAATGCCCCATGGCGGAGAGGGATAGCACACAACACAAGCTGGGACGCATTCGCGCACCACGCGTCCAGATCACCTACGACGTCGAGATCGGTGACAGCCAGGAGCAGAAGGAACTGCCGTTTGTGGTCGGTGCCGTCGGTGATTACACCGGCAACCCACTCAGCCCGCCGCCCAAGCTCAAGGACCGCAAGTTCGTCGCCATCGACCGCGACAACTTCAATGGCGTCCTCAAGGGCTTGAAGCCGCGCCTTGCCTATCGCGTCGACAACACGCTGAGCAAGGATGGTACCCAGCTGCCGGTCGAGCTGAATTTCAACTCGCTGGAAGACTTCGAGCCGCAGAATGTCGTCAAGCAGGTCGAGCCGCTGCGCAAGCTTCTGGACGTGCGCAACAAGCTCGCCGATCTGCGTAACAAGATGGGCGGCAACGACAAGCTGGAAGAGCTGCTGATGGACGTGCTGCAGAACAGCGAGAAGCTCAAGACGCTGGGCGACGAGTTCGGTCGCGAGCAAGCCGTGCGCAAAGACGACAACTGATTGCGGAGTCAGACCATGAGTGACAATCGTAGTGAATCAGCAGTGGCACCGCAGGCACAGGATACCGTCTTCGCGCCGCAGTCTTCCTTGCTCGACAGCATCATCTCCGAGAGCCGCGTGGCGCGCTCCGAGACCGAGCGCACCCGTGCACGCGACCTGATCGAAGAGCTGGTCGCCCAGGTGCTGGATGGCGAAGTCATGCCCAGCAAGGACCTCATCGCCGTGCTGGATGCGCGTATCGCCGAGATCGACGCGATGCTCTCCGAGCAGATGAATGAAGTCATGCACGCCAGTGAGTTCCAGAAGCTGGAATCCTCCTGGCGCGGTCTGCGCTATCTGGTCGATCAGACCGAGACCGGCAGCAACATGAAGATCCAGATGCTCAACGCCACCAAGAAGGAATTGGTGCGTGACCTGAAATCGGCGCCGGAATTCGATCAGAGCGCGCTGTTCAAGAAGGTCTACGAAGAAGAGTACGGCACCTTCGGTGGCGCGCCGTTCGGCATGCTGGTCGGCGATTACGAATTCTCGCGCAGTCCGGAAGACATCTATCTGCTGGAGCAGATCTCCCACGTGGCCGCCTCGGCGCACGCACCCTTCATCTCCGCGGCGTCTCCGGAGCTGTTCGGCTGGGACTCCTTCACAGAGATGAGCGGTCCGCGTGATCTGTCCAAGATCTTCGACACCGTCGAATACGCCAAGTGGAAGTCCTTCCGCAACTCCGAAGATGCGCGCTATGTCGGTCTGACGCTGCCGCACGTGCTGGGCCGTCTGCCGTATGGCCCGGACACCACGCCGGTCGAGGAATTCAACTTCGTCGAGAACGTCGATGGCCGTGAGCACAACAAGTATCTGTGGATGAACGCGGCGTATGCCATGGGCTCTCGCGTGACTGACGCCTTCGCCAACTATGGCTGGTGTGTCGCCATTCGCGGTGTCGAGGGCGGCGGCCTGGTCGAGAACCTGCCGACCCACACCTTCCAGACCGACGATGGTGAAGTGGCGCTGAAGTGCCCGACCGAGATCGCCGTGACCGACCGTCGCGAGAAGGAGCTGGCAGACCTGGGCTTCATCCCGCTGGTGCACTGCAAGGGCACGGACTACGCCGCCTTCTTCGGCACCCAGTCCGCCCAGAAGCAGAAGACGTACAACACCGACGTGGCCAACGCCAACGCGCGGCTGTCCTCGCAGATGCAGTACATCTTCGCCACCTCACGCATCGCGCATTACATGAAGGCGATCATGCGTGACAAGGTCGGCAGCTTCGCCTCGCGCACCAGTGTCGAGCGCTACCTGAACGACTGGCTGTCCCAGTACGTGCTGCTGGACGACAACGCCAGCCAGGAAGCCAAGGCGCAGTTCCCGCTGCGTGAAGCACGTGTCGAAGTCGCGGAAGTCCCGGGCAAGCCGGGTGTCTTCAAGGCCGTGACCTTCCTGCGGCCGCACTACCAGCTGGATGAACTGACCGCCTCACTGCGCCTGGTCGCAGAGCTGCCGCAGTCCACTCGTAGCTGATGACATCTCGTCACTGAAGACCCCTCGCTCTTTTCCCTGCGTGTCCTGCACGCCCGCATCGTCAGACTGGCCAACGCCGGCCTGACGGTGCGGCTTATCGCCATGAAGGAGGCGACATGCGCATGAATAGCACCCGCCGCCTCATTCCCACCCTGTGGGATCGGTTGCAGGACGATGCTCCGCATCAGGGAGAAGCCGCCGAGGAGCAACGCTTCGTCAGTCTCGACGAGTACAAGCGCACCATCGTGCGTGACCTCGAGATTCTGGTGAACACGCGCAGCGAATTGCTGGGAGGGCGCTTGAATGACTTTCCCGTGCTGCGCGGCACGGTGCTGGGCTTCGGACTGCCGGACTTTCTCGGCCGAGGCCTGCACAGCAGTGAAGATCGCCGCTTGATCCAGCGTCAGCTGGAGTACGCCATCGAGAGCAATGACCGTCGCTTTCGCAACGTGCAGGTCAAGCTGCTTGACCAGGATGGTCAGGATCGACTCTTGCGCTTTCGCGTCGAGACGCTCCTCGTCCTCAAGGATGCAACGCGGCAAGTGGCCTTCGATGCCGTGCTGCATGCCGACACTCAGCAATACAAAGTGCAGAACCTTTCCTGATGCTTGATGAACTGCTGCCTTACTACGAACAAGAGATCTCGCACCTGCGCTTTCTGGGCCGGGAGTTCGCACGTGAGTACCCCAAGATTGCCGCACGGCTGCAATTGGAAGGCGACCACTGCGAAGACCCGCACACCGAGCGTCTGGTCGAGTCCTTCGCGTTTCTGTCGGCGCGGGTTCACAAGAAGCTGGATGATGATTTGCCGGAAATCGTCGAGGCCTTCCTCGATGTGCTCTACCCCCATTACTTGCGACCGACGCCTTCGTTGTCGATCGCGCAGCTCGACCCCGGTGAGCAGACCTCGCTGACCGGGCGCTATCAGGTCGCGAGGCATACCGAGATGTTCTCGCGCCCGGTGGAAGGCGTGGCGTGCCGTTTCCGTACCTGCTACCCGGTGGATGTGTGGCCGCTGCGCGTGGAAAGCGCCGGCTTCTCGCTGCTGGAACGCTCGGCCTTCAATGGCCGCGACAAGGACAGCGTCGCGCGACTGGATCTGGCCTTCGAGGCCTTGAATGACCAGTCGGTGGGCAGCTTCGGGATCGACCGCCTGCGCCTGTTCCTGGACGGCGAGGGTGCCCTGATGCACCCGATGTACGAACTGCTGTTCAACAACCTGACTCGCCTGAGCGTCAGCTTCGATGAAGGCGGGCAGCGTCGTGAAGTCTCGCTGCCGACGGACTCGCTCACGCCGGTCGGGTTCGCGCCCGAGGAGGGGCTGATCGACTACCCCGAGCGCTCCTTCCTCGGCTATCGCCTGCTGCACGAGTACTTCACCTTCCCCGACAAGTTCATGTTCTTCGATGTCGAAGGGCTGACACGTCTGTTGGCACGCGCCAGTGGCACGCGCTTCGAGCTGCATTTCCACTTCGCGGACTATGCGCTGGACGAGCGTCTGTCGCGGCTGTCCCAGAGCCTAGGGCGCAATCATTTCCGCCTCGGCTGCACGCCGGTGATCAACCTGTTCGAGCGCCAGGCCGAGCCCATCCTGCTGACGCATACCCAGGCGGAATACCCGGTGGTCGCCGATGTGCGCAACCCGCACGGCGCCGAGGTGGTCTCGATCGACCGCGTCACTCGCGTGCAGAAGACCGCCGAGCGCGATCACGTGCGCTATTGCCCGCCGTTCTTCGAGCCGCAGGGTAGTGCACCGTCACGCGAGACCAGCTACTGGCTGTCGCGGCGGGTGCCTTCCGCCCGTGAGCGGGATGCCGGCACCGAGCTTTTGCTGCGCCTGGCGGACCGCGAGCTGAACGCCATCGAAGCCACCAGTGACGTGCTGAGCCTCAAGTTGACCTGCAGCAATCGTGATCTGCCGCAGCGTCTGAGCTTCGGCCATCCGCGTGGCGATTTCACCCTGCCGCGCGAGCAGGTGGTCAAGGCCATCCGCTGCCTGCGCAAGCCGACGCCCTCGGCGCGGCCGCCGATGGGCAAGGGCGTCATCTGGCGTCTGATCTCGCATCTGTCGCTCAACCATCTGTCGCTGGTGGAGCGCGGCCGTGAGGCGCTGCTGGAAATGCTGTCGCTCTACAACTATCGCGACCTCGAAGCCACGCGTCGCCAGATCAATGGCATCGCCAGCATCCATAGTGAGCCGGCGATGACGCGGATCGGGCATCCGCGCCCAGCCTTCGTGCGCGGGATCGGCATCACGCTGGAGCTGGATGAACAGGAATTCATCGGTAGCGGCATCTACGTGTTCGGCATGGTGCTGGATCACTTCTTCGGGCAGTACTGCTCGCTCAACAGTTTCACCCGGCTGACATTACGCAGCCGCCAGCGCGAAAAGGACGTCGTGACATGGCCCGCCAGAACCGGCACTCAGCCCCTGGTCTGATCGACCAGGCGCGCGCTGAGCCCTACCGGTTCAGCTTCTTTCAGCTCGTACGCTTGCTGCGGCTGCACTACAGCCGTGCCGGTCGTCTCGAACCCGAGCTGCGCCCGCACGAAGACCCGCTGCGGTTTCGCAGCCAGCTGTCGCTGAACTTCCCAGCCAGCGAAGTGAGTGACCTTGTCTTCGAGAGCGAGACGCTGCGTTCGCCCACCGACCAGCCGCTGACCCAGGTGCAGGTCACCTTCATGGGGTTGGTCGGGCCGTCTGGTGTACTGCCGCGCCCGTATACCGAGACGCTGATCGACCGCCATGTGCAGCTGCGCGATGACGGCGCCCATGCCTTCTTCGATCTGTTTTCGCACCGCATGACGGCGCTGTTCTATCAGGCGTGGCAGAAGTATCGCTTCCACGTCGAGTACGAGCGTCGGGGGCAGGCCGATATCGAGCGCCAGTTGCACGCGCTGTGTGGCCTGTCGGGGGCCTCGGCCGAGCTGTTGTTTGCTCCGCAGGCGCCGTTGGCACTGCCTGCCGCCAGGACGTCAGTCGAGGCGCCGGAGGTGGACGAGAACCGCGACAACGCGGCGCCCAGCTGGGGCATTGGCAGTCAGAGCAGTGGTAGTCAGAGCAGCGGCAGTCAGAACCGTGACAACCACGGCACTGACGAGCAGCGCGCCGGCAGCCGCGAGCTGCCGCGTGAGCTGTTCTCCTTCTTCGCCGGGTTGCTCGGGCAGCGGCCCCGCAATCAGCAGAACCTCGAGACATTGCTGGGCGTGTTCTTCGGTGTGCCCTGTCAGGTGAAACCGTTTCAGGGCCGCTGGCTCGACATCAGCGAGCCGGAACTGACGCGCCTGGGTCAGGCAAACGCGCGTCTCGGCCAGAGCGCCGTGGCCGGCAAGCGTGCCTGGGACTACCAGTCCTGCCTGCGCATGGTCGTTGGCCCCCTGCGCCTGGCGGACTTCCGCCGTTTTCTGCCCGGGGGTGAAGACCACCTGCGCATGACGGAATTGATCCGTTTCTATGTCGGGCCGGAGCTCGATTTCGAGCTGGAATTGCAGCTCGACCCCAGTGAAGTCCCGTCGGCCCGCCTGGGAGGTGCCAACGGCATCTCGCTGGGTCGTCTGGGTTGGCTGGGCCAGACACCACGCAGCACCTCGGGAAGTGTGCTGTTACGAATCCCCTTCGATGGAGTGACCCCGTGAGTCTCAAGACGCTATTCGCCAAGCTCAATGATGTCAGCCGCGGTGCCATGGAAGAGGCGGCGGGTCTGTGCCTTGCCAAGCGCCAGTATGAAGTCGATGTCGAGCATCTGCTGATCAAGCTGCTGGATGGCGATGACAACGACCTGCTGCGCATCGCGCGTCACTACTCGCTGGGCCTGGACCAACTCGCCGATCAGCTGGATCGCTCGCTGGAGCGCCTGAAGACGGGCAGCACCGCGACGCCGGCACTCTCACCGCATATCACGCGGCTGATCGAAAAGGCCTGGTTGATCGCCTCCATCGACCACGAAGTCGCGCATATCCGCAGCGGTCACCTGTTGCTGGCGCTGCTGGAAGACCCGGAACTGGCGCGCGTGATCCGAAGCGACATGCCGGGTCTCGAGAGTCCTTTCGAGCGCATCGATGTCGCTGACCTGCGCCTGCATTTCACCAGCCTGTTGGCCGCAAGTCCCGAAGCCGAGCTCTCGCAGCCGACGCCATCCGCCGCCAGCATCGGCGGGCAGCCGACAGGCGAGAGCGCTGGCGCTGCCCGCCCGGGCAGTCACAAGACCCCGGCGCTGGACCAGTACACCATCGACCTGACCGCCAGTGCGCGTGACGGCAACATCGACCCGATCCTGGGGCGTGATGATGAAGTGCGCCAGATGATCGACATCCTGACGCGCCGGCGTCAGAACAACCCGATCCTCACCGGTGAGGCGGGGGTCGGCAAGACAGCCGTGGTCGAAGGGCTGGCACAGAAGATCGTCGCCGGTGAAGTGCCTGCGCCGCTGGCACGTGTCGAGCTGCGCACCCTGGACCTCGGCCTGCTGCAGGCCGGCGCCAGCGTGAAGGGCGAATTTGAGCAGCGCCTCAAGGACGTGATCGAGGAAGTGAAGCGCAGCCTGCACCCGATCATCCTGTTCATCGATGAAGCCCACACCCTGATCGGCAGTGGTGGTCAGGCGGGTCAGAACGATGCCGCCAACCTGCTCAAGCCCGCGCTGGCGCGTGGCGAGCTGCGCACCATCGCCGCCACCACCTGGGCCGAGTACAAGAAGTACTTCGAGAAGGACGCCGCCCTGGCGCGTCGCTTCCAGGTGGTCAAGGTCGAGGAGCCTGCCGAGCCGCAGGCCATCGACATGCTGCGCGGGCTGGCGACGCGCATGCGCGATCACCACAAGGTCGAGATTCTCGATGACGCCATCGTGCAGGCGGTGCGTCTCTCCAGCCGCTATATCACCGGCCGTCAGCTGCCGGACAAGGCGGTCAGCGTGCTGGATACCGCCTGCGCGCGTGTCGCGCTGGGCCAGCAGACCACGCCAGCACCGCTGGAAGATGCCCGTCAGCGCCTGCGCGATCTGGAGGCCGAGCGGGAAGCGCTGGCCCGGGAACACGAGCGCGGCGATGACAGTCATGCCCCGCGTCTGGACGAGATCGACACGGAAGTACTGGCCATCACTGCTCAGGTCACGGCGCTGGAAGCCGACTGGACGCGTCAGCGTGAGGCCGTCGAGGCAGTGCTCAAGGCCGACGCCGCTCTGAACGAGATCAATGACGAGGCCAGCGACGCGGCCCGTGAAAGCGCACTGGAAGAACTGCGCGCCGCGCGTGCGGTGCTGGAAGAAGCCGGTGGCGAGGCGCCGCTGGTGCACGCCTGTGTCGATGGCAACGCCATCGGCGAGGTCGTCGCCGCCTGGACCGGCATCCCGCTGGGCAAGATGCAGCGTGACGAGATCGACACCGTGCGTCGTCTGCCGGCGCTGTTGGGCGAGCGCGTACTCGGGCAGGACCACGCACTGGAAGAGATCGGCAAGCGCATCAGCCTGTCACGCGCCAAGCTCGAAGACCCGAACAAGCCGATCGGTGTCTTCATGCTGCTCGGCCCGAGTGGTGTCGGCAAGACCGAAACCGCGCTGGCCCTCGCCGACACCCTGTATGGCGGTGAGCGCAATCTGATCACCATCAACATGTCCGAGTACCAGGAAGCGCACACCGTCTCCTCGCTCAAGGGCTCGCCGCCCGGCTATGTCGGCTATGGCGAAGGCGGCGTGCTGACCGAAGCCGTGCGTCGCAAGCCGTACAGCGTGGTGCTGCTCGATGAAGTCGAGAAGGCGCACCCGGACGTGCTGGAAGTCTTCTTCCAGGTGTTCGACAAGGGCGTGATGGATGATGGGGAAGGGCGCGAGATCGACTTCCGCAACTGCGTCATCCTTCTGACCTCCAATGTCGGCACCGACGAGATCATGAACCGCTGCCTGGGCGTGGCGACTCCGCCGGCGCCCGAGGCGCTGGTCGAGGGCCTGCGCGACACCCTCAATGGCGTCTTCAAGCCGGCCTTCCTCGGCCGTCTCAAGGTGGTGCCGTACTACCCGGTGCACAGCGACATCCTGGCGCGCATCGTCGACCTCAAGCTGTCGCGTCTGGCCGAGCGCTTCACGCGCAACCACGGCGCCCACCTGAGCTTCGACTCATCGCTTGCGCATCATATCGCTGAGCGTTGCACCCAGACTGACAGTGGCGCACGCAGCATTGATCATCTGCTGAGCGGCTCGATGATGCCGCCGCTGGTGGAGTGGGTGCTGGAGCGCATGGCCGATCAGCAGCCGGTGGGCGACATCCGCATCGCGCTGGATGACGCCGGCCAGTTCACCTACGAGATGCAGTGAGGACCATCACATGCCAGTCCGGGGATATCACGTGAAGGCTGTCCAGCGCGCCAGGTCACTGCGCCCGCGCCATTGGTTGCCGGCCATGCTGTGCGCCAGCCTGCTGCTTGGTGGCTGCGGGGTCGGCAGCCGTCTTGGCCAGCAGATGGATGGCACGGTGGGCGACATCCTGTTCAGCCAGGACGAGACGGTCGCCTTCACCCTCGATGCCGATGAATCACTCAATCCGGATGTCGACAAGGCGTCGCTGTCGGTGGTGGTGCGCATCTATCAGCTGGATGCGAGTGAAGCCTTCGCCAGCGCCTCGCCCGATGGCCTGTGGGACCACGCCGACAAGGTGCTGGGTGACACGCTGCTGGATACCCGCGAAGTGGTGATGGTGCCGGGCGGGCACGTCGTGGATGAGGCGCCGCTGAAGCCGGGCGCGCGTTATGTGGCGGTCGCGGCCTATTTCCGCCAGACCCCGGACGCGCGCTGGCGCGTGCTGTTCGATGCCGATGCGATGCGCAAGGACGGCCTGTTCACCTCACCGGACGGCGTCGAACTGACCCTGGTCGATCACTACATCACGGTGGCGCCTGACAGCGAAGACCTGCTGGCGACGGCGACCCGGCCCTGACACCCGGGGCATGAACCGCGTGGCTGACACGTCACGGGCGACACCGGACGGACTTTATAAAGGATGGATTCGTGAGCAAGCATAATCGCGTGAGGTGGTCCGAGGGCATGTTCCTGCTGCCCCAGCACTTCCAGTATCAGGATGAGTATCACCAGTGGCAGCTCGGCGAAGCCAGCACGCGCAGCGGGCCCTTTGCCTTTGGCGTGCAGCGTCTGGAAATCGATGAAAGCGCGCTGGCCCAGGGACGCCTGCAGCTCAGTCGCCTCAAGCTGGTCTTCCCCGACGGCACGCTGTTCGATGCACCGCAGCACGATAGCCTGCCGCGGGCGCGCGACCTGGGTGAACTGGCCGGCCACAGCGAGATCAAGGTGCACGCCGCGCTGAGCCTGGTACAACCCTACGCCGGCAATGTGCAGGAAGATGAGCAGCAGCGGGGCGCGCGTCGCCGCTTTCGTCAGCGCTTCGATTCCCTGCCGGACCTGCTGGACGGCGATGGCGAGAACGAGCTGAGCCTGCTGGAACTCAATGTGCGTCTGTTGCTGGAAGGCGATGACCTGGAAGGCAGCACGCATTGTCCGCTGGCCGTGCTGACGCGCAATGCCGCCGGCGGATTCTCCGTCTCGCCGCGCTTCGTGCCGCCCGCGCTGCACCTCTCGAGCAGCGAGACGCTGATGGCCATGGGCCAGCGCCTGGCCGGCATGCTGCAAGCCAAACACGAGACCTTGTCAGGCCGTCGCCGCGAGCGCGCCGATCAGGTCGCCGAATTCGGCTCAAGCGACGTGGCGCTGTTCTGGCTGCTGCATACGGTCAACCGTGCCTACCCGGCGCTGGCGCATCTGCTGCAACACCCGCAGCAGCATCCCGAGAAGCTCTACACCTTCCTGTCGGATCTGGTCGCGAGCCTGATGACCTTCTCGATGGATTACCGCCTGAGTGACCTGCCGCCGTACCGCCATGAAGACCCGGTCCAGTCATTGACGACGCTGGAAACCATGGCGCGCGAGCTGCTGGATACCGTGGTGCCCAACCAGTACATCCCCATCGCGCTGGAACAGACCAAGCCGTCCTACTACATCGCCCATCTGCACGATGCGCGCCTGTTGGATGCCGACTTCTATATCAGCGTGCATGCCGACATGCCCGGCGCCAAGTTGCTGGAGCTGGTGCCGCGTGCCTTCAAGGTCGGCTCGCCGGATGACATCGAAGTGGTGGTCAACAGCGCCATGCCCGGCGGCTCGCTGGTGCATGCCTCGCGTCTGCCCACCGCGATTCCCTCGCGCCTCGATAACCACTATTTCGCGCTGGAGCCCCAGGGGCGCATGTACGAACGCATGATGGCCGCCCAGGCCATCGCCTTCTATGTGCCCGGCGGCTTCCACAACCTCAAGATTGAATTGATGGCGGTGCTGAAATGAACCAGTACACGGCAACCCGGCCGAATGACGCTGCCCAGACCGGCAGTGCCCAGTCTGGCAGTGCTCAGGCCAATGGCGCGGCGGCGGATACGCGTCTGCGTACGCTGTCCCAGGACTTCTTCTCGCTGATCCTGATGATTCGTCGCGGCAGTGAAGCGCGCAACGTGGATGAATTCCTGACCCGTATCGCCGACTACTTCCGTGAGCTGGAAGCCCAGGCGCTGGCCGTCGGCTACAGCATGGACCAGGTGCGTGACGCCCAGTACGCGCTGTGCGCCTTCCTCGATGAAAGCGTGCTGGGCGCCGGCGCCAGCAACATTCGCCAGCACCTGGAACTGCACCCGCTGCAGTACACCTATTTCGGGGTGCATCTGGCCGGTGAGGGCTTCTTCGAGCGTCTCGAGGCACTGCGCACCGACGTCAAGGCCAACCTGGACGTGCTGGAGGTCTATCACCTGTGTCTGGCGTTGGGCTTCGAGGGCAAGTTCCGCCTCGAACACCGCGATCAGCTGCGCTACGTGGCCAGCACGCTGGGCCAGGATATCGCGCGCTATCGCCAGTCTTCCGCCGTGCTGTCACCGGGTTGGCAGCTGCCTGACCAGGTGGGCCAGCTGCTGCGTTACGAAATTCCGGTGTGGGTCTACCTGCTGGTGATCGCGCTGTGCTGTGGCGCGGTCTATCTGGTGCTCGACAACCTGCTGGATGCTCAGGTCACGGCGCTCATCGAGCGACTGTCGTCCCTGTTCGCAACGACATGAGGCGTGACTGAATGAAACGGGTGCTAGGGTTCCTCAAGAGTTTCTGGCTGGCGTCGTCACTGCTGTGGCTGGCCGGTGTCGTGCTGTGTGTCTGGTGGGTGCCGCGTCTGGGTGGCTCGCTGGAACGCCTCGCGATCGCCGTGGCCCTGCTGACCGCGGTGTGGCTGCTGGCCATCGTGCTGCGCAAGTATCGCAAGGTGCGCGCCGAGCGTGATCTGGAAGACCTCGTCCAGCTGGAAGTGGACCGTGAAGCCGCGGATGCCGCCACCGAAGCCGGCGACTACGAAGTGCTGCGTGAGCGTCTCAAGTCGGCGCTGCGCATGCTGCGGGCCCAGCGTGGGTTGCACAAGGGCGGCAGTGCCTCGCTCAGCGATCTGCCCTGGTATCTGGTGCTGGGCCTGTCGTCCTCCGGCAAGACCTCGCTGCTGACACGCTCCGGCCTGAGTTCCAGCGTGGCGGGACTGGGCGGCGATTCCGGCACCCAGTACTGCGACTGGTACTTCGGCAATGATGCCCTGATGATCGACACCGCCGGGCGCTACGTCGCCGAGGAACAGCCGGCGCGTGCCTTCAGTGACTTCCTGCGTCTGCTGGCGCGTCGCCGTCGCGGTGCGCCCATCAATGGCCTGGTGGTCGTGGTCGACCTGCCGGCCTTGCTGCATGCGCCGCGCGACGAGAACCACGCGCTGGCACGCCAGCTGATCGAGCGCATCAATGACTTCCGCGATGCTCTCGATGCCTCGCCGCCGGTCTACCTGATGTTCACCAAGGCCGACCAGTTGCCGGGCTTCACCGCCGCCTTCAATACCCTGGACAGCGATGCCCGCCATGCGCCGTGGGGCATGACGTTCTCGGTGGCCGAGGCACGCCAGAAGGGCGTCGTGGCAGCCTTTTCCAGACACTTCCCCGAGATGGTGGCGGGGCTGCGCGGCCATGTGGAAGCGGCCCTGCGAGAACGTGGCCAGCAGGCGGACAGCGAGCTTTTGCACTTCCCGGAATACATTGCCGAGATGGAAGGCCTGCTGGCCGACTTCCTCGAGCCCTTCGATCTGCGTCGCAACAGCGCGCGTGGGCCGCTGACGCGCGGCATCTATTTCACCAGCGCCTTGCAGGATGGCAGCGCGATGCCGGCGATCCTCGATGAGCAGGTCCGTCAGGGCTTCGCACTCAAGGAGCCGGGTATCGCCCAGTCCGCGACAGCGGCGAGTGCCGCCGTCGGCGATCGTCCCTATTTCGTTGGCGGTGTCTTCCGCGACGTGATGATTCCGGACCGCAACCTGGTGCGTCACTACGCACGCGATGGCCAGGGCCGCTCCCTGAACCCGCTGTTGATCGGTGTGGGCGGGGTGGCAGGCGCGGTGACGCTGGGTCTGCTCGGCAACGCCTACTACCAGAGCCGCACCAGTCTCGAGGCCGTCGATGCGCAACTGACGTCGCTTGACGGTGCCGTGACGCCGAGCGTGCAGCTCGATCTGCTCCACGATGAGCTGTCGCGCGTGCGACAGGCCCGTGAAGACGGTGGCTTACCCTGGTATCAGCACATGGGGCTGGATGGCGGCGAGCGCCTGGGCACCACGCTTGAGGCTCGCTACTTCGCGACCCTCAAGCAGCAGGTACTGGCGCCGTTGGCGGAAGATCTCGATGCTCGTCTGCGGGCGGTCGGTCGCCTGGCGGTATCGCTGGGCATTGTCTCCGAGTCTGCCTCGCTGCAGGTCATGGGCGGGGAGAGCGCGTCCGAGGCCGGGGCCTCCGATGTGCTGATCGAGGATGGCAAGTCACTGTTGACCTCCAGCGGTGAGCGCCTGCGTCAGCGCCTGACCGAGCGCCCGACGCTGGGCAGCGTACCGCGCTCGCCGGGCGAACTGGCCAGTCAGCTCAAGGGCGAGGCGGATTATCGCCTGCGCGGTGGCGTCAATGACGCCTACTGGAGCACACGCCAGCAGGGCCGTGAGGCGCTGCGCGACAAGGCAGACGCCCTGCGTGGCTCGCCTGCGGGGTTCGGCGGTGATGGCACCGTGCCGGGAGACGGTGGCCCGGCCGAGGGTGGCATGCCCGGTGGGCCTGCCTTCTCGAGTGAAGTGCTCAACCAGCTGACGCCGGAACAGGTCGCCGGTCTCATCGATGCCTACGATGCGCTCAAGCTGTATCTGATCCTGAGTGATCCCGTCGCGCACCCAGATGTCGCCTTCGTGCGTGAAGCCTTGCCGCGTGCCTGGCATCAGCTGGCCGACAGCCATCGTCAGGTGCCGGGCGGCGATCAGCGTATTGCCGACAACGTTGCGCTCTACAGCGAATACCTGGCGCAGGACCAAGCGCCTGCGCTGGTGCGTGATGAGGACCGCGTGGCGCGTTCACGCCGTGACCTGAAGGCCTTCCTGCTCGACAACTCGCCGGCGGAGCGCGAATACCTGCGTCTGCGTCTGGCGGCCGAGGCCCGTTTCCCGTCGATGACCCTGTCGGTGATGCTGCCGGATGAGGGCGCACGCGGCCTGCTGTATGCCGGGGAATCGGTGCCGGCCTTCTTCACGCGCCGTGTGTGGGACGAGTTCGTACGCCCCGAGTTGCTCAAGACGCTGAGTTCGGACCTGCCGGTGGAGCATGACTGGGTACTGGAAGACGAGAACCCCGATGCGGCCCAGGGCAAGAGCGAATTCGCCGCGACCATTCTGGCCCACTACAAGCGTGACTACGCCGAGGCCTGGGAGCGCTTCCTGGCCGATGTCGGGGTGCGTCGCTTCGAAGGCCTGGCGCTCTCACGGCAGCGTCTGGCGCGCTTCAGCGATTATCAGCGCTCACCGCTCAAGACACTGATGGCCGTCGTGGATGACAACACGCGCTGGGACAGCCGTGATGCCGAGGCCCGCAAGGCACCGCAGCCGCAAGCCGAAGGTGATGACACCGCACCGGCCGTCGAGTCGGCAGGCATGTGGGATCAGACAGTGGCGTGGCTGGAAGGCAGTGGCGCCGAGGTGGCCGAAAGTGCCGGCGTGATGCAGGGGCTGCCCCGTGTTCACGATGGCCAGCTTGCGGACCACTTCGCGCCGGTCGCCAGCCTGTTCGCCCAGGATGAAGGTCAGGGCGGTGACGCCTCGGTCATGAATCGCTATCAGCTGCGCCTGCGTCAGCTCAAGGTGCGCCTCGACGGACTCGAGCGTGGCGATGTCGGCAAGCGTACCAAGCAGCTGCTGGCCGAGATGATCGGCGGCAAGCCCAATGAAATCTCGGCGGCTCGTGACTATGTCGCCGCCAATGTCGATACCTCGCAGGAACCGCTGGTGCAGTCGCTGCAGCGCCTGTTCCGTGCGCCCATCGATTACTCCGTGGCCAGCCTGCAGGGGCCGGTGGCCTCACAGCTGGCCGCCGCCTGGGGTGAGCAGGTCGTTTCGCCGTGGCATCGCATGGTCAGTGGCCGTTATCCGGTCAGTGATTCCGGCAACGAGACGTCCGTGCGTGACCTGCGCCAGTTCATCGACCCCGATACCGGTCTGCTGACCCGCTTCGACAATGAAGAAGTCGGCAACCTGGAAGAGGGCGAACAGGACGGCACGCCGCTGGTAGACCCCAAGATCACCGCCACCATCACCAAGGGCACGGCAGTGGGCCGGGTGCTGGAGAGTCTGGCGGATGTGGAGAACGGCTTCGAGATCATGATCCGGCCGTCATCCAAGCTGATCTCGATCCAGCTGACACTGGATGGCCAGCAGCAGGTGTATCGCAATGGTCGTCAGCACTGGCAGCGCTTCGTCTGGCCGGGCGACCCGGAAGTCTCCGGTGCGCGACTGGAGGTGGTGACACGTGACGGCCGCCGCATCACCGTCTTCAACTTCCCCAATCGCTGGAGCCTGTTGAAGCTGATCGAGTCCGCGGACGTGACCGATCTGGACACCGCCCGTCAGCGCTTCACCTGGTACACCCCGGTCGGCCCGGTGAGCTTCGAGGCGCGCAACTTCGGCGGCGTGAAGCTGACGGACCTCAAGCAGGTGCGCAACCTGTCGATGCCTTCGGTCGCCGGGAGATGACCGCATGATCGGCTTCTTCGGCAAGCTGCCCGGCAGCGCGGACTTCATCGCCTATCACGCGGGTCACAAGGACATTCGGGAACTGGATGGCTGGTGGCAGCGGGCGCTGAATCGCATGGCCGAGCGCGACGAAGACTGGGAGGCACGCTTCGACGCCTTGCCGCTGTGCTTCTTTCACTACCGTGCCAGCGGTGGCGCCTGGTTGATGGGTGCCATGTCGCCCTCGCAGGACGCCTCCGGGCGACGCTACCCTCTGCTGGTCTTCCAGCGGCTGGCTGTCTCGCCGGTGGTGGAAGGCAGTGTCGGGGTGCATACCCTCGGCGAGACCTTCGCGGGGCAGGTGCGGGAGTTGTTGCGCGATGTGATGCATTGCGCAGACCCCCAGCAGGGGCAGGAGCGTCTGCTCACGGGCATCGAGGCGCTGCGCCCGCTGGATGATTCCGATCTCAAGCTGCACCGGCGTCTGTTCGCGCGCTTTCTGGAAGACGTGCGCTATGGAGACCTCACGCGTGCATTGGCCAGTGGCTTTCCCGATGTGAGTGCCAGCAGATTGACCCGCGACATCCAGGCATTGCGCCGACAGTCGGCAGCCAGGCATGGCCAGCGGGGCCATGTGGCATTGCCGCTGCCACCGGAGCGCGCGTTGAAGCGTCCGGCGGCGGATCTGTGGCTGCACTGGCTGGAGCATGACAATGGCGCGCCGGGGCACATCAGCGTGATCGTCGACGACTTCATGCGCCCGACGCTCGTGCGTTTCACGCGCGATGACCAGGAGGCACTGCGCATCCTGGCCGAGTCGGCCCCCGAGGCACTCGGTGGCTGGCGCCTGCTCGGAAGCGGGGAGCCTCACGCTGGCCCGCTGGATGCGTCTCACGCCTCGACACTGGGCATGGGAGCCTACATCGCCGCTCTGTCAGATGACCTGAAAGATGACCCGGGGCCGCAGGGGGCAAGGGCGGGCAGTGACGACACGGTATTCGGCGACATATCCAAGGATGAATCGGCACCGACATGAACAAGCTAAAGCTCCACGTTCTCAAGTACTACATCCTCAAATACCGCCCGTATTGGTTGGGCGTGCTGTTCTTCCTGGGCATCTTCCTGATCTGGGGCGTCGGCGTGAGCCTGGGTTTCCCGTCACTGGATAGCCTGCTGGTCGGCATTCTGGCATTCCTCGTCGCCTCCGCCTTCTATCTGTTGCTGCTCTACCGTGGGGTGGGCGAGCGTCAGGATGTCGAGTCGTTGCTGATCCAGAACGCCGATGACGCCGTGCTCAGTGCCGCGCCCCAGGACCGCGAGGAAGTCAGCCTGCTGCGCGAGCGACTGCTGGCGGCGCTGGACCGCATGCGCAAGAGTGCCAGCGAGAAGCGGGGTGGCTGGTTCAACCGGCAGGGGGACGTGCTCTATACGCTGCCCTGGTATCTGGTGATCGGTCAGCCTGCGGTGGGCAAGAGCACGCTGGTCTCGCGCTCAGGGCTGGATTTCCCCTTCGCGGAGCGCGAAAGCGCACGTGTCGCGGGCATCGGCGGCACCCGTCACTGTGACTGGTTCTTCAGCAGTGAGGCCGTGCTGCTGGATACCGCAGGACGTTACGTCAGCTCCGAGGAGGAAGTCGGCAAGTGGCGTGCCTTCCTCGACATGCTGCGTCGCTATCGTCCGCGTCAGCCGCTCAACGGGTTGATCGTCGCGGTCAGCATCGATGAAGTGCTCCAGAACCGCAATGACGTCGAGGCACTGGCACATCAGCTGCGCGAGCGCATCCAGGAAAGCTACGAGCGTCTCGGTGCGGCTCTGCCCATCTACCTGGTGTTCACCAAGAGTGATCACATTCCCGGCTTCCGTGAGTTCCATGCGCAGCTGGCCCCGGCGCAGCGCGATGAAGTGCTGGGCATGAGCTTCCCGCACCAGGGCTATGCCGAGGCGGATTGGCGTACTCGTTTCAGTGAGGCGATGACTCGCCTGGTGGCACGTTGTGCGGGCACCGGTGAGCGCTGTCTGGTGGAGGGCGACATCGTGCGCACCCGCGAGGCACCGGCAGCGGTGGAATTCCCGCGTGAGCTGGAAGCGCTGGCTCCGCACCTGACCGATTTCGTCACCGAGCTGCTCAAGGTCAATCCCTATCAGGCGGCACCGCTGCTGCGCGGCTTCTACTTCACCAGCGCGCTCTCCGAGGGGCAGGCCAGCACAGCAGCCCACGGGCGTAACGTGGCGTCACGCTTCGCCGTCACCGAGCGTCATGCGCCGGGCCATCAGGACGGCAAGCCGCTGTTCGTCTCGGGGCTGTTCTCGCGGGTGGTGCTGCCGGACCAGCACTTGGTCGGCCTTTATGGTGGTGCCAATCTCCAGCGTCGGCGTCAGCTGCGTTGGGTGTGGCTGGCACTGGCGCTCGCCGCGGCCATGTGCCTGGCCTGGGCGGTGTCCTTCACCGCCAATACCCGCGAGTTCGGCGCGCTGGACCAGGCATTGGATGCCGCCTACGAGGAAGATGCCGGCGAGCCGAATGCCTATGCCCAGTGGGCGACGTTGGATGCCCTGCGCGACAGCGCGGCCCGCTACGATGCTCGCCATCACGAGCATGGCGTGCCCTGGTCGCTCGGTTTCGGGCTCTATGAAGGCGAGACGCTGGAACCCGCGCTGCGAGACGTCTATTTCGGCGCGCTGCGTCAGACGATGCTGGTGCCGATCGCCAGCAACCTCAACCAGTCGCTGTTCATGCTGCCGACCATCAGCGTGCATGACCGCGAGGATGGCCCGCGCGAGACCGATATCCATGTTCCGGGTGTCGAGGACCACGCCCAGCCACGTGACAACTCGGCCCAGGCGCTGGCGGACTTCGGCAACAACACCCTGAAGACCTACCTGTCCCTGTCGCGCACGCCGCGCGAGGACATCGAGCCGGACTGGCTGCGTAGCGAGATGCCGGTCTACTGGTATCCGGCCATCACCCAGGGGGAGGATGTGCCGCGCGATAGCCGTGATCTGGAATATGCCAGCCGTCAGGTCAACTTCTATGCCGAGCAGGTCGTGCGCCCGGACGTGCCGCGTCTGGAAGACAACACCTTCCTGGTGTCATCCAGTCGCAACTACATCGATGGTCTGCTGGACCGCTCCCTGAGCACCGTCGAGACCATCACGCTGGAATCCGACACCCTGTTCGCTTTCGGGCGTGCGGATTACTCGGGGCTGCAGGGCGAGGGGCAGCGTCAGCTGAATGCCATCGCCGAACGACTTTCCAATACGCCGAACCTGGGACGCATCACCATCACCGGCCACGCCGACCCGATCGGGTCCGCCACTGCCAACCGTCGGATCTCACTGCAGCGCGCCGAGACCGTGCGCACCTATCTGGTGGGCAAGGGGCTGCCGGGTGAGCTGATCGGCGCGGAAGGGGCCGGCAGTGATCGTCCGCTGGTCAAGTGCGATGGCGAGATGTCGCGCACCGACAAGATCGCCTGTCTGGCGCCCAATCGTCGTGTCGAGATTGAAGTGCGTGCGCTGAACTGATGCGCCTGCGCTGAACCGTTTTCACTTTGCCGACTCATGGAGGAGTCGAGCTCTTGGATGACAGGCCTGAAGGCAGGCCCGGAGCACGAGAGCGGAGAAGCATGGACATACGCAGTGGCGGTGCCTGGATGGCATCTCCTGGCGGTAGCGTGTCCAAACGCGCGTTGCAGGTGGCAGCCAGGGAGTGCTGCTACCCGTGATGCCTACCCATCACATGACTGAAATGGAGTTTTACCATGGCTTTTGACGCCTATCTCAAGATCGACGGCATCCCGGGCGAGAGCTTGGACACCAATCACAAGGACTGGATCGAGCTGCTGAGCTTTGAATTCGGCGCCAGCCAAGCGACTTCCGCGACGGCCAGCTCTGCGGGCGGCGCGTCTGCCGAGCGCGTCAACCTGAGTGAGTTCGCGATCAAGAAGTTCATCGACAAGGCTTCTCCGAAGCTGTTCGAAGCGTGCTGCCGCGGCCAGCACATCAAGGAAATCACCCTGCAGGTTCACCGTGCCGGTGGCGAGCAGGTGCGTTACATGGAAGTGAAGCTTGAGGAAGTCATCGTGTCTTCCGTGGACCTGGAAGGCATGGCGTCCTTCTCCCAGGCCGGCGGTGGCGGTGCGACCGATTCCGTGCACGACTCGCGTCACGATCTGCCGTCTGAAGAGATCAAGCTGAACTTCGCGCGTATCAAGGTCACCTACACCCAGCAGAAGCGCAGCGATGGCCAGGGTGGCGGTAACATCACCGGTGGTTGGGACCGCACGCGCAACCGCGTCTACTCCTGAGTATCGGCTCATGGCGCGGCGGCGTGAGTCGCCGCCCATGAACAGGAGGGTGGCATCCCGGGGCTTGGCCAGCGTGCTGGCGTGAGCTCGTTTTCAGGGGATATCACGTCCGGGTAGAAGGCATGCCGGGGGAGCGAAAGGCTCTCCCGGCATGTCTGTTTTCCCCTTGCGCATCCCCGTTTGCCTCGATGAGCGCCTGCGAAATCATTGCGCTGTCAGTGCTGTGCCAACAGCTCTTTGCCAACAGTTCTTTGCCAACAGGGCCTGTGCCAATAGCGCTGTACCAATAGCGCTGTGCTAACTGGCTCTGACACAACAGCACTGCGCCACAGTGATTTCGCAGGCGTTGCCTCGCAACGCGATCAACACGTGATTCAGGAGAGACAAGATGGCCGACGAATGGGACCGCGATGAACTGCTCGCGCCAATCGGCGCTCATGGGACAGGAGAGGACTTGGGGTTCTCGCTGCTCTTTGATGAGATCAAGGAAGCGCGTCGCGCAGACCCGGCCTACCTGAGCCAGGGCGAATGGCAGGCCGATCTCAAGAAGTCCGACTGGAACGCCGTCATCTCGTTGACTGCCGACGGTCTGGCCGAGCAGAGCAAGGACCTGTCGCTGGCGGGCTGGCTTTGCGAAGGCCTGGCGCATCGTGATCACTTCACGGGCCTGGCCTGGGGATTGGAGCTGATGACGGCGCTGTGTGAGCAGTACTGGGAGACGCTTTACCCGACGCTCGAGGAAGGGGATGAAGAGCGTGTCGCACGTCTGACCTGGCTGGATGACACCCTCGCCGGCATGATCGGCACCTTGCCGCTGGTGGAAGGGCAGCTCTACGGGCTCGACCGCTATGAGGAGTCGCGTCAGGTCGAGAACCTGGCGCGTACCGACGTGGATGCCATGGAAGGCGCGCTGGCGGATGGCAAGATCAATGCCGATATCTTCCAGCGCTCCGTGGTGCTGACCGAGACGGCGACCTTCCGCGAGCGTCACCAGCAGATCGTCAAGTGCCAGCAGGCGCTGGCCGGTCTGGTGGCGCAGCTCAATGCCCAGCTGGGGGTGAGCGCGCCGACCTTCAGTCAGCTGCAGCGTGGACTGGCGGATTGCACCCAGTTGATCGAGCGACTGCTGGGCGAGCGCGGGGTCAGCCTGGACGATGAGGCCCAGGCATCTGCCGAGAGCGATGCAGAAGTGACGGACGCCGCAAGTGGCGATGCCACCACTGGGGATGCGAGTGTCACGCCGTCCGCACAGGCGGGCATGGCACCGGCGGCACTGCGCACCACGCCGCAGACCCGCGAGGAAGCCTTCGACATGCTCAATGGCGTCGCCCAGTACTTCAAGGGCAGCGAGCCGCACAGCCCGGTGCCGTATCTGGTCGAACGCGCCGTGCGCTGGGGTCGCATGCCGCTGGAAGAATGGCTGCGTGATGTCATCCGCGAGGAACATGTCGTCGACGGCATCCGTGAAACCCTGGGCACTCAGCGGCGTGATGATCACTGATGATGTTCAAGAGCTCGATCTATGACCGCCTGCAGCAGGTGCGCCCGGCAGAGCCCGAGGCGCCGGTCACCAAGCTGCGCAGCGACTACCGCACCGACACCCTGTGTCTGCTGGATGGCGTGGCGCTGACCTCGGCAGGGGCGGTGGCCAAGGGGCAGCTGCCGTCATCGGCCGCGGCCGAGATCTCCGCGACCCTGCGTGGCCCGGATGGCTATGGCCTGCTGGTGCACGAAATCGCGCTGGGGCAGGCGGGCGCATCGCCTGCCTCCGGCGAGCAGGTGGCACGTCTCGATCGCCGCCATCAGCGGCTCGAGACCTTGATCCAGGCCCTGATCATCGACGCGCTGCTGATGCTGGAAGCGCTGCCGGAGGGCGCGCCCTTCGATATCGTGCTGAGTGCGCCGATCCGTCATGCCAGCCTGGTGGAGGGGTTCATCGCACGCTTGCGCGAGACGGTGGCGGCCACGCCCTTCGCCGACGCGCTGGGCAGCGTCTCGCATCGTGCGGCGGCCGAACAGGACCTGCATGAACTGCTGGCCGCCGAAGCGTCGGGCGGCATGCCGCATGTCATCTGGCTCAGCGTCGATTCACTGCTGTTCGACAGCAGCGTCTCGGAGCTGTCGCGGCGCGGTCAGCTGGCGTATGCCTCCCGCCCGAGCGGTCTGTTTCCCGGTGAGGCTGTCGCGGCGCTGCTCTTCGAGCGCCTCGCGCCTGACTCACCGGCGCCCTTGCAGGGCTGGCAGGTGCCGCTGGCGGCAACGCTGACCCATCCGGCGCGGGGCAGCCGAGAGCTGCGCCGCTCGCCGGCACCGCTGATGCAGCTGATCGAACGCCAGTGGCCCGTGCAGGCGGAAAATGACGAGCATGCCTCTACCCGCGAGCCGTTCGAGCCCATGCGTCTGGTGATGGATAGCCTCGGGCTGCCCGGTCGCGCGGTGGAAGCCGGCACCAGCCTGATGAATCGCTGGCCGGGGCTGGACATGATCGAGGATGGCACCACGCTCGACAGCTTCTGCGGCTGGCCGGGAGATGCCTGGCTTGCGTTGGCGCTGGTACTGGCGATCGCGGAACTGGAAGACAACGACAGCGCCCTGGTCGTGTCGCTGCGGGACGATACCCGGACCCGGATGCTGACACTCACGCCCTGTGCCGGTTTGCGCTGACGGCGCTGTGCTGACTGTGCTCGTCCTGTGTTGAACATCGCTGCGTCTTGAGACGCATGACCCGAACTGAACAAGCCGGTGCGCTCGCTTGCCGAGCGAACAAGCGCGCGCACCGTGAGGATGTTAAGGATGGCAGAGAATTCCTGGCTGGATAGCCTGCTGGAGTCGTTCGAGATTTCACTGGATCAGAACGAGCGCCTGCTTACGCTTGAGATGAGCGGCGCGGACTTCATTCCGCACCGCCTGGTGGGGGAAGAGCGCATGTCGCGTCCCTTCGCCTATACCCTCGACTGCATCTCCCAGAACGGTGATATCGAACTCAAGACCCTGATGGCGCAGCCGGCGGCACTCTCGGTGCGTCAGGCCGATGGCAGTTACCGCAAGCTCTCGGGGCTGGTCGAGTCCGCCGCGCTGCTCGGTGAGGACGGTGGCGTCTTCTATTACCAGCTGACGCTGGTGCCGTGGATGGCGATGCTCAAGCTCGGTCGCGACAGCCGCATCTTCCAGGACCTCACCGCCGTCGAAGTCATCGAGTCGGTGTTCTCGAAGCACGCCATCGCGCAAGGCGAAGCCCAGGGTGGCTGGCGGTTGGATCTGCGCCGTGAGTATCCGGCGCGCAGCTACTGCGTCCAATATCGTGAGAGCGACTTCCAGTTCGTCAATCGCCTGATGGAGCAGGAAGGGCTGTTCTACTACTTCGAACATGCCAGTGACGATAGCGACTTCAATGGCCACCGCCTCGTCATCACCGACGATGTCGCGACCTGCGCACCGGTCGAGCCGCAGGTGATCCGCTTCCACCGTCAGGATGCCACCGAACTGGAAGATTCCATCACCCAGTGGAGCGGTCGCCGTCAGCAGCAACCGACGCGCGTCAGCCTCGGAACCTTCGATTACAAGCAACCGGGTCTGGAAAAGCGTTCCGGTCAGGACACGCGTAGCGACCAGGGCAACCTCAGCGAGCAGGAAGTCTACGACTATCCCGGCGAATACTATTTTGACGATTACTCACGCGGTGAGCGCCTGACGGTCAACCGCCTGGAAGCTCACGAATCGCGCGCCAAGCGCTTTTACGGCGCCGGTGGTGCGCGTCAACTGGAAGTCGGCCGCTGGTTCGAGCTCAGTCAGCATGCACGCCACGAAGATGGCGATTCCAGCGAACGTGAATTTCTCGTGCTGGGCCTCACGATCTGCGCCGAGAACGCGTTGCCGGTCTCCGCGCACCTCAAGACCCTGCCCGGCAGCCTGCAATCGCGCATGGCGAGTGCTCGCAAGGCACATGGCCTGGAAGACGCCGCCGATGAAGATTACGACGGCGTCGGCACCGGCCAGTATCTGATCGACTTCGAATCCCAGCGCCTCAGCCAGCCGTATCGCCCGTCTCTCGATCACCCGCGCCCCAACCTGGGTGGCCCGCAGACAGCGATTGTCGTCGGGCCCGAGAATGAAGAGATCCACACCGACTCGCTCAACCGCGTGCGCGTGCAGTTCCACTGGGACCGCAGCGAGAAGGGCGCCGCCGACGCCAGCTGCTGGCTGCGTGTTGCGCAGCCCAATGCCGGTGCCGGCTGGGGCAGCGTGTTCGTGCCGCGTATCGGTCAGGAAGTCATCGTCGATTTCCTCGAAGGCGATGCCGATCGGCCGCTGATCACCGGACGCGTCTACAACGGCGACCAGACGCCACAATGGCACTCCAACGGCTTGCTTTCCGGCCTCAAGAGCAAGACCTACCGCGGCAACAAGTACAACGAGCTGGTGTTCGATGACGCGACGGATCAGGAGCGCGTGCGCCTGAACTCGGAGCACGAGAAGTCCCAGCTCAACCTCGGCTATCTGATCCATCAGCAGGGCAATACACGAGGCAGCTTCCGCGGCACTGGTTTCGAGCTGCGCTCGGACGCCTATGGCGCGGTTCGCGCGCATCAGGGGCTGCTGCTGACCAGCTGGGGGCAGATTGCCGCCAGTGGTGAACAGCTCGATCTGACGCCCGCACAGCAACAATTGGCCAGCGCCTATCAGCTCTCCAATACGCTCAGTGAGAGTGCTACCAGCCATGAGGCGGAAGCGCTCGCGACCCTCGATAACCTCAAGCTGGCCAGTGAAGATGCGCAAGGCCGCTATGGCGCGGAAGACAGTGGCAGTGACTTTGATGGTAGCTCCGCCTCAAGTGCCGCTGCGGGGGGCCGTGGTGAGGCTGCACGCCTGAACGCCCCCTGGCTGCATGTCAGCTCGCCGGCGGGCATTGCGCTCAGTACGCCGGAATCCACCCATCTGGCACAGGGCAAGTCACTCAGCATCACCAGCGGCGAAGACATCAACCTGGCCACCGGCCGCAGCCTGATCGCCTCGCTCTCCGAGAAGTTCTCGCTGTTCGTGCAGCGCGCCGGCATCAAGCTGTTCACTGCCAAGGGCAAGGTGGAAGTACAGGCACAGAGTGACGCCATGGAACTCACGTCCGAGAAGGACATGACCATCACTTCCACCGAAGGCACCGTCACCCTCCAGGCCAAGAACGAGATTCTGCTCACCAGCGGCGGCGGCTATCTCCGTCTGAGCGGCGGCAATATCGAAGTGCACGGGCCTGGCAAGGTGGACGTCAAAGGCGCGCAACACAGCTTTGCAGGGCCTGCGAGTCTGGAGGCTGCATTGCCT